>JABDKA010000212.1 GCA_013002405.1 Sulfitobacter sp. | reverse complement strand
GGGTTCCCCGCTGCGAAACTATTCGGCCGCGATGGCCACCTGGCGCCGGGCGTCCGACGCATCCAGCGGAAAAACCTTGGCCGGGTTCAGCAACCAACCGGGATCAAAGACGTCCTTCACCGCCATCTGCGCCTCCAGATCCTCGGGCGCGTACTGCACGTGCATCAGATCGCGCTTCTCGATTCCCACGCCGTGCTCTCCGGTCAGACAGCCACCGGCCTCAACACAAAGTTTCAGGATCTCCGCACCGAATTCCTCACACAGTTCCAGATCACCGGGCTTGTTGGCATCAAAAAGGATTAGCGGGTGCATGTTGCCGTCGCCCGCGTGAAAGACGTTGCCGACCTTCAACCCGAACTCCTCGGACATCTCACCGATCCGACGCAGCACCATCGGCAGGCTCGACACCGGGATCGTTCCGTCAAGGCACATGTAATCGTTGATCTGCCCCATCGCGCCGAAGGCGGACTTGCGGCCCAGCCAGATCTTGGCCGATTCCTCGGCGCTCTTGCTTTCGCGCAGTTCCACTGGATTGTGCCTGCGCGCAATCTGCATGATCAGCCCCAGCTGATGGTCGATCTCCGCTTCAGAGCCTTCCACCTCCACGATCAACAGCGCCTCGCACATCGGATAACCCGCCTTGGCAAAGGCCTCCGTCGCCTCGATGCAGGGACGGTCCATGAATTCGATCGCCACCGGCAGAACGCCCGCCTTGATGATGTCGGAGACACAGGCCCCGGCCACCTCATTGTCGTCAAAGCCCATCAGAACCGGCCTTGCCCCCTCGGGCTTGGGCAGGATGCGAAGGGTCGCTTCCGTCACCACACCCAGCTGCCCTTCGGAGCCGCAGATCAGACCCAACAGATCCAGACCGCCCGCATCCAGATGCGCGCCGCCGATTTCGACCACTTCGCCATCCATCATCACCATGGTGACGCCCATCAGGTTGTTGGTGGTAACCCCATACTTAAGGCAATGCGCACCGCCGGAATTCATCGCGATATTCCCCGCAATCGCGCAGGCCAGCTGCGAGGAGGGGTCGGGCGCGTAGAAAAAGCCCTCCTCCTCCACCGCCCCGGTCACGCTGAGGTTGGTCCGGCCGGTCTGCACCCGGATCACGCGGTTTTCATAATCCGTCTCAATCACGTCATTCATACGGGCGATGCCCAGGATCACGCTGTCCGCCGTCGGCAGGGCCCCGCCTGCCAGCGACGTGCCGGAGCCGCGCGGCACCACGGGCACCCCTTCCTGATGACAGATGCGCAGCACGGCCGAGACCTCCCGGGTCGTCGAAGGCAGCACCGCAACCATCGGTGGGCATCTGTAGGCGGTAAGGGCATCACATTCGTAGGCGCGTGTTTCACGCTCGTCGTGGATCACCGCATCCGCAGGCAGAACCTCCATCAGGCGCGACACCACGCGCTCTTTCCGGGCAAGGATTTCGGCGTTCGGGGTGGGCATTTCCATGGCATACCTCCAATTTGGTAAATTAATATTACCAATTTTATCCACTGGCAAGATTATTCCGTTCCCCTATGAAGATCACATGAACTTGATGGACCGCATAACGCTTTTCGCACCGCTGGACATGGCGGCCGTCGGTCTGTTGCTTTTCTTCTGGCAGGCAATGGGCTGGTGGGTTGAGCGGCCTTCGGCCCGTCGCCCTTCGGTCTCCATCATCATGGCGGGCTACCGCCGTGAATGGATGCGCCAGATGATCACGCGGGAGCCGCGCATCTTCGACGCCCAGACCATCGGCACCCTGCGGCAAGGCACCTCCTTTTTTGCTTCGACCTGCGTAATTGCCCTGGGTGGCCTGCTGGCGCTGATTGGGAATGCGGACCAGGTTGCAGGGGTTGCAAGGGACCTTACCCAGACCAGCACACCCGTTGTGGTATGGGAGATCAAGCTGCTGCTTGTCGTGGGGTTTCTGACCAATTCCTTCCTCAAGTTCGCCTGGGCCAACAGGCTTTTCGGCTACTGCTCCGTTGTGGTGGCGGCCGTGCCGAACGATCCGTCAAACCCCAAGGCAGAAGGCATCGCGACAAAGGCGGCGGAACTGAACATCGCTGCCGCCCGCAGCTTCAACCGGGGATTGCGATCGGTCTACTTTGCCCTGGCCAGCATCGCCTGGCTGGCGGGGCCACTTCCGCTCATTTCGGCGGCATTGCTCACGACAGTCGTGATATGGCGACGCGAATTTGCCTCCCGCTCCCGACGGATACTCTTGGATTAGAACGCATTTTTCATTTATAGTCTGCATTCGTTCCTAGGGGTGATGTAGATGTTTAAGCGATTGATTCTCTTTGCGCTGGTCCTTCTTGCCGCGCCTGCATTTGCGGACGCGCCGCGCGTGGAAAACGTCAAGGTGACCAAGCGCGGGGCCACCTTCAATTTTGACGTCACGATCTCGCACCAGGATACCGGCTGGGCCAATTATGCCGACGCCTGGCGCATCGTGGACCTGAAAGGGAACGAACTGGGGCTGCGCAACCTTGCCCATCCGCATGAGCATGAACAGCCCTTCACACGATCCCTGTCGAACGTGTCGATACCTGACGATGTGGAGATCATCGGCATCCAGACCCGCGACACTGTCGGCGGCTGGTATCCCGACATCACAAAGGTCAGGATTCGCTAGGCCCGGTGATAGGGCCCGCCCGACAGGATTGAAGCGGCCCGGTAGAGCTGTTCGCTCAGCATGACGCGCACCAGCATGTGAGGCCAGACCATCCTGCCGAATGAAAGCGCATGACCCGCCCGGCTGCGCAACGCTGGATCAATTCCATCCGCACCACCAATGACAAAGGCAAGATCGCTGACGCCTTTATCGCGCCACTGACCCAATCGGTCGGCGAATTGCAGGGAGGTTTCAACCGTCCCCCTCTCGTCCAGAATGCAAAGACTGGCGCCTTTCGGCAGGGCGCGGTCCAGCAACGCCGCTTCGGCGCCCATGCCACCACCCTTCTTGTCTTCGACCTCGGTCACCTGTGCAGGCCCAAGGCCAAGACTGCGCCCGGTCCGGTCGAACCGGGTCAGATAGTCATTAATCAGCTCTTTTTCGGGCCCCGCGCGCAGCCGTCCAACGGCAATAATATGAACGCGCATGACCCTTGCACCCGATTAGTTGCGCTGTGCAGCGACCTCGCCGCCGTCCAGCCACATCTTCTCAAGCTGATAGAATTCCCGGACCTCGGGCCGGAACACGTGCACGATGACGTCGCCCGTGTCGATCAGGACCCAATCACCGGTTTCCTTGCCCTCAATCTTGGGCGACCGGCCAAAGTCGTCCTTCACGTGCTGCGCAAGCCTCTCGGAAATCGAGGAAACCTGGCGGGTAGAACGGCCCGAACAGATCACCATGTAGTCGCCAATTTCCGTTTTGCCGCGCAGATCGATCTGCACGATGTCTTCGGCTTTGTCGTCTTTAAGGGATTTGAGGATGCTCGCCAGAAGCGCGTCGCTTGTTGGCGTGTTTGATGCAGTCGCCATCAGCGCTGCCTCATTGTCCGCAGAACGTGCTGCGTCAGTTTGCATTGACAGGACATCGTCCTCCTTGTGGCGCGCCGCCAGACCCCCGGCGCTGGGGATACCTTCAAGCTAAACCCACAAGGAGAACATTTCAATGCAATCACAGGGGTGCGGCGGATTACCACCCTTCCTCTGTGACAATGTTGTCGGCCTTGGCGCCAAGGTCCTTGAGTGCCGCGCGCACGTCGTCAACGAAGCCGCCCGGCCCGCAGATATAGAAAGTCTGGTCAAAGTCCTTCACGTGATCCTTCAGGAATTCCTTGTCGACCTGACCGTGGCGCAACCCCTCCGCCTCTGAATCGGTGACGGTAAAGATCGTCTCAAGGTTCTGCATCGATTCCCATTCACCACGCATGATGATGTCTTCTTCGGTCTTGTTGGAGAAGATCAGCGTACAGCCGTCCATCGTGCCCTCACGGTCATGCTTGCGCAGGATCGGGATAAAGGGCGTGATGCCTGCACCTGCAGCGAGGAATACGCCCGGCCCGTGATCCGTGATGGCGCCAAAGGGACCGTCCAGTTGTGCAGTCGTCCCGGCGGTCAGATTGGCCATCTGCTCGGTCACCCCGTTGTGGTCGGGGTAACTTTTGATCACGAATTCAAGATCGTGGTCATCGGGCTGGGAGGTGAAGGTAAAAGGACGGCCCTCGTCCTTGAACCCTTCGATATTCAGCGACAATTCAGCCGCCTGACCGGGTTCAAACTCCAGTCCCTCGGGCTTGTTGAAGGTGAACTTGTTGGTGTCGTGTGTAACCGGCAGGCGATCTTTGAGTACGATTTCGTAGGTCATGTGTGTCTCCTCTGAAGAGCCAACACGCCTCAGCCTGCGTCGGTTCCACCCTGCTCGGAGAGGCTTTTCGCAAAAAGAGAACGCCAGTCCCGGTCCAACGTATCCATCGCGCCCAGATCAACATGTCCTGCCAAAGCATCGTGGCGTCCGTCAGGTGTACTGTATCCCAGCGCCTCCTCTCGCGCGCGCAGGTCGCCGTACCTTTTACCATCCAGATCAAGGCTCAACAGCCGCCGCCGCAAACCCTCAGGTTCAGCCCGCGGGAACAGAAGCGCCGAAGGATCCCGGGACAGGTTCACGCAGGTGCACCCCTGTTCCGCGGCGATGAGAGCCAGCCGCGCCGATTTCGCCCCGAGATCGCGCAGAGAGACGTCATCCCGCAGCGGGTCGGCGGTGCCTTTGCCGTAGAAATGGCTTTTGCCCGCCTGCGCATAGGTCATGTCACATCCCATGAAGGCCATCACCGCGGGCTGCAGCGCCGCCAGCACCCAGTAGGCCGTGGTGTAGGCCATCGTCGCCCCGGCATGTACAAACCCGCCAAAACGGTTTTGCGCCGGGACGAACTGATCAGCTTCCACCACCTGTTGTCCTTGGGTGACCTTCTGCGGCCTGCGGTCCGCCGGGAAATCTTCCGGAAAGACCAGCGTGTCCCAGTCATGTCGAACCCGCCAGGCGTTGTTGATCACCACGATCTGGTCAAACCAGTCCTTCGGCCAGTCCGCCGCCTGAACCACGTTCGGCCCGCTCCCGAGGATCAGAACGACCTGTGCCTTCTCCTGCCCGGTCAATCCAGCGCCTTTCCGGCTTCCCGCCGCCCGATGGACAGGGTGCTCTCTTCCAGTATCTTCACTTCCCGCTGCGGGAAGGGGATGGAGATGCCCTCTTCCTGGAAAGCATCCCAAAGGGCCAGATAGATGTTGCCGCGGATGTTGGTCAGCCCGCCCGTCGGGTCCCTGATCCAGAAGCGCAGGATGTAATCCACGCTGCTGTCGCCAAATCCAACGATGTGACAGACCGGCGGCTTCATTGCCAGAACCCGGTCCACGCCCGACGCCGTCTCGATCGCCAGCTTGCGCACCTTGTGGGGGTCGTCGCTGTAGGCCGTGCCGAAATAGATATCGAGCCGCACGAATTCGTTTGAGTGGGACCAGTTGACCACCTGACCGGTGATCAGATCCTCGTTCGGGATGAGGTATTCCTTGCCGTCACGTGTGACCACGGAGGCATAGCGCGCGCCAAGTGTCTGGATCCAGCCAAAGGTTTCACCCAGGCTGATCACGTCGCCCGGCTTGATCGACTTGTCGATCAGGATGATCACGCCCGAGACAAGGTTGGAGACGACCTTCTGCAAACCGAAACCAAGGCCCACACCGATCGCGCCCGACAGGACCGCAAGCCCGGTCAGATCAATCCCGACCGCCTTCACCCCCATGAAGAAGGCAAAGCCGTAAAGCGCAAGCTGCACGCCCTTGACCGCCAGCACCTGCATGGAGGGGCTGATTTCGTCGTTCTTCCGGATCGTCGCCGCCGTCGCCTGGCTGGCAAAGCGGGCCAAGGTGAAAAGAAGCCCGATCACCACAAGCGCAGTGATCAGGGTCAGGACCGACAGCCGGAAATCGCCCACCTGAAGGGCCAGATTGTCGAGGAAGGCCGCCACTTCATCCGTGACGTTGATCAGATAGAGCGTCGCGTAGATCCAGAGCGCCCAGGTCACGCTCCGCCGAAGCGGCCGGTTGCGCACCAAACGTGCGGCGAAGGCGATACAGACCCAGACCGTCGCAAGCGAGGCCGCCAACCCTATGAGATAGGACCGCGACGGCCAGGTGATGTTCTGCATTACACCATAAAGGCTCCAGGCCAGAACCGCGAACCAGATCAGGCCCAGGCGCTTTCGGAACTGTACGATGAAGCGCAGCTGCCACTTGGCCCACCCCTCGCGGGACCGGACATAGCGCTGCAGCAAGGCATCCGAAGCCCTGTGCAAGAGCCAGGACACAACCACCAGCGCCATGATGATCAGGATCTGGTTCTGCCGCCAGCCCGGCGTAAGGATACCTTCGATAAACCCAAGCCCGCTGAGCCAGAACCCCTGAAGCGAGACCAGGAATTGAGCAAAGGGATCAGCGTTTTCTTCCATGGCGGCTCCTTACACTTGGAATCGTGGCATGCCCACGCCGGGGCCGCAACCCTATGACCCTTGCGGCACAGGGTTTTGACGGGTAATTGAAAGGTCATGAAACGGATCTTCGATTCAAGCGACCGCGCCCGTCTGAGGGAACGCTTCTTCGGCGCGACCCACACGGTGCTGGCGCGTCTATAGGACGCCCCGCCACGCGTGGTCGTGGCCCTTTGATATTTACCGCAAGACCAACAAACGGGAGAGGACCAATGTCCCCCAAGACACTCTATGACAAGATATGGGATGCCCATGTCGCCCACGAGGCCGAGGATGGCACCTGCCTGCTCTATATCGACCGCCATCTTGTGCACGAGGTCACCAGCCCCCAGGCCTTCGAAGGCCTGCGCATGGCGGGTCGCCAGGTGCGCCGCCCCGATCAGACCATCGCGGTGCCGGATCACAACGTGCCCACCACCGCCGGGCGCGACGACCCCAAGAACATGACCGAGGATTCGGCGATCCAGGTCGCGGCGCTTGACAAGAACGCCAAGGATTTCGGTATTCACTACTACCCCGTCTCTGACGTGCGTCAGGGGATTGTGCACATCGTGGGCCCCGAACAGGGCTGGACCCTGCCCGGCATGACCGTCGTCTGCGGCGACAGCCACACGGCCACCCACGGCGCTTTCGGCGCGCTGGCCCACGGCATCGGCACCTCCGAGGTGGAGCACGTTCTGGCCACCCAGACATTGATCCAGAAGAAATCCAAGAACATGAAGGTGGAGATCACCGGCAAGCTGCGCCCCGGCGTGACGGCCAAGGACATCACCCTCTCTGTCATCGGAGCGACCGGCACGGCGGGCGGCACCGGCTATGTCATCGAGTACTGCGGTGAAGCCATTCGTGATCTTTCCATGGAAGGCCGCATGACCGTCTGTAACATGGCGATCGAAGGCGGTGCGCGCGCGGGCCTGATCGCACCGGATGAGAAGACGTTCGAGTACTGTAATGGCCGCCCCCATGCGCCGAAGGGCGCACAATGGGAAGCGGCACTCAACTGGTGGAAGACCCTCTATTCAGACGACGACGCCCACTGGGACAAGGTCATCACGCTCAAGGGCGAGGATATCGCGCCGGTCGTTACCTGGGGCACCTCCCCCGAGGATGTTCTGCCCATCACCGCCAATGTCCCCGCGCCTGAAGATTTTCAGGGGGGCAAGGTTGGTGCGGCGAAACGGTCGCTTGAGTACATGGGCCTGACCTCTGGCACGCCGCTCAAAGAGGTGGAGATCGACACGGTCTTTATCGGCTCCTGCACAAATGGCCGGATCGAGGATTTGCGCGCCGCGGCAGCGATCCTGAAAGGCAAGAAGGTCGCCGTGAAGCGCGCCATGGTCGTTCCCGGCTCCGGCCTTGTCCGTGCGCAGGCCGAGGAAGAGGGCCTGGCCGACATCTTCAAGGAGGCCGGTTTCGAGTGGCGTCTGGCGGGTTGCTCGATGTGTCTTGCGATGAACCCCGATCAGTTGCAGCCAGGCGAACGCTGTGCGGCGACCTCCAACCGCAACTTCGAGGGCCGACAGGGGCGGGGCGGACGCACACACCTTATGTCGCCCCAGATGGCGGCGGCGGCGGCGGTGACGGGGCGGCTGACAGACGTGCGGGAATTGATGTGATCCCTCACTTCTTTTGCAGCGACCTTAACCATCTGCGATGCACCGCACCATTTGGTGCTCCGACCTCAGGAGTTCGGTAACATGGACAAATTCGACACACTCACCGGGATCGCGGCACCCATGCCGTTGATCAATATCGACACCGATATGATCATCCCCAAGCAGTTCCTCAAAACGATCAAGCGCTCGGGCCTTGGCGTGAACCTCTTCGATGAGATGCGCTATGACGACGATGGCAACGAGATCCCCGAATTCGTGCTGAACCAGCCCCAGTACCGCGAGACTGAAATCCTCGTGGCGGGAGACAACTTCGGCTGCGGCTCGTCCCGTGAACACGCCCCTTGGGCGATCAAGGATTTCGGCATCCGCTGCGTCATCGCACCCAGCTATGCCGACATCTTCTACAACAACTGCTTCAAGAACGGCATCCTGCCCATTGCCCTGCCGCAGGAGCAGGTGGATATCCTCATGAAGGACGCCGAAAAGGGTGCCAACGCGCGGATGACCATCGACCTTGAATCGCAGACGGTCACCACGTCGGACGGGGAGGTCTTCTCTTTCGAGGTCGACCCCTTCAAGAAGCACTGCCTGATGAACGGGCTCGATGACATTGGCCTGACCATGGAAAAGGTCTCTGCCATCGACAATTTCGAAGACCAGGCCAGTCAGGCGCGGCCCTGGGTCTGACCGTTAGAAGGCACCTTTCGATGTTCAACTTTTGCCAACCCCGGCGGTCATCGCCGGGGGATCGGCCATATTCGTAAAGATTCCTTAAAGAAAATCAGCGACTTGTGTCGGCCCCAGCCTGTAACCACAAGATGTCGCGTTTCACCTGCCCCCTGTCACAATCGAGCCACAAGATTGATGCAAGAAGGCACCACCCCCTCCCTCAAAATGCCCGACCTATGAAGTGGAATTAACCTTGGCCCTTGAGGAGTAAGGCGAAAAAAGGCACAAATCGGGCATAAATGAGGCAGGCCCCTTTTTCAACTTGGGGCCAACAAGTTGGAACAAGCTTTCGGCAATGTACCGGGGCTGGCCAGTTTGGAAGGGTAGAGGTTTGATCGGACGTTTGTCAGGTGCGGCAACGCGCGGCTTTCTGGTCGCATTGCTAATAGCGACCCCGGCGCTGATGCTGCCGGAGGTGAAGAGCGATTCGAGCCAGTTCGTCGTTCTGATTGCGCTGTTGGCCGGGTTCCTGACCTTCGTCGAATACAACTCCAACTTCCCCAGCATTATCGAATTCCGCGATGCGCCACCTTTTAACCGCTTGCGGTTCAGTGCAATTTTCCTGTCCGTCTTCATGCTGGCCGCGCTGATCAGCCATCAGACCAATCCAACGGGCATGACGGGTGCCGTCAATTCGTTGGGTGTGATCCTCGGCAACGCGCTCGATTTCCCCTATTCGCCGGTGCGGCTCGCCGTGTTGATGCTTCCGCCCGATGCATCGCCCCAGATGGTCAACACGCTGCGTATGGCCGCGGGGATCAGCCACTTCCTCTCCATTCTGGGGATCCTGATCTTCTTCGTCTGCATCCGGTTTCTCAACTGGCCCACCCGCCGTGGGGCATTCAACGTCTGGGTCAACCTGCCCCTCTTTGACCCTACTGCTGGACGAGACGTGGTCTACCGCCTACAGCGCGACGCCCGCATCAACATCACCCTTGGATTCCTCCTTCCCTTCGTTATTCCGGCCTGGGTTAAGCTTTTCTCAATCATGATAAATCCAGTATCGCTCACGAACCCGCAAACCCTCATCTGGACGCTGAGCGCATGGGCCTTTCTGCCAACTTCGATGATCATGCGCGGGCTTGCCATGGCCAAGGTCGCAAGCATGATCACCGACAAACGTCGTCGCGCCTACGCGGATGCAGAGGCGGACGGAGATTTTCAGGCGGCCTGATCGCCCTTGCGCTGACCCTTGTGTGGGCCTCCGTGGCCTGTGCTGACACCCTGCGCATGGCCACCTTCAACACAGAATTGTCGAGAGACGGACCCGGCCTGTTACTGCGGGACATCCTGCGGGGTGAGGACCCTCAGATCGACGCCGTCATCGCCACCATTCTTGATGTGCGGCCCGACGTTCTGGCGCTGCAGGGGGTGGATTATGACCTTGAAGGGCACGCGCTCGAAGCACTCCGGCTAGCCATCGCCAAGGTGGGGCTGCATTTCGTTCATTCCTTCCGCGCGCCGCCGAATGCGGGACTGATGACTGAACTCGACCTCGACGGGGACGGCAAACGGGGCGGTCCGGGCGATGCACAGGGGTACGGGCGGTTCTATGGGCAGGGCAGCATGGCGGTCCTGTCCCGCTTTCCGATAGACACCGCGAAGGTGCAGGATTTCTCGGGCTTTCTTTGGCGCGATCTCCCGGATGCGATCATGCCCGAAGTCGAGGGGCGCCCCTTCCCGAGTGAAGCCGCCCAGCGCCTTCAGCGGTTGCACACCCAGGGGGCCTGGGTGCTGCCCGTGATGCATCCCACCCTGGGCCCCTTCCATCTGATGACCTACCACGCCAGCCCTCCGGTCTTTGACGGCCCCGAGGACCGAAACGGACGGCGCAACCACGATGAAACCAGGTTCTGGACGCTTTATCTGGCGGGCGAACTGGGCCGGACCTCGACCGGACCTTTCGTCCTTTTAGGCGATGCCAACCTAGATCCGCTTCGTGGTGACGGACGGCACGCCGCCATGAAGAGGCTGCTGTCAGATCCCCGGCTGCAAGATCCTCTGCCCGGTCAGGCCACCGTGGTCTGGCCCCAGACCGGACCAATGCGGGTGGATTACCTTTTGCCCTCGGCCGATTGGACAGTCCTTGATGGGGGCGTCACAGCCGTTGGCGAAAAAGGCAGCCGTCACGGACTGGTCTGGGTCGACGTGACCCTGATCCGCTAGGTCCGGCGTCAGCCAAACTTGACCCTTCCGCGCACTCACGATACGCCGCCTGCAACGTCATTTTCAGGAGCGCAGCATGGCCAATCCAACCCTTCTAATCCTTCCCGGCGACGGCATCGGCCCCGAGGTCATGGACCAGGTCACACGCATCATCGACTGGTTCGGTGCCAAGCGCGATCTGACCTTTGACGTGGAAACCGATCTGGTCGGCGGGGCGGCCTATGACAAGCACGGCACACCGCTACACGATGACACAATGGCCAAGGCGCTTGAGGCGGATGCGGTCCTGCTGGGCGCCGTTGGCGGACCAAAGTACGACGATCTGGATTTTAGCGTGAAACCCGAGCGCGGCCTGCTGCGGCTGCGCAAAGAGATGGACCTGTTTTCCAATCTGCGCCCTGCCCAGTGTTTTGATGCGCTGGCGGATTTCTCGTCGCTCAAAAAGGATGTGGTCGCGGGGCTCGACATCATGATCGTGCGCGAGTTGACTTCGGGCGTCTACTTCGGTGAGCCACGCGGCATCTTCGAGGAAGGCAACGAACGGGTCGGCATCAACACCCAGCGCTATACCGAGAGCGAGATTGACCGCGTGGCGCGCTCCGCCTTCGAGCTGGCGCGTCGGCGGAACAACAAGGTCTGCTCGATGGAGAAGGCCAATGTCATGGAATCGGGCATCCTCTGGCGCGAGGTGGTGCAGCGGGTGCACGATGCAGATTATCCGGATGTGGAGCTGAGCCATATGTATGCCGACAACGGTGCCATGCAGTTGGTGCGTGCGCCCAAGCAGTTCGACGTGATCCTGACCGACAACCTCTTCGGCGATATCCTTTCCGATTGCGCCGCAATGCTTACCGGCTCGCTCGGCATGCTGCCTTCCGCGTCGCTCGGCGCACCCAACGCAGACGGTCGGCCCAAAGCACTTTACGAGCCCGTCCACGGCTCCGCTCCCGACATCACCGGTCAGGGCAAGGCCAACCCGATTGCCTGCATCCTCAGCTTTGCGATGGCGCTGCGCTATTCCTTCGATCAGGGGGATGAGGCCACGCGGCTGGAACAGGCGGTAGAGAAGGTGCTGGCCGATGGTGCGCGCACAGCGGACCTGATGGGCCCCGAAGACGGCACACCCCTCAGCACAACAGAGATGGGCGACGCGATCCTCGCCGCACTCGACGCAAGTCTCTGACCGTCGCGTGCGCGTACCGAAAGGGGCGCGTCACTCCTCCCGGGCGAGGAAGGCGTTGATCTCACGCTGAAGTTCGCTGTCTCGGATGCGGCGGAAGATCAGGTCCAAACCGCCCTCCGTCAGGGTCCGGTGATACTCCTGCATCTCGTACTCACCGCTTTCCGTGATGAAAAGCGAGTAGGTCGAAAAGGTGTCCCCTTCGATCCGGGTCCAGACAAAGGGTTCTCCGTTCAGGGGATCCAGCGGCCTGCGCTTGCCAAAGACATTCACCTTCATCGCGGAACTGTAGATGCCCTCTCGGGGACTGGGCACGAATTCGATGGTATAGGTCGCCTCCTTCGTGCGCCCGTCCTTCTTGTAGGTGACGGAAGTCCAGCTAAGCGTGAAACCGTTCTTGTTCGGCGTGATCGTCGTGCTCAGGTCCCGGCGCTGTTTCTCACCGTCGGCCATGAACTCGGCATTGCCTGTATAAGTCCCGGCAAACCGGTCCACGTCCGCGGCATAGGCGATGCTGTTGAAAAGGAAGACAAAAAGAAGCGGCAGAGCCCGCAGGCCAAGAACAAATTTTTCCATGGGGAGAGTATAGCCGCAAATTTTCAACCTGTCAGCGCAGATACGCCGATTCTCAAAGATGTGAATGGCGACCCCGGCAGGATTCGAACCTGCAACCTGCCCCTTAGGAGGGGGCTGCTCTATCCAGTTGAGCCACGGGGTCGCTTCGGTTGGGTTTAGCTCAGCCCGCGTGGCTTGTCATCGTTTCATTGACCCGTTTGCAGGCGATGCTTGATCGCGCGGCGGGCTTCGCGATAGTGGTAGAAAAATCAATCAGGATCACGAATTTGACCACAGCTCCCAAACGCCCGCTCACGCTCCGCGATGTCTCTGACGCTTCGGGGGTGTCCGAGATGACGGTGAGCCGGGTACTGCGCAACCGAGGCGATGTGTCAGATACGACGCGAACCCGCGTCCTGGCCGCCGCTAAGGAGCTGGGCTATGTGCCCAACCAGATTGCCGGATCCCTCGCCTCGCAGCGGGTTAACCTGGTGGCGGTGATCATCCCCTCGCTCAGCAACATGGTCTTTCCCGAGGTGTTCAACGGCATCAATTCCGAACTGGAAGAGACCCCGCTGCAGCCCGTTGTCGGTGTCACAGACTATCTGCCGGAGAAGGAGGAGCGCGTGCTTTACGAGATGCTCTCCTGGCGGCCCTCCGGTGTGATCATCGCGGGGCTGGAGCATACCGATGCCACCCGCGCGATGCTGCGCAATGCAGGAATCCCGGTGGTGGAGATCATGGACACCGACGGCCGCCCCATTGATGCGATGGTGGGCATTTCCCACCGCCGTGCGGGCCGCGAGATGGCCCAGGCCATCCTCAAGGAAGGCTATGAGCATATCGGATTCATGGGGACCAAGATGCCACTCGATCACCGGGCGCGCAAAAGGTTCGAAGGCTTCACTGAAGGCCTCGCCAAGGCGGGCATCGAGATTGAGGACCGCGCCTTTTATTCCGGCGGTTCCGCGCTGGCCAAGGGGCGGGAGATGACGCAGGAAATGCTGAATCGCTCCCCCGAACTGGATTTCCTCTATTATTCGAACGACATGATCGGCGCGGGCGGGCTGCTGTGGCTTCTGGATCAGGGGATCGACGTGCCGGGCCAAATCGGGCTGGCCGGCTTTAACGGGGTGGAGCTGTTGCAGGGCCTGCCCCGGAAGCTGGCCACGATGGACGCCTGCCGACGGGAGATCGGGCAGGCAGCGGCGCGGATTGTCCTGAACCGGACGGCGGACGAACCCGATCCCAACCTGCCCGATCAGGTCACCCTGACCCCAACCCTGTCCTATGGGGACACCCTTCGGCGCAACCGCCGCCGCTGATCCCGTGCTGACCCTGTCCAACCAGGCCGCGCGGTGCATCTTTCTGGATCGGCATCGTCTGTCTGAGGCGCCTCAGGGTCTGGCGAAAGGCCCTGATCTGCTGGAGATGATCCAGTCCCTGGGCTTCGTTCAGCTCGACAGCATCAATACGGTCGCACGCGCCCATGACCTGATCCTTTTCTCCCGCAGGCCGCGCTATCGTCCGGACGATCTGAAGCGGCTTTACGAACGGGACCGGGCACTTTTCGAGCATTGGACCCACGATGCCGCCGTCATCCCGCTGGACTATTACCCGCAGTGGCATCTGCGCCGCCGCCGGGACGCGGAAAGACTGCGCCAGAGGTGGAGCAAGGACCGCCGTGAGGGATTCGAGCGGCAGTTTCAGGTGGTCCTGGATCAGATCCGCGCAGAGGGCCCCCTTTGTTCGTCGGACGTTGGTCGGGATGAGGTGAAGGGATCGGGCGGCTGGTGGGACTGGCATCCATCGAAGACCGCGCTGGAATATCTCTGGCGCAGTGGCGCGCTGCATGTGGTGGGCCGCGACGGCTTCCGCAAACGTTATGACCTGACCGAACGAACAGCATCTCTGCGAGGATCAAAACGCCCCGGATCATGAAGAAACCGTGGATTGGTGCTGCAATGAGGCGCTGGATCGCCTGGGTTTTGCCACCCACGGGGAACTGGCGGCCTTCTGGGCGCACATCAGCCCGGCCGAGGCCCGCGATTGGGTGCGGCGGGAGCGGATCGCGGGGCGGTTGGAAGAGGTGGGCATCACCGGGGCCGATGGCACGGTCAAGAGCGCCTACGCCCGGCCCGAGCTTGATCAGGACCCGGCCATCGGCATTTCCCCGACGGACCGGTTGCGCGTGCTTTCCCCCTTCGATCCGGCCCTGCGGGACCGCAAGCGGGCCGCGCGGCTCTTCGACTTCGACTACCGGATCGAGGTCTTCGTGCCCAAGCCGCAGCGGAAGTTCGGCTACTACGTTTTCCCGATCCTGCAGGGCGACAGGCTGGTGGGCCGGGTCGATATGAAGGCCTTCCGCGACGAAGACATCCTGCGGGTCCGCGCCCTCTGGCCCGAAGGCAAGGTGCGCTGGGGCAAGGGGCGTCAGACGGCCTTCGAGGGAGAGCTTGAGCGGATCAAGCGGCTTGCGGGGGTGAGCGAAGTGACCTTTGAGAAGGGTTGGCTGCGCGCGCCCGCTCAATCCCTGCTTTGAAGGAAGGCGGGCGGGGAGAGGCCCGCGTGAAACCAGGTCAGATAGGTGTAGATCGAGAAGACCGGCCTTTCGATCTCGGCCGCGATATCCGGGGCGTAGGGGACCATGTTCGTGCATTCC
>JABDKA010000203.1 GCA_013002405.1 Sulfitobacter sp. | reverse complement strand
CGCGCCATGCCTGGGAACTGTGCCCCACCACCGGGGAACATGAAGACAACCTCCGGATCTTCGCCCAGGGCACTGTGGGTAAAGACCCGGCGGGTATCCCCCGCCTCGAGCAGATCTGCCGCCTCGGCGTTGCTCTCGGCCACCACCACTCGACGTTTCTCGAAGGCGCGGCGGCCTTTCTTGAGGGTAAAGGCGACATCAGCCAGCGGTTCGTCGGGGTGGGCCCGCAGGTGGGCGGCAAGGGCCGCCGTGTTGGCCTCCAGGGCGGCCTTGGACGCGCCGGAGATGCAGAGGGCGTGGAAGGGCCAGTCGCTTTCCTCGGAAGCTGGCTGCGCGGGCGCCTCTTCGAGGATGGCGTGCGCGTTGGTGCCGCCGACCCCCAGCGCGTTGATAGCCGCGCGGCGGGGTTCATCGCTTTGCCAATCGTACAAACTGTCATTTACTCGGAAAGGACTGCCGTCGAAGGGAATGGCGGGATTGGGGGCCTCATATCCCAGCGAAGGTGGGATCTGACCCTTGCTCAGGGCCAGCGCCGCCTTTGCAAGGCCCGCAACGCCGGCGGCTGTATCGAGATGGCCGATGTTGGTCTTGACCGATCCGATGCGGGCGAAGTCCGCCGCGTCGGTTTCCTTCCGGTAGGCCTCGGTCAGGGCGGCCACCTCAATGGGGTCACCCAGATAGGTGCCGGTTCCGTGGCATTCGACCATTCCGATGCTTTGCGCCGCAACGCCCGCGGCATCAAGTGCCTGAGTGATTGCCGCCACCTGCCCATCCACGGAAGGCGCGAGATAACCGGCCTTGGCAGCGCCATCGTTGTTGACGGCGGACCCCTTGATGACGGCCCAGATCGGATCACCGTCCGCAATCGCGTCGCTCAGCCGCCGCAGCGCGACCACCCCAGCGCCAGAGCCGAAGACCGTCCCCTGCGCCCGGTGATCGAAGGCATGGCAGTGACCGTCGGGCGACAGGATCTCATTCTCCTTGAACTCGTACCCCCTGCCCTGCGGCAGTTCGATTGTCACGCCGCCTGCAAGCGCCATGTCGACCTCACCCGCACGCAGTGCGGCGCAGGCGTAGTGGATCGCGACCAGAGAGGTGGAACAGGCCGTCTGCAGATTGATTGAAGGACCCTTCAGATCGAAAACATGGCTCACCCGGGTGGACAGGAAATCCTTGTCGTTGCCGGTGTGTCTTAGCAGGAACATGCCCACGTCATCGACAAGATCGGGATTGGAGCAGATATTGAAATAGAAATAGCTGCCCATGCCGCAGCCTGCGTAGACACCGATGGGGCCGTCGATGCTTTCTGGCGGATGGCCTGCCTGTTCCATCGCCTCCCAGGCAACCTCGAGGAACTTGCGGTGCTGAGGGTCCAGGATCGCGGCATCCTTGGGCGAGAAACCGAAGAAATCCGGATCAAACGTGTCGAACCCCTCCAGAAGGGCGGCCGCAGGTACGTAGTTGGCACGCGCCACGCGCGCGGGATCCTCACCGGCGGCAAGCAACTCTTCCTCGCTCAGTCGGCGGATCGATTCCACGCCGTCGCGCAGGTTGGCCCAAAAGGTATCGACGTCCGCCGCGCCGGGGACGTTGACGGCCATGCCGACGATCGCAATATCTTCACCCACATTGGGGCCACGTTTCTCTTTAATCATATGGTTACACCCCGATGAAACCTGTTGGCCGACAGGTGGGCGTCCTTCACACTGCTCAAATGCTCTTGCCCCTCTTCAAGCCGAAGAATGGGGCGACATTGTGCCACAAATCCTGCGGCGGCGTGGCTTTTGTCTCTTTCACAGCAACAACCGACTGATTTGCAACGCAAAGCTGGCACTACTCCCAGTTTGAGGTCTGAAAGCCTATTCCGCAATGGCAACAAGCGCGACAATTTCCCCTTCCTTTCGTGGGACAGTCCATTTCCCGCAGCCTCTAGAGAACGGTGCGCCGCCCGCCTCCGGTTCTCCCCCCGCTCAGGACCGTTCGGTTCGTCTCCCTGTCAGGTATCTCAACGGTGCGGGGCATCCTGCGTTCCGCGTGACCCAGTATCGCCCCCGCGATCAGCCAGGTGACGGGGGTTAGCGTGTCATTGAGAAGCATGTCGAGCATGGTCATGCCCAGGATCAGGCAGAGCGGTGCAACCCAGGGCGACAAGGTCTCCTTCCGCCGCAGCGACCAGAGGGTGAGCCAGAGCGGCAGAGAAAGAAGGCCGAATTCGCATATGTAGCCAAGCCATCCGAAGGCGCCAAAGATGATGATCCAGCGCCCGTCGGGAACGGTCAGGATCATTCCGGTTTCAGGATCGCGGAACAGATTTCGGCCCCAGGCGCCCCATCCGAAAAGCGGCTTTTCCGATGCGCGGGCAAGCAGTTGCTCTTCATTGTTGAAGCGATAGCCGAGCGATTGCTGACGATCGACACTGATTTCACCCGCCCGATCCAGAATCCAGTCCAGCGGGATGAAATGCCCATTACGCAGCATCGGGTAGGCTACGGCCAGAAGGCCAATGAAGCAGGCCAGCCAGACCTGCCAGCGCCGCGGCAAGAACAACACGGCGGGCAGAAAAGCAATGCCATAGAGCAGCGACGCCAGGCTCTTGCAGAGCACCAGAAGCACGAAGAGGTAGGCCACCAACAGAAACATCTTGAAACGGTCATCGGGCGGCGCGTGCCGCGCGAGGGCAGCGCAGGCCAGAAGCGATGTAGCCATCAGGATCGCGACCCACAGACCGTGCGTCAAAAAGACAATGGGCCGGTAGCCGCCCTGCCGGATCATCTGTGCAAAATCATGCTGGAAGAAGCCGTAGATCTGGATGTTGATCTGGGGGCTGAAGCGGATCTCAAAGAGGGCGGGGATGGAATAGACAAGGCCCCCGACCGTGAGGGCGAGCAGTATTTCCCGCAACCCGTCTTCAGAGGCCAGGAAATGCCGACCCAGTAGGAAGGGCACCAGGGCCAGCAACTGGATGGCGAGAACCGAGCCCAGATCGTGCCAGGATTGCCCGGGAATGACATTTGTGATGAACTTGATCGGATCGGTGTTTGGCATGACCTCGAATACCAGCGCATCGGTGTTCGTGAGGGTCGTCGGGATCGCACAGAGGATCAAACCGGCGGTCAGCAACTGTGCGGTACGGGCCTGAGGCCAAAGTCTTATTTTCTCTTTGAGAGCAAAGAGCGCGATCATGAGCACCGCCAGGTTGG
>JABDKA010000192.1 GCA_013002405.1 Sulfitobacter sp. | reverse complement strand
TGCGCCGCTGCTTCTTTCACTACATCCGCTTTCCGGAGATGGATACGCTCAAGAAGATCGTCGAAGTGCATCACCCTGGGATCAAGGAAAGCCTGTTGACCACCGCGCTGACCCAGTTCTACGAGGTCCGCGAGCAGGCCGGTCTCAAGAAGAAACCTTCGACCTCGGAGGTGCTCGATTGGCTCAAGCTTCTGCTGGCAGAGGATATGGACGCCGCCGATCTGAAGACAGATGGCAAGAGCGCCCTGCCCAAATTGCACGGCGCGCTTTTGAAGAACGAACAGGACGTGCACCTCTTCGAACGTCTCGCCTTCATGGCCCGCGCACAGCGCTGAAAACCCGCGATAATTGACTGTGCGAAGCCCCGGGATCGACCGGGGCTTTTTGCTGTTCGGGCGGTCCCACGGATGTCCCCGGAGATGGTACAATCCGGGCGGCTGGATCACTTTGTTCAGCGTGACTCATTCACCACAGACGCTGCTCCAACCTGTCACGGGTGCAATTGCCTCTGTTCTGATCTGACACCTGCTGGCTATGCTGCACCCGACGGACGCCAAGATCCGCCAATGAGGCAGGCAGTAATGATCGACCAAGACGCACCTTTTGTGTGCTCCTCACCCATTTTCGTATGCCCTTTTTGCATTTCAGAGGGTCCTTCATGAGGGTCCGGCTCATGCTGCCGCTGGTTGCCATTCTGACGGCCTGCGCCCCCGCGACCCCACGGGAGATGGCCAGCCGGGCGCAGTTCGCGGACAGCACGCTGCCCCCGATGAAGGCTTTCGCCACAAGCCAGGTGACGCCTCCCGAAAGGTCCAACCGCGACCTTGCCCTCGATTTCATCGAACTGTCCTTCCAGTTGGAAAGCGGTCGTCAGTTGCCCGTCTTCACCCGCTTCGAAGGGCCCATTACGGTGCGCGTGACCGGGACAGCGCCCGGCACACTCGGGCCCGACCTCAAACGCCTTATCACGCGGCTGCGCAGGGAGGCCGGGATCGACATAGCGCTGACCACCCGGCGGAACGCGGGCATCACCATCGAGGCGGTGAGCCGCAAGGAAATCCGCCAGATGCTGCCCCAGGCGGCCTGTTTCGTGGCGCCCAACGTCGGCTCCCTGCAGGAATACCGCGCCGCAAGGCGCAAACCGCACACGGACTGGACCATCCTGCAGCGAAGGGACCGGATTGCGATCTTTGTCCCCAACGACGCCAGCCCGCAGGAGGTCCGTGACTGCCTGCACGAGGAACTGGCCCAGGCCATTGGCCCGCTGAATGATCTCTACCGCCTGCCCGACAGCGTCTTTAACGATGACAACGTGCATACCGTGCTGACCGGCTTCGATATGCTGATCCTGCGCGCCTACTACGATCCTGCCCTGCGTTCGGGCATGACGCGCGGACAGGTGGCCGCCGCGCTGCCGCTTATCCTCGCCCGCATCCATCCGGCAGGCGAACGACGTCAGGCGCGTTTGGCCACCCGTACCCCGCGCGCCTGGAGCGAGGCGATCCAGACGGCCCTGGGCCGTTCCGCCTCCTTCTCCGCGCGCGTCAATGCGGCCAACCGTGCCATCCGCGTGGCCGCCAGCATGGGCTGGACCGACCACCGTCGCGCCTTTTCGCACTATGCCCTGGGCCGCGTGTTGCAGGCCCGGGACCCCCAGGCGGCCTACGCGCACTATCTGACCGCCGACAGCTTCTATGGCAAACACCCCGATGCCGCCCTCCACCGCGCCTATGTCGGCACCCGGCTGGCCGCCTACGCCGTGACGCGCGCCGACGGGGAAGAGGCGCTGCGGCTCATTGCCCCACATATCCGTACCGCCCGCGTGAATGAGAACGCGGCCCTCCTTGCCACCCTGCTTTTGCTGCGTGCCGAGGCTTTGGAGCAGACCGGCCGCATCGCAGAGGCGCGCAGCGTCAGACTGGACAGTATCGGCTGGGCGCGATACGGCTTCGGCGCTGATTGGGCAGTGCGGGCCAAGCTGAGCGAAATCGCCTCGCTCAACCCGCTCAAAGGATAGAAACGCGGGGCGTTTTCACCATGATCTACATCGTTTTCGCCATCATCGGCGCTCTGATCGGCGGCCTGACCGCGCGCAGACGCAATGGCAACCGGCTGGACATCGCCCAGTATGCAGCTGGCTACGCCATAGCCTTTGCGTTGCTGGGGCTGATCATCACCGTTTTACTCGATCGCCTTGTGATCTAAGAAGCTTCCTATGTTCCTGCCCTTCTTCGAACAGCTGCGCAAACATCGTGTCCCGGTGTCCATGCGTGAATTCCTGGCCTTCCTCGATGGGATGGCCGCGGGTCTCGCGACCTATGATGTCGAGGCCTTCTACTACCTCGCGCGCGTCTCAATGGTGAAGGACGAGCGGAACATCGACAAGTTCGATCAGGCCTTTGCCGCTGCTTTCAAGGGATTGGAGAATATCTCCATAGAGGATGTCCTGGAGGCCGTTGAGGTCCCGCGCGACTGGTTGGAGAAGATGGCCGAGAAACATCTCAGCCCGGAAGAAAAAGCCGAAATCGAAGCGCTTGGTGGATTCGAAAAGTTGATGGAAACACTCAAACAGCGCCTGGAAGAACAGAAAAAGCGTCACCAGGGCGGCAACAAGTGGATCGGCACCGCCGGGACCTCGCCCTTCGGCGCTTATGGGTACAATCCTGAAGGCGTCCGCGTTGGACAGAAAGAGGGCCGCCACGGGCGCGCGGTCAAGGTCTGGGACAAGCGCGAATTCAAGAACCTGGACGACACTGTTGAACTGGGGACCCGCAACATCAAGGTGGCCCTGAAACGTCTGCGCCGCTGGGCCCGCGACGGCGCGGAGGAAGAACTGGACCTGAACGGTACCATTCGCGCCACCGCCGAACACGGCTATCTGGATGTAAAGACGCGTCCCGAACGGCGCAATGCGGTCAAGGTGCTGCTGTTTCTTGACGTGGGCGGGTCGATGGACCCTCACGTAAAGATCGTGGAAGAGCTTTTTTCAGCCGCCAAGGCCGAATTCAAGCATCTGGAATACTACTACTTCCATAACTGCCTCTACGAAGGGGTCTGGAAGGACAACCGCCGCCGCTGGAACGCCCAGGTCCCC
This sequence comes from Sulfitobacter sp., assembly GCA_013002405.1. Taxonomy (GTDB): domain Bacteria; phylum Pseudomonadota; class Alphaproteobacteria; order Rhodobacterales; family Rhodobacteraceae; genus Sulfitobacter. Next base: position 1,035 of record JABDKA010000192.1, on the reverse strand, counting down.
ACGCACGAAGTGCTGCGCACCTACGGGCCGGACTACAAGTGCATCTTTGTGGGTGACGCCTCCATGTCACCCTACGAGATCGCCTATCCGGGCGGGGCAAACGAACACTGGAATGCCGAAGCGGGATCCGTCTGGCTTTCGCGGGTGCGCGATCAGTGGCACAGCCACCTCTGGATCAACCCCATCCCCGAGAAGTACTGGCCCTATACTCAGTCCATCGCCATGATCCAGGAGATCTTTGGCGCGGAGGCCATGGTACCCATGACGCTTGAAGGATTGTCGCGCGGGATCAAGGAGTTGTCGCGCTGACGTGATCCTGCAAACCGCGCCGCAGATCGGCGAGTTGGGCGCGCAAGCTGGTAATCTGATCGGGTGAGAGGCCCGTAGCCGCAGCCACACAACCGGGGATATCGGCGGCACGGTCGCGCATCGCGATCCCCGCCTCCGTCAGAGTAATCAGCACCCGCCGCTCGTCCTGCGCATCGCGCGTGCGCATCACCAATCCGGCATGCTGCATTCGCTTCAACAGCGGTGTCAGAGTGCTGGAATCAAGCCCCAGCCGTGTGCCAATCTGTCCAACCGAAAGCGGCTTGCCTTCCCACAACAGGACCAGAACAAGGTATTGTGGATAGGTGACCTTGAGCGGCTCAAGCAGCTGCGAGTAAAGCCTGCCGAAGGATTGCTGAAGTCCGTAGACATCGAAACAAAGCATGTCTTCCGGCGGAATGAGGGGCGATGCCATGTAATGCTCCTTTTCTGCCGTCAAATTATATTGCACGCTATCTTATTGCAAGCCATTGACCTCGAGCTTCGCCTCTTTTACATCGCGCACCATTAAATAGCGTAGACCGAAGACTTCGTGGAACTTCCATCCTTCTCCGGCATTGGGCCGCGAGGAAAACAAACAAAGGATCATTTAATGACCATCAAGAAAAACGGCTCCGCCCGCTGGACCGGGAACCTGAAAGAAGGCAAGGGCTACGTCTCGACCGAAACCAAGGTGCTGGACGATCAGCCCTACGGGTTCAACACCCG
>JABDKA010000186.1 GCA_013002405.1 Sulfitobacter sp. | reverse complement strand
GAACATGGCCGGGTCGAGAACTTTCCCAAGATGGAAGGCCGCCAGATGGTTATGCTGATTGGCCCCCTGCCCAACAAGTAGGGCCTACAGGATATCCCGATGAAGAAAGCCCCCGCCGAGGCGGGGGCCTTTTTTTCGGATTAGCGCAGCAGGTTGGTAATGTTGCGCACAACCGCTCGCCGATTGGCCTGCTCAGCCTCCAGCGTGGGCACCTTGAGCGCGCTTTCGCCGTAGCCCTGAGTGATCATGTTCTCCGGGGGCACCTCAAAATACTCCGTCAGTGCCAGAGCCACTGTTTCCGCACGGCGGTCGGACAGAGCAAGGTTATAGGTGGCATCACCCACAGCGTCCGTATGCCCCTCTACCAGGATGACCGTACGCGGATCCCGCGCCACCAGATCTTTCAGGGTTGTTCCGATCCTCACCAGGCTGCGGGCCTGCTCCGGTGGAATGGCCGCTGATCCGGTACGAAACTGTATGGCGTCAAGCTCAAGCTCGGGTGCGAGCGCCCGCACTTCGCGGATCTCACGCACCTGGCGCAGGGAAAACCGCCGCTCATTCGTGCCGCTGAATTCTGCCTGCAGGGCGGCCCGCAGTGCAGCTTCGTCCGTTGTGCTGGCCGCGCGTGCGGTTTGCCGGACCTGTGGCAGTTCGTTCACCACCACCTCTTCTTCTTCACGGGTGTCATCGAAAAGAACGTATTCACGGCCTTGCGTGTCCACGTTTATGCGCCGCAGGACTGTGCCATCCCGCCCCCGGACCGTAATGACACGGGCGCCGTCGGGCTTGGTCACGATCGTACGGCTGGAGCCGTCATCGAAGGTTTCCGTGCGCACCTCGTCACCCGGCCGACGGATCAGCGCATCGTCGTCCTTCAGAACCCGCAGGTCTCCGCTCTGGTCCTCCACTACGATGCGGTCGCCTGTATTGCTGACAACACGGTCGCCGTTCTTGAGGACGGAACCCACAACCACTGCACCCAAGCCCAGCAGAAGCGCCTTTTCGAACTTGCTGAGACCATCATCCTTTTCGGGCTGGACCTGTGCCTGGTTCGCCCCGGTAACAGCCGTATCGAATTCCTCATCGGAGGCGCGAAGGCTCTCCTCGGTTACCTGTTCTGTGACGACGGTCGCCTCGCCCTGTGTCCCGTCATTCGCCGCTGCCGCAGCGGAGGCTTCACGCGCAGCCCGACGTTCCGCCCGGCGGGCGTCCCGTGCAGCCTGCCGTTCTGCCTCCCGTGCGGCCTGCCTCTCGGCCTGGCGTTGCGCCCGGCGTTCCTCGGCCGCCTCGGCGGCACGCGCTTCCTCAGCCGCCTGCGCCTCAGCATCGGCTGCTGCCTGCGCTTCCGCAGCGGCTTGGGCTTCTGCTGCCGCCTGCGCTTCGGCTGCCGCCTGCGCGTCCGCCGCAGCCTGCGCCTCAGCAGCCGCCTGAGCCTCGGCGTCGGCTGTGGCCTGTGCTTCCGCTGCCGCCTGAGCCTTGGCTGCCGCCCCGGCCTCAGCGTCGGCAGTTGCCTGTGCTTCAGCCGCAACAAAAGCCTGAAGCGCGTCCCTCACGGCGACGGGATTGTCAGGTTGCCGCTCCAGGACCGCGCCAAGGGCATCGGCCGAGGGCATCTCTACTCCCAGAAGGGCGCAGGGGTAGGTGTTGACCGCTGGATCGGGGGCACAAACTGGCACGCCCCGTTGCGCCACCGCCACCTGCGGCAGGGAGAGCGCGAGGCTTAGACCAAGGGAGGTCGTCTTTTTGAGAAGTGAGTACATGAGTGCGTCCTTAAGTAGAGGCCCGGCTTTGCGCAGCGGCCTTGGTTAAACGCATCTCGTCACTGGAGGTTCCGCTATGCAATAACAGACAGCAAAAAAGCCGCGCCCCAGGCACAGGGCGCGGCTTGTTATCGGATAGCAAACAATCGGTTCAGCCGATGGCCGCGACCGCCCGCTTGGTCATGACACCGCAAAGGTGGGCACGGTAGGCACCCGTGCCGTGCAGATCGTTGATCATGTTGCTGCCATCCAGGCTCAGCCCCGCAATCGCGTCGGCGGAAAAGTTCGAGGACAGCGCCGCTTCCGCCTCGCTCCAGCGGAAGACACCGCCGTTCGAGGCACCCGTGATGGCCACACGCACCCCATCCGGGAACTTCGCCACGAAGGCCGCCACCAGCGGGAAGCGCGAGGCTGGCTGCAGGAACTTCTCGTAGTGGGCGGCCTCCGGCACGGGGAACTTGACCTCCGTGACGATTTCACCCTCTTCCAGTGCCGTGTCGAACATGCCCTGGAAATAATCGTCTGCCGCGATCTCGCGATTGTTGGTCACGATGGTCGCCCCGGAGCCGAGAGCACCGGCCGGGTAGCAGGCAGAGGGGTCATTGTTGGCAAGCGAGCCACCGATGGTGCCCCGGTTGCGAACCGCCGGATCACCGATCCGCGCCGCCAGCGAGGCCAGTCCCGGATAGTGTGCTGCCGCCTCCTGCGCCACGGTGGCGTGGGTCGTCGCCCCACCAATGCAAAGGCGGCCCTCGTCATCCATGCAGACGCCCTTCATCTCGTCGATCCCGCTCAGGGAGACCAGCACCGAAGGGGCGGCAAGCCGCGCCTTGAGTGTCGGGATCAGGGTCTGCCCGCCGCTCAGCGGTTGCGCCTCTTCCTGACCCAGGGCCCTGACCGCATCGGAGATGGTGCCGGGTTGTTCGATTTCGAAATTGTACATCTTTCTTCCTTCCGCTCGGGAGGGGCATCTCTTACCACGCTCCCTGCTTCATCTTGCCGAATAAACTTCCGGGGTCCGGGGGCTGGCCCCCGGTCCCGCCGGTTCAGTCACCCGATCAGTTGCCTCCGTGCATGGCGGCCCAGACACGGCCCGGACTTACCGGCATGTCGATATGGCCTATGTCATGCCCACCTGACCGCATCGCGTCGAGCACCGCATTGATCACCGCCGGCGGCGATCCGATGGCGCCCGCCTCACCACAGCCCTTCACCCCAAGGGGGTTGTGGGTACAGGGCGTCTGGCAGGAATGATCCACCTGATACATGGGCAGGTCCGCCGCGCGCGGCATCGCATAGTCCATGTAGGAGGCGCTCAGCAGCTGGCCGTCGCTGTCGTAGGCACAGTTCTCAAGCAATGCCTGCCCGATGCCCTGGGCCAGACCGCCGTGGACCTGACCTTCGACGATCATCGGGTTGATGACATTGCCGAAATCATCCGCCGCACTGAACCGCTCAATCGTGACCTGACCGGTCTCGGGGTCCAGCTCCACCTCACAGGCGTAGGCACCCGCGGGATAGGTGAAGTTGGCCGGATCGTAGAAGGCTGTCTCCTCCAGCCCCGGCTCAATATCGTCGAGCGGATAGTTATGCGGCACGTAGGCCGCCAGGGTCACATCGCCCCAGGCCACGGACTTGTCCGTGCCCGCAACAGAAAAGGCACCGTCCTTCAGTTCGATATCCCCCTCGGAGGCTTCCAGAAGGTGCGAGGCGATCTTCTTGGCCTTGGCTATGATCTTTTCCGTCGCCCGGACCATGGCCGATCCGCCCACCGCGATGGAGCGGGAGCCGTAGGTGCCCATGCCCATCGGTGTTCTGGCTGTGTCGCCGTGGACAATCTCGACCATTCCCTCGTCGATGCCGATCATCTCGGCCACCACCTGCGCAAAGGAGGTCTCGTGCCCCTGCCCGTGGGAGTGTGAACCGGTCATGACAACCAGGCCGCCCGTGGCGTTGACGCGTACCGTGGCGCTTTCATAAAGCCCCGCACGCGCGCCCAGCTGACCGACAAGGTTCGAGGGCGCGATGCCGCAGGCTTCGATATAGGCGTTCACGCCAAAGCCGCGCAGCTTGCCCTTGGCCTCACTCTCCTTGCGCCGGGCCTCAAAGCCCGCCCGATCGGACATCTCTTCGAGCTTGTCCATGGTGGCATTGTAATCGCCCGTGTCATATTCCACCGCTACCGGGGTGGCATAGGGGAATTCTGTCACGAAGTTCTGCCGCCGCAGGGCGATGGGATCAACGCCCAGCTCATGCGCCGCCTTGTCGACGAGACGCTCCAGCTGGAAGGTCGCCTCGGGCCGTCCGGCCCCGCGATAGGCGTCCACCGGCACGGTATTGGTAAAGACCGCCTTGACGTTGACGTAAATCAGCGGGGTCTTGTAGTTGCCCGCCATCAGCGTCCCGTGCAGCCAGGTCGGCACCGAGGGCGCGAAGGTGGACAGGTAGGCCCCCATATTCGCGTAGGTGTCTGTACGGATAGCGGTGAAATTGTTGTCGCCGTCCAGCGCCAGCTCGATCTTGGTCACATGGTCCCGCCCGTGTGCGTCTGACATGAAGGCCTCGGACCGGGTGGAGGTCCACTTGACCGGACGGTTGCATGCCTTGGCTGCGAAGGTGCAGAAGGCCTCTTCCTGATAGTGGAAAATCTTGGTGCCAAACCCGCCACCCACGTCGGGGGCCACGACCCGCAGCTTATGCTCCGGAATGCCCAGCACGAAGGCGCCCATCAGCAGGCGGATCACGTGGGGGTTCTGGGAGGTGGTGTAGAGCGTGCTCTCATCGCCCGACCGGTCATAGTCGCCCAGGGCGACGCGCGGCTCCATCGGGTTGGCGACAAGGCGGTTGTTCACCAGCTCCAGCGTGGTGACATGGGCCGCATCGTCAAAGGCCTTGTTAACCGCATCCTTGTTTTCCTCAACGAAGCCCCAGTCGTAGCAGAGGTTCGAAGTGAGATCGTCGTGAACCTTGGGCGCGCCGTCCTTGACTGCCGCCTTCATGTCCACGACGGCGGGCAGTTCATCAATATCGACGACGATGGCCTCGGCTGCGTCACGCGCCTGAGCGTAGGTCTCGGCCACCACGGCGGCAATGGGTTCGCCCACGTGGCGCACCTTGCCCTGGGCCAGGATCGGGTGGGGCGGTTCCTGCATGGGCTGGCCATGCTTGTCGGTGACCTGCCAGCCGCAGGGCATGCCGCCCACGCCCTCGAAATCAGAACCGGTAAAGACCTTCACGACCCCCGGCATCCCTTCGGCCCCGCTGATGTCCACGGAGGTGATCTTGCCGTGAGCAATGTCAGAGCGCAGGAAATGCACATAGGCCTGTCCGCGCATGTTGATGTCATCGGTGTACTTGCCGTTACCGGTCAGAAAGCGCACGTCCTCGCGCCGCTTGCTGCTGGCTCCTATTCCGCCATCTTTTGGCATCCTATTTCCTCCCTGATGTGATGCAGGCGACCTGCACCGAACGATTTTATTTTCTCATGCCCGGCGCGGCGGAACCGCACCCGGTTTCATTCTTGCTGGTGCAGGCCGAACCGTACGCCGCGCGGGTCGGTGCAGGTGGCAAAGCGACCGTAGCCCGGCGCATCTGCGATCTCACCCATGAGCGTGCCACCGGCGGACTTCACCCGGGCCACGATCACCTCGATATTCTCGACCGCGATGTAAGGGACCATGCAGGGTGTACCCTCTTCGTGCATGCCCACCTTGCGGGTACCATCCGAAAGGTAACCACCGCGGCCCCCTTCCATTTCTGTCCAGGTCCAGTCCATGACGCTTTCGAAAAAGGCTGTCGTGCTGGCTGGATCGTCGGTGCCGATCTCGATGAAGTCCGGGCCTGCCACGCCTACTCGGCCGCGACCGCCGGGACGTCCTGCCCGGATGCGGCCATGATCGCCTTGACGATGTTGTGATAGCCCGTGCAGCGGCAGATATTACCGTCGAGGTAGTGACGGATCTCCGCCTCGGTGGGCTTGGAGTTCTCCTTGAGCAGCGCCGCCGCCGACATCACCATGCCCGGCGTGCAGAAGCCGCACTGAAGCCCGTGGTAGTCCTGAAACGCCTGCTGGATCACGTTGAGAGAGCCATCGGCGTTCGCCTGTCCCTCAATCGTGTCCACCGTGGCGCCATTGGCCTCAACCGCGAACATGGTACAGGCCTTGACCGCCTCCCCGTTCACGTGGACCACGCAGGCTCCGCACTGGCTGGTGTCACAGCCGATGTGGGTCCCGGTAAGCCCCATATCGTCCCGCAGGAATTGCGCCAGAAGCGTGCGGCCTTCCACGTCGCCTGACATGGATTTGCCGTTCACGGTCATCGTGACCTGTGTCATGAAGTTCCTCCCCTGTTTATCAGTCTTTGAGCGGGAGTTAAGCACGCATATCGGCGGTTGAGAACAGGAAATTTCATTCAATCCGGGATGAGGCAAGATAATGCGTCAGCTTCTTCAGGTTTGGTGAGGGGCCCTTACCCCTCTTGGCCTGCTGCGGCAGGGTGCAACAGAGTCCCTGCTGACGGACCGACTGGGACGCCTGCACCTGCCGCATAAGCGCTGCAAAATCCGCGCCCCCGCATCGGTACCGATCCGCCGCAAAGGAGCTTCGAGAAGGGCGCGGGCCCCAGCCCTGTCCGCCGACTGTCGGGATGGACCGCGATCTGGGCCGCTGTACCGTCAGGCCGAAAGATCGCGTGGTGACCCGTCAAGACCTCATGGTGCCGGATGGCCATGCAAAACAGGTTGTCTGCCACCCGCGACAGGACGCCATTGGCGTTTCGCCAGGCAGGCGGGGGCCCGCGCCGCAATCCGGGACCAGCCCACCCTATTGGTCCGCGCATCCGTTTCTGTCGCCTTCGGCAAAAGGGCAAGATCGTTGCATTCAGGACCCCTTTTCAGGTCCAGCCACAGCCGGGGCAAAAAGCGCCTGTGTCGGCGCATTGCCTTCCATCACCTTGGTCTGAAAGCGCGTTGCCGTGCCGCTCGCGCTGAGATGGGTCACCGTCCTTTCAAGCGCGACCAGCCGGACCGCCATGACGCGACGGCCGAAGATGACGGTGCTGGACAGTTCCGCCGACATACCTTGCTATCTTATCAGGAAGTCGAAGGCCTTTACAAAAGGCCACATCGGCAAGGGATAGTCCGAGACCCCCGTTTTCATTCCTTGCCGGAGCGTCTCGCCCGGGACAATCTCAGTCCCCTCGCGGTTCAGACCTTCCGGCCCCGGCGCGGCTGTGGCCGGGTCGGGATTTCCTTGAGCAAGCCCCCGACGCCCATTCCGGCGATGTCCGCGTCGGTCACGGGCACCCCGCAGATGACCCGGCTCAGCACCCAGTCAGCCCCGTTCAGGGCGGGCGACCTGGCACAGCCCGGCAGACCGATCACGTGCCTGTCCCCCAGCTTGCCAAGGAAAAGCAGATTGCCCGGATCGACAGGCATGCCGAACCGGACCACTTCGCCCCCCGCCGCGCGTAAGGCCGAGGGCGCCACATCATCTATGTCCGATGTGGCCGACCCGGTGAGTATCAGGACCAGTTCCGTCTCCGCCACCGCCAGTGCCTCCGCAAGCGGGGCCGTGCGATGCGGCACCGTTACAACCTCTGCCAAAGTCACCCCGAGAGCGTTCAGTCGGGCTTCGATGGCGGGCACGCCCTTTTCCCCTGCCCCCTTGGGGATCTCAGTCACGATGAGTGTCGCACGCCTGATCACCGGACCCCTCAGACGCATCGCCCCAGCACCTGCCGCCGCTACGGCGCGCGCGAGATCCGCCTCAGGCACGGCGTAAGAGATGATCTTGACCGTTGCCGCCATGCCCCCCTCGCCCAGCTGCTGCCATGCCGGGACCGTCGCGATGGTGATCATCGGATGAACCCGGTTCACCGCCTCGAGGGCTGCCACATCCATCTCCACAACGCCCGGCCCCCGGGCCAGCAGATTGACGCGCCCGGTGAAGGGATCGGTAATCTTCAAGCCTTCGCCCTGCCCCAGCACCGCCGCCGCCAGCTGCGCTGCCGCCGCGTCCTCCGCCACGTCACCCGGTCCCAGAACAGCAGCGATCACCGTCTCACGTCCCGCCGCCCGCAAGGCCGACACATCCTCGGCGGACAGAACCCGCCCCTTGCGCAGCCGACCGCCTTCAACCGCCACCGAATGGGCCAGCACCGCGCCCTCGGCTTCCTCCAATGGGATGGCCCCGAACTTCACGCCTTCCTCAGGGTCTGGATCATCTCCGCGAGGATCGAGACGGCGATCTCCGCCGGCCCCGCTGCACCGATATCGAGCCCGACCGGGCCGTGGATTCGTGCAATATCGGCTTGAGCAAAGCCCGCCTCGCGCAGCCTTTCGGCCCTCTTGGCGTGGGTCCGCGTGCTGCCAAGCGCCCCGATATAGAAGACGGGGGCCTTGAGTGCCACGTGAAGCGCCGGATCGTCGAGCTTGGGATCGTGGGTCAGCAGAACCACCGCCGTGCGGGCATCCACGCCGATCTCAGCCAAGGCGTCATCAGGCCAGTCGTTGACCAGGTGCGCCTGCGGAAACCGCGCTTTCGAGCCGAAGGCCTCTCGCGGGTCGACGACATATGGGTCAAAGCCCGCCTGGCGCGCCATCTGCACCAGCGCCTGGGCGATATGGACCCCGCCCACGATGACCAGCCGCAAGGGCGGATTGTGGATGGCGACAAAGCGATCCCCCTCTTCGCTCAGCCCCGAGCGGTCTTTTCGAAAACGCTCGTCGAATCCTACCCGGTGCAGTGCACGGGCCGACCCATCCAGCGCCACTTCATAGGCGATCTGCTCCCGCGCCGCCCTGGCCTCAACCAGGTCGCGCAGCATTTCCACCGGCATGCCGCCCGCACCGACGGGTTCCACCAGGATGCGGATGTTGCCACCACAGGCCAGCCCCACGGCAAATGCGTCTCCGTCGCTCACCCCATATTCCAGGACCCGCGTGCCGCCCTCCTGCAACACCTCAAGGGCCTCCACCACCACGGCCCCTTCGACACAGCCACCCGAGACGGAACCCTCCATCTCGCCCTCGCCGGAAATCACCAACTGGGCACCCACGCGGCGCGGGGCTGAACCCCAGGTCTCCACCACCGTGGCCAGGGCTGCGCCCTTGCCCGCCTCGATCCACGCCAGGGCCTGCTCCGGTGCCCGTTCACTCTGCATCTCACCCTCCCTCTGGTCTGGCGCCGCCCTTGCTTGAGACCAGAGAGGCAGGGGCCGTGCCGATTGACAAGTAAAATCACCGAGGATGTCGCTGCAAGCGGGACCGACGCGCGCTTGTCAGCCAAGGTCACCACCCGACAGGGAAAAGGACGCATGAACTGCGCAGGGGTGGGAACGCTAATTTCAGGAAATCCACTGTCTCCTACCGGGCGGAACCTGACGGTCCGTCCTGGGATGCGGCTATTATACTTGGCACGCCGGGAGAGCGTTGGCAGGACAGGATCACGCGAGGGCGGCGCCGGACCAGAGGGAGGGTGGGCCGAAGCCAACCCGATCCAGCGATGAAACGCGCAGCTTGCTGCGCACCTTTGGATCACACCCCGCTTGCACCCCGGCATCGGGCCTACTACATCTGACACATACCCACTTAACTGCCGGAGCACCGCCATGCCCATGCAAGCCCACGAGATCGAAGAACTGATCCGCGCCGCCTTTCCGCAGGCGGAAATCACCGTTCAGGGCGACGATGGCGTGCATATGGCCGCGATGGTTGTGGACCCCTCCTTCAAGGGCATGAACCGGGTCCAGCAGCAGCGCGCAGTCTATGCAGCGCTCAAGGGCAAGATGGATGGCAACCAAGGTGAATTGCACGCGCTGGCGCTTACCACCAAGGCATCGGAATGAGCCCCTTGGCCTGGATCGCGCTGGCAATCGTCGCCGCGATTGCGGGCATCAGCTTTCTGC
>JABDKA010000156.1 GCA_013002405.1 Sulfitobacter sp. | reverse complement strand
TTTGAAGGGGGTGCGCGGGGGGGCTTCGGTGTGGCTTGCCTGGCCATCCCTGGTGAAGGCGACTGCCGTTTCCAGTGAGCTGCCATCGCGGCGGGTGGCGTCGTAGAAGCAGGTGGCTCCCTTTGCCGTGGGGTAGCGCCCCCAGGTCCAGTAGCTAAAGTCATGCTCAAGGGGTCGGGTGCCGAAGTTGCTGTCGAAATAACCGTGGCCGTCGAACTGCCAGCCGGATGCGTTGAGGTCCACGCGGATGTCGCTGACCGGTGCGAAGGGGCGCCAGATGTGGGCGCCGTCGGGGGTGAGGGGCAGCTCAACCGCCGTGATCGCCGAGGGGGTCACGGTGATGCGCCCCCGCATGCGGGAGATGAGCGGGAGCGAGGAGATCTCATCAATGTCGATCACCAGCTCACGCCCGGTCCAGTGCAGAGAGGAGGGTCCGACGGTGAAGGTATCCGTACTGGTGCGCAGGGCGGATACGCCCCGGTCGGTCATGGCAAAACGTCCGCCGGGGCCGTAGGTGGCAACGTTGATGCAGCAGTGGTTGGCGGGATTGCCGCGCCCGGACCAGTGATACCAGGGGGAAAAGACCGACCCTATGAAGCCGATGACCGAGAGGGCGCGCTGGCCATCGTCGGAGACACCGTCGATGTACCACCAGGCGTAGCCGCCTGGGGGGACGTCGAGGTTGAAGAAAGGTCGCTCAGCATCGCCGCGGCCGCGTGGGCTGCGGAGAGTGTCGCCATCGGCACCCCCGCCCCCGGATGGGCCCCGCCCCCCACCAGGTAAAGGCCCGGTATCCGGCTGCGCGCAATCGGTCGCTGGAAGGCTGCCATCATGCCCTGCGGGGAACGCCCGTAGAGTGCGCCGTTGCTCGCCGGGAAGAGCGCTGCGAAGTCCTGCGGCATGGTCAGCGCCTCCGGCCCCGGTTCGGGCGTGAAGCGCAGGCCGAAGCGTGCCAAGCGTGCCATCGTTGATCTGTGACATTGATGGGTTTCCTCCTGATTAGGGGGGGTGCCGTCCGGCGCTGGTGGTGCGTTGACGATCAGCTCGAAACGTTCGGGGCCTGTCGGCGTGCGGCCCGCAAAGCGGTCCTGTGCGCATAAATAGACGGTGGCGTCCCGCGGTGCCTGGCCCTTGGAAAGGGGGCCGAACTCATCGCGCGCGTCGGCACAGAAAAAGACGTTGTGGGCGGCGAGGTCGGGGCCGGAACAGTCCGCCGCGAAGGCGTGGACGCAGGCTGAAAGGCTGCGGGGACTGGTGCCCTTTCCGCTGACCGCGCCGCGCGCCTTCTGGCCCAGCAGTCCCTGTTCCAACGCGCGGGGGTCGCCATTGAAGAGAACTGCATCAACGGGCGTGCGGCCCTGCGCGGTGTCGACGGCTGCGGGGCGGCCTGCCTGCATTTCAATCCGGGTGACGGGGCTGTTGAAGTGGAAAGTGGCGCCCAGGGCCTTGGCCCGCTGGTGGATGGCCTGGGCCAGGGCGTGCATCCCGCCGCGCACGTGCCAGACGCCCCGCGCCTCCGCCTGCCAGATGAGGGCGAGCAGCGCCGGGGAGGTCTGCGGGATGCCACCTACGTAGGTGGCGTAGCGGCCAAAGAGCCGGGCCAGCTTGGGTTCGCTGAACTGGCGGGCGAGGCTGCGCGCGAGGCTGCGGTGCCCTTCCATCCGGAGGAGCAACCTGGGGTCCCGCAGCACGCGGGCGGTGAGGGAGAGGGCCGAGGGCGCCGCACTGCGCATCATGGGGGCATCGAAGGCATCGAAGAGGTGGCGGGTGCGGGCATGGAAGGCGGCGAAGTCCTTTGCCGCACGGGGGCCGAAGGTCTGGCCGATGTTCTCGGCACTGGTGGCCGCATCCGCCATCAGGTCAAGCCGGGTGCCGTCGGGCCAGAAGTGGCGGGCGAGGATTTCTTCCCGCTCAAGTGTCACGTGAGCGTCGAGTGTGCTTCCCGTTTCTTCGAACAGCGTATCGAAGACGTTGCGCATGGTCAGGACAGTGGGCCCGGCATCGACCGAGCCAGCGGCGGAAGGGACAGTGCGCATCTTGCCGCCGGGATTGGCCTGGGACTCAAAGACGGTGACCCGCGCGCCGCCGTGGGCCAGCCGCAGGGCGGCCGCCAGCCCACCGATCCCGGCGCCGATGACGGCGATATGGAGGCGGGGGTCTGTCACGATGACTGGACGGATCGATGGGACATATGTCTACTTTAGTTGACACATGAGTTGTCATCAATAGACTACAGGCGACCCGAGGGAGACTCATCATGAATTTTGCCGCCCGCATCGATAAAGCGATCACTCAAGCTGTCACGCGGGGGCAGGCACAGCCATCGCCCGCGCGGCTGGCTTCGGCCCTGCACTATACTGTTCATCCCGGCGGTGCGCGGATCAGGCCGACGATTCTGATGAGTGTGGCGGCGGCCTGCGGGGACCGGACACCGGCCCTGACCGATGCGGCGGCGGCGGCGCTGGAACTGATCCATTGCGCGTCCTTGGTGCACGACGATCTGCCCTGCTTCGACGATGCCGACACAAGGCGTGGCAAGCCCACAGTTCACCGCGCATTTGGCGAACCGCTTGCGGTCCTCACGGGTGACAGCCTGATCATCATGGCCTTTGACGTGCTGGCCCGGTCGGCGGATCATGACCCGCTGCAGGCCGCGCGGCTCATCCGCATCCTGAGCGACCGGACGGGGATGCCCAACGGCATCTGCGCGGGGCAGGGCTGGGAGAGTGAGGAAGAGGTGGATCTGCGGGCCTACCACCGGGCCAAGACCGGCGCGCTTTTCATGGCGGCGACCCAGATGGGTGCGCTTGCCTCGGGCGAAGAGGCGGAGCCCTGGGAAGAACTGGGCGCGCGCATCGGTGAGGCCTTTCAGGTGGCCGATGATCTGCGCGACGCGCTTTACGATGAGGGGACTCTGGGCAAGCCCGTCGGGCAGGACGATCTGCACGGGCGGCCCAATGCGGTGACGGAATTCGGCGTCGATGGCGCTATTGCCCACATGCGCGAGATCCTGACGGGGGCCATCGCCTCCATCCCCAAGTGTCCCGGTGAGGCGATGCTGGCCAAGCTGGTTCGCGCCCAGGCCGAGGTGCTGACCCCGATCAAGTGGCGCGCCCAGCAACAGATGACGCCGGGCGAATAATGGCGGATGTGCCTGCCCCGGGTGCCCCTTCTGCAGGCGGGCGGGGGGTCTCACTCAGACGGTTGATCGCCGGCCGCGGTTTTCAGAAATGGGCCGCGCGTTTCCCCCTGACCCGCGGCAAGGTCCGGCGGGAGGGGGAGGCGCTGTTCGATCTGGTGGCGGGCTTTTGTTACAGCCAAGTCCTGATGGCGCTTGTCCAGCTGGATGTCCCGCAACGGTTGATGGCAGGCCCGATGCCTTTGCCCGCCTTGGCGGCGGGGTGCGGCGTGCCGGAGGCGCGGATGCGTGTGCTGATGCGGGCGGCCCAGGCGCTGGGGCTTGTAAAGGCGCGGCGCGGTGATCGCTATGCGCTGACAGGGCGGGGCGCGGCCTTGGCCGGAGTGCCCGGCCTGCAACAGATGATCCGGCATCACGATGTCCTTTATCGCGACCTTGCTGATCCGGCGGCCTTCTTCCGAGGAGAGACGGAGCCGGAACTGGCCGGGTTCTGGCCCTACGTCTTTGGCGGTGAGGTCGATCCCGATCTGGCGCGGACCTATTCGGACCTGATGGCGAAGAGCCAGCTGATGGTGGCAGATGACACCCTGGCCACGGTCAGCCTGAAGAGCGTGCGTCACTTGATGGATGTGGGCGGCGGCACTGGGGCCTTTCTGGCCGAGGTGGGGCGCGTTTACCCGGCGATGGATCTGACACTGTTCGACTTGCCGCCCGTGGCACCGGCGGCGGGGGCCCGCTTTGCCCGGGAGGGGCTGTCAGACCGCGCGCGGATCAAGACGGGGTCCTTTCGTGAAGATGCCCTGCCCGAAGGGGCAGACGCCATATCGCTGATCCGGGTGCTTTACGACCATGGGGATGAAACCGTGGCAGTGCTGCTGCGGAAATGTTTCGAAGCGCTGCCGCCCGGAGGGCTTTTGCTGATCTCAGAACCGATGAGCGGCGGGGCGCGGCCCGAGCGGGCGGGGGACGCCTATTTCGCGCTTTACACGATGGCGATGGGGACCGGGAAGGCGCGGTCGGCCGCTGAGATATCGCAGCTTTGTGCGCGGGCAGGGTTCGACAGGATTGCGGCGCCGACAGCGCGGAGGCCGTTCGTGACAGGTTGCGTGACCGCCAGAAAACCGGATGGATGAATATGTCCATTATAGTTGACAGTTTAATATGTCAGATTTAGCTTACACTTAAGAAATGACGTCAGCGCTGAGTCTTTCGGACACTGATGCACAAACCGAAAACCCCTGGGAGGGAGCACTTGCACACCACTGCCGTCATCCTGAACGGACCCCGTGACCTTGGCCTTGACCGGCTGAGTGTGACGCCCCCGTCGGCGGACGATCTGGTTGTGCGCATCACCCATTCGGGCATCTCCACCGGAACGGAAAAACTGCTCTGGACCGGTGATATGCCGCCCTTTCCCGGTATGGGCTATCCGCTTGTCCCAGGCTATGAGGCCGCCGGCGAAGTTGTCGAGGCGGGCAAGCAAACCGGCTACCGGCCGGGCGACCGGGTCTTTGTGCCGGGGGCCAATTGCTTTGACGGTGCCTTCGGACTTTTTGGTGGGGCGGCTTCCCTGCTGGTGAGCGACGCATCGCGGGTGACGCGAATCGATCCCGGTCTTGAGGCGGAGGGCGCGCTGCTTGCCCTGGCGGCGACCGCACGGCACGCCATGGCGGGCCCGGGCAAGGCCGTGCCGGATCTGATCGTAGGTCACGGTGTGCTGGGCCGTTTGCTGGCGCGCCTGACGATTGCCGCTGGTGCGCCCGCGCCGGTGGTCTGGGAAACCGATCCCGCGCGCCGCGATGGCGCGACGGGGTACGACGTGATTGACCCCAGTGCAGATGAGCGCCGCGACTACAACAGCGTCTACGACGCCTCCGGCAACAACGCGGTTCTGGCAGAGCTGATCGGACGCATCGTCAAGGGCGGTGAGATTGTGCTCGCGGGTTTTTAC
>JABDKA010000154.1 GCA_013002405.1 Sulfitobacter sp. | reverse complement strand
CCCCACCCCCAAATCCCGATCCCCCCTTGCATTTGACCCGGAGGTCCCGGATCAAGTCCGGGTCGTTACTGTCTGCTAAACTGTCCGAGGTACCCCCATGACCCCTGCCGAAGAACTCTTGAACCTGCTGGATATCGAACAGCTTGAAGTGGACCTCTTCCGCGGCATCGGGGGCGGCGGGGAAACGACCACGCGGATCTTCGGCGGACACGTCATTGCGCAGGCGCTCATGGCGGCCTACCGCACGGTGCCAGAGCGGTTGTGCCATTCGCTCCACGCCTACTTCATCCGGCCCGGGGACCCCGAAATTCCGGTGATCTACCAGGTGGACCGCGCCCGCGACGGGGGCAGCTTTACCACCCGGCGGGTCGTGGCGATCCAGCACGGCAAGCAGATCTTCAACCTCTCCGCCTCTTTCCACATCGATGAGGAGGGCTGGTCCTATCAGCATCCCATGCGAGACATGGGCAAGCCCGAGGAATGGCCCAACCGGGATGAGCTGCGCGCGACCGTGGTGGACAAGCTGCCCGAGAAATACCGCGCGGATTTCATGCGTAAAAGGCCCATTGAGCTGCGCGAGGTGGCTCCGCGCGATTTCTTCAAGCCCGAAAAGGCGGATGACCGTAACCAGCTCTGGTTCCGGATGGAAGCCGCGCGGGGGCAGGGCCCCCAGATGCAACATTGCCTGCTGGCCTATGCGTCTGACATGAACCTGCTGGGCTCATCCCTGCGGCCCCACGGGCTGACCTGGTACCAGGGCAAGGTCATGACCGCCTCGCTTGACCACGCCATGTGGTTTCACGCGCCGATCGAGTTTTCG
This sequence comes from Sulfitobacter sp., assembly GCA_013002405.1. Classification (GTDB taxonomy): domain Bacteria; phylum Pseudomonadota; class Alphaproteobacteria; order Rhodobacterales; family Rhodobacteraceae; genus Sulfitobacter. The sequence continues at coordinate 11,896 of JABDKA010000154.1, read as the reverse complement.
GACTGGCACCTCTATGATCTTGACGCGCCCTGGACCGGCGGCGGGCGCGGCTTCAACCGTGGGGCCATCTATAACCAGGATGGCACACTGGTGGCGAGCACCGCGCAGGAAGGCCTGATGCGGCCGCTCAAGAAGCGGGACTGAGTCGGGTGCGATTCGCTTCAAGGTCCGCATCTTGGACGGCTTCGGAGGCTCATATCCGGCAGAATTTTTCGGGCGAGAATGCGGCGGCGCAGCAAGGGTGCAAGTGTGCCAGCTGACAGGTTTTTTGAAACTTACTCACACGAAATCCACAAGACATTTCAATATCTTATCCCCAGGAAATTGCAGGTCTTTCCCAAAATTTCCTTGCCAGATTAACCCGCTAAGTGCCACCCTTTAGTTAACGCGAAGGATCGCAAGATCCCAAGCGGGGCGCGAAGGTCTCTCGGGTCTGGAGCGGCGGAGGAAAGGGTCAAACCGGACCGAAACCGTGTTGAAGGAAACGGGACGCAGGCTCAACGGCGCGGTCTCTTTGAGGCGGTGACGAGGCCCGTGAACAAAGCCCTCGCGTGGCCGAGGCAGGTCTTTGACCGGCATCGGTGGGGGGACGTACCTTCGGGTGCGGTCCCGCTTGCAAAGGCTTCTCGGAGCCCGAGCATGTAAACAGCGGTGTCTTCGGGTGCCCTGTTTAGGAAGGCGTCAGGATCACGGCCCAGCCGTGGTGCGAGGACCTCGGTCCAAGCTCCTGACGCCTTTTTCTATGTCTGGATCAGGCCGTGGCCTTCGCCTTGCCCGACTGCATGTCGAGCGCGGTGCCGTCCATCGTCCCCATCAGCGCCGCGTCTGCCAGTACCTCTGCGACGTCGGCACGCGCGGCGGTCGCGCTTTGATCTACCGCGTCACCGAACAGGATATTCGGCGATTTCCCATCGTCCGTCAAAGCAACGGGCCGCAGAACCGCGTAGGTGAGGCCTGAGTCCATCAGGTGCCGATCCGCTGCATGTTTTGCCTGCAGGTAGTGCGCCAGATCGTGATCCTCAGGCGGATTATCCGCCCCGACAGAACTGAGCATCACGAAACGCTGGACACCTTCTGCCTTGGCCCGGTCGACCAGGGCCTTTGCCCCGTCGCGGTCCACCTTGTCGGTCATCTCAGCATCCGTATCGCCGCCAGAGCCTGCGGCAAAAATCACCGCATCCATTCCCGCGCAGACATCCTGCGGCAGGTCGGTCAGGTCCCCCTTGCGCAGATCACACCCGTCGGGCAGCGTGCTGGTATCGGAAATGTCGCGCACCAGCGCAGTGGGCTTGGCGCCCTTATGCAGCAGCTCGCGCACCAGAAGCTGACCGGTCTTGCCGGTCGCACCGGCCACCAGAACATTCATACTCATTACTTCATCTCCTCAATATCAGGGCAGAAACACGGCCTTGGTGTTCACGAATTCCTTCATGCCAAAACCGCCATGCTCGCGGCCGTAGCCGCTGTCTTTTACGCCGCCGAAGGGCATGTTGGGGTCCGCGGCTCCAAAGGAATTGATGCGCACCATGCCAGTGTCAAAATGATCGCGCGCCAGGCGCTTGGCCTTCTCCACATCCTTGGAAAAAATACCGCCGCCCAACCCATAGCGGCTGTCATTGGCGATGCGCATGGCATCATCATCATCCTTGGCGCGGATCACGGCGGCCACTGGGCCGAAGATCTCATCGTCGTAGGCGGGCATCCCCGGGCTCACATCGCCCAGCACGGTCGCGGGATAATAGGCACCGGTGCGCTCCGGCACTTCACCACCACACAGCACCTTCGCGCCGTTTTTCACGCTCTCTTCCACCTGATCGCGGACCGTCTCAAACTGGTCCTGGCTGGAAAGCGGGCCAAGCCCAGTCTCATCCCGGGTGGGATCGCCCATCTCGATCTGCATCATCTGATCGACGAAGGCATCGACAAAGGCGTCATAGACCTTGTCCGTTACGACGAACCGCTTGGCGGAAACACAGGTTTCCCCATTGTTGTAAAGGCGACCCATGACGGAGAACTTCACCGCCGTCTCAATGTCGGCATCCTCCAGCACCAGGTAGGCGTCGTTCGATCCCAGCTCAAGCACGGTCTTCTTCAGTGCCTCTGCGGCCTTGGTGCCGATGTGGCGGCCAGCGCCGTCGCTGCCCGTCATCGTCACGCCGCGTACGCGGTCATGGGTGATGATCTTGTCGCTCAGGTCGTGGTCAATCACCAGTACCTTGAAAAGGTCCTCGGGCAGGCCCGCTTCCTTGCAGATCTTCTCTAGCAGCAGACCGGAGCCTGTGCAGATGGAGGCATGCTTGAGCACGCAACCATTGCCCGCCATCAGGTTGGCGGCCAGCACGCGCACGGGCTGGTAAAGGGGGAAGTTCCAGGGCTGGATCGAATAGATCACTCCGATGGGCTGGTAGGTGACAAGCCCCTCTTTGCCCTTCCCATGAGTGCGCTCTTCATCGGCCAGGACCTCGGGCCCATTCTCAGCTGTGTAGTCGAAAATCATCGCGCAAAGATCGACCTCGCGCTTGCCGTCTTTCAGCAGCTTGCCGGTCTCGCGGGTCATCAGCTCCGCGATCTCGTCGCGGTGGTTGCGCAGACCCTCGGCAATGGCCGTGAGATAAGGCGCGCGTTCTTCGTGGGTCTTGTGGCGCCAGTCCAGAAAAGCGGCGTGACAGGCATCGACCGTGGCAAAGGCTTCTGCCTCGCTCATCAGGTCGTAGCTTTCGATTTCTTCTTCGGTGGCGGGGTTGATCGTGGTGATCTTGGGCATGTCGGCTCCTGTAGATGTTGACAGGAGAACGGCCGAAAGGCTCCAATGTTCCATGGTCGCGCGAAAACACCTCAACCACCCGTGCAAAAGGCCGGGGTAGCGGTGCAAGGCTCCCCCTTCATCTTGCCGAAAAAACCAATCCCGCCCCCGGGCGAAGGGTCAGATCAGGAGCCCAGACTCTTTAGCCAAAGACGAAAAAGCACAGCTTGTTGCCATCGGGGTCCCGGCAGTAGGCACCATAGAAACGGTCCGGGATGCGCTGGCCGGGGGCCCCGTCGTCCGTAGCACCCAGTTCCAGCGCGCGGGCGTGCATTTTGTCCACCTCTTCCTTGGTCTCGGCCGTTAGGGCCACCATGGTGCCGTTGCCGGGCGCGGGGTCGCCCTTGTCGTAGGGTTCGCAGACGGCGATCATCGGCTGACCTCGCGCCACGCTGATGAAGGCAATGCGCCCCTGGTCGATAACCACCTTACCGCCCTTTTCGGCGAAGAGGTCTGCGTAGAATTTCTTGGCGCGATCCATGTCCTTCACGCCAATCGTTACATATCCGATCATCAATGTCTTCCTTGCTGAGTGTTTCGTGGTCCCGGATCAAGTCTGGGACCGGGGCGCTTTTGGTTACATCTTCTTGTCACCGAACCGCCGGTTCAGCTTGCGCATCCCGCCAATCCAGCGGTCATAGTCCGCCACCTTGTTCTTCATGTATTCCCGCACCTCCTCGTGCGGCAGGATCAGGAAGGTTTCTTCCTTGATCGCCTCAATACAGATCTGCGCTACCGGTTCCGGCTCCATCATGCCGTCGATGGCCGCAACGTGGTCTTCGTGGCCGCGCGTCATCTCTGTCCGTACCGCCTGCGGGCAAAGCACGGAAACCTTGATGCCCTCGTCCCCGTGGGTCATGGCGATCCATTCGGCCAGACCGACGGCCGCGTGCTTGGTCACCCCGTAGGAGGCCGAGCCGATCTGGTTGAGCAGCCCCGCCGCTGAAGCGGTGTTGAGCAGATAGCCGCCCCCCCGCGCCGCCATCAGCGGCACAAGATGCCGCGCCGCCCAGACGTGGGACATGACGTTCACTTCCCAGACGCGCTGCCAGTCCGCGTTGGGCGTCTCCATCCCGCCGCCCACGGCGATGCCTGCGTTGGACCAGAACAGATCAATGGGGCCGATCTCGCGCTCCACCGTGTCGATCATCTTCTTGATCTGGTCTTCATTGGAGACATCGACGGTGAAGGCGGCACCGCCCACCATCTCGGCCGTTTCGGCCACCCCTTCACCATTCATGTCCACACAAACAACTTCCGCCGCGCCTGCGTGCTTGAAAGCGAGGCAGAGGGCCCGGCCAATCCCGCTGGCGGCCCCCGTGATGACGCAGATCTTACCTTGGATATCCATTGCTCAAGTCCACATGTTGGAGCCACCACAGACGGTCAGCGCCTGCCCGGTCATGTATTGGCTGGCGTCCGACGCCAGGAAAACGGCAAGCCCGGCGAAATCCTCGGGCTCGCCGAGGCGCCGCAGGGGGATATCCTCCTTGATGCGCTTTTCCACCTCCGGGTTGTCCCAAAGCTCCCGTGCGAACTCGGTCTTCACGAGGCCCGGACAGATGGCGTTGAAGCGCACGCCCTTCGGCCCGAACTCCGCCGCAAGGTTCCGCACCAGGCCGATTAGGGCCAGCTTGGACATGCCATAGGTGCCGAGCATGACCGAAGGCTTGAAGGCCCCGATGGAAGAGGTAAAGGCCACGGAGCCCGTCCCCTTCGCCACCATGTCCGGCACCACCATCTGCGCCAGCCACAGATTGGACTGGACGTTGGCCGCCATGGTCTTCTCATAGGCGTCATCGGGAATTTCAGAGGTCTTCCCGTAGTAGGGGTTCACCCCCGCATTGCCGATCACCACGTCGATGGGACCCGCAAGTTCGTGCGTCTTGTCCACCAGCGCCTGCAGCTGATCCTTGTAGCCGACGTTGCAGGCCACGGCGTGGGCCCTGCCCTTGCCAAGCCCGTTGATTTCCGCCGCGGCCTTGTCCAGCTGATCCTGCTTGCGCGCAGAGATAACAACCGTCGCGCCATGCTCCGCCAGGGCCTTTGCCATGGCCAGCCCCATCCCCTTGGAGGCGCCGGTCAGCAGCGCCACCTTGCCGGTCAGATCGAAAAGGCTCATCCCACGAACCCCGAAGAACCCCGCTCGGGCTGGTGTGCCTTTGCGACGGCCTGACGGGCGTTGCTTTCCTGGTAGGTTTTTACTTCATGCCGCGCGATGACGTGGTGGTGCACCTCATCCGGGCCGTCCGCGTAGCGTAGCGTGCGCTGCTGGGCGTACATCCCCGAGAGCGGCGACCACTGGGAAATGCCCGTGGCCCCGTGCACCTGCATGGCCTGATCGATGATGTCGCAGACCTGCTCTGGCACCTTCGCCTTGATCATCGAGACCCAGATGCGGGCCTCTTTGTTGCCCAGTACGTCCATCGCCTTGGCCGCCTTAAGCACCAGCAGACGCATCGATTCAATCTCGATCTTGGCACGTGAGATCGTTTCCATGTTTTTTCCAAGGTCCACAATCTTCTTGCCGAAGGCCACGCGGTTCAGACCCCGTTCGATCATCAGATCCAGCGCCTTTTCAGCCTGGCCAATGGAGCGCATGCAATGGTGAATACGGCCCGGCCCAAGACGGACCTGCGAAATCTCAAAGCCACGGCCCTCACCCCAAAGCATGTTGCTCTCGGGCACGCGAACATTCGTGAACTTGATGTGCATATGTCCGTGCGGCGCGTCATCGTGGCCGAAGACATGCATGGGACCCAGGATTTCAACACCGGGCGCGTCCATGGGGACAAGGATCTGGGACTGCTGGCGGAAGGCTTCGGCATCGGGCGAGGTCTTGACCATCACGATCATGATCTTGCAGCGCGGGTCGCCGGCACCAGAGATATAATACTTCTCCCCGTTGATCACCCATTCGCCATTCTCCAGCACGGCGGAGGTAGAAATGTTCTTGGCATCTGATGAGGCCACATCCGGCTCCGTCATGGCGAAAGCCGAGCGAATTTCACCGGCCAGCAGCGGCTTTAGCCAGGTGTCTTTCTGCTCCTGTGTGCCGACCCGTTCCAGCACCTCCATGTTGCCCGTGTCGGGGGCAGAGCAGTTCAGCGTTTCGGAGGCGAGGGGGTTCTTGCCCAACTCCGCCGCGATATAGGCGTAATCCAGGTTCGACAGACCCTCACCGGTCTCCGCATTGGGCAGGAAGAAATTCCAGAGGCCGCTGTCGCGCGCCTTCTGCTTGGCCCCCTCCAGCAGCTCCAGCTGGCGCGGGTGGTAGGACCAGCGGTCTTCCTTGCCCTCGTTCAGGCTGTGAAACTCATCCGAAATGGGGTCCACGTTCTCGCGAATGTGCTTGATCACGGCGTGCAATAGCGGCTTGGCGCCTTCGGACATTTCCAGGTTGTTCAGACTTTCGGGCGAAGTGTTGTCTAGCATGTGGTGCCTCCTTGGCTACATCTGTGCCCCCGGCTCGGGGGATCTGTATTACTTGTTCACCCAGTTGGGCGCGCGTTTTTCGACGAAGGCGTTGACGCCTTCCTTGAAGTCTTCGGTCTGGCGCAGGTCCTCGATGACCTTGCGCGAATAGGCGATACTGTCGGCCATGCCGTCCCGCTTGTAGAGATCGTTCAGGACCCGCTTGGTCGCCTTCACGGCAGAGGGGGAGACGGTGCACATCTGCTCTGCCTTCTCCATCGCCTTGGCCATCAGCTCATCGTGAGGATGCACCTCATTCACACAGCCCAGCCGCAGCGCTTCGGCGGCATCGATGGTCCGGCCGGTGTACATCATTTCCTGTGCGGCGAGACGTCCGACATAGCGTGACAGGCGCTGCACACCCGATGCGGCGGCGAAAAAGCCGACCTTCACTTCCGGCAGGGCGAACTTGGCGTTTTCAGAGGCCAGGATGATGTCGCAGGACAGCGCCGTCTCAAATCCGCCGCCCATTGCAAAACCGTTCACGGCGGCGATGATCGGCTTTTCCAGATCGAAGCGCGAGGACAGACCGGCAAAACCCGTGGGCGTCATGGGACGCTTGGGCGGCACACCGGATGCGGTGGCCTTGAGGTCATTGCCCGCGCTGAATGCTTTGTCCCCCGCGCCGGTCAGCACGGCAACCCACAGATCCCGGTCCGCCGCGAAAGTATCCCAGCAATCGGCCATCTCATTGTGCATGTCCACGTGGACCGCGTTATAGACCTCGGGCCGGTTCATCGTTACGATCAGGATATGCCCCTGCCGCTCGGTCTTAATGAAGTCGTAGCTCATACTTTCAGGCCCCCCTTGTCGATTTCGGTGAATTTGCCACCCTTTGCGGCCAGTGTGCGCAGGGTTTGCGCTGGCGTAAACTCCGCATCTTCGGCCCCCAGCCGTTCCATCACATCCAGCACGGCCTGAGCCCCCACCATATCACCGTAGAACATCGGACCGCCCTTGTCGGGCGGCCAGCCGTAGCCATTGAGCCAAACCACGTCGATGTCCGAAGGGCGCTGCGCCTTGTTCTCCTCCAGGATCTTCACGCCCTCGTTGACCATCGGGTAGATGCAGACCTCGATAATTTCCTCGGCGCTCATGGTCTTCGGTTCCGCGCCCGTGATCTCCTTGATGATCCCTACGGTCACATCGGACGGGATCGGCTTGCGGTTCTCATCGTAGTCGTAATAGCCGGCCTGGGTCTTCTGCCCCCGCCGGTCCAATTCGCACAGCGCGTCGCGGATGGGGTTTTCCGTCTTGGCCCCCTTGGACCAGCCGATATCGAGGCCCGCAAGGTCCATCATCTGAAATGGCCCCATCTTGTGCCCGAAAGCGTTGAAGGCGGCATCCACAACCCAGGGCATGACACCCTGGTAGACCAGCTTGTTCGCCTGCTTCTGGCGGGCGAAAAGGATGCGGTTGCCCACGAATCCCGGACAGACACCCACCAATGTGGCCACCTTGTTGATGTCGCGCGCCAGATCCATGCAGGTCGCCACCACATCGTCGGCGGTGTGCTTTGCCCGAACGATCTCCAGCAGCTTCATCACGTTGGCCGGAGAGAAGTAGTGCAGCCCGATCACGTCCTTGGGACGCTTGGTCATGGCGGCAATCTCGTCAATGTTCAGCGCCGACGTGTTCGTCGCCAGAATCGCACCAGACTTCATCACACGGTCCAGCTCGGTAAAGATCTTGCGCTTGAGTTCCATGTCCTCAAAGACCGCCTCGATCACAAGATCGCAGTCGGCCAGCGCCTCAATGGACAGCTGCCCGTCGAACCGGCCCATCCGCACCTCGACCTCTTCCTGCGGGAAACGTCCCTTGTCGGCGCTGCGCTGGTAGTTGCCGCGCACCACGCCCACGCCCCGGTCCAGCGCCTCCTGCGTCGTCTCCACGATGGTGACGGGATAGCCTGCGGTGGCGAAGTTCATTGCAATACCGCCACCCATGGTTCCGGCGCCGATGATCCCGACGGTCTTGATCTCACGCCTTGGCGTATCCGCAGGCAGGCCCGGTACCTCCCAGGCCTTGGCTCCCGCCTCGGCGATGTATTCTCCTACTTCTTCTTCATTCGGCTGCATCATGTTCTTGCCTCCATTCTGTCCAGACAGGCCGTGCGTATGCCACGGCGGTCGATCTTGTCGGTGGCCCCGCGCATGAGGGGCTCCCTTTGGGTCCACAGGTGCTGCGGGATCTTGAAAGAGGCCATGTGCCCCTCCAGCGCTGCCGCCATCTCTTGCTGTGTCATGCTTGCACCCTCGGCCAATTGCACCACAGCGCCCACTGCCTCACCCAGACGGTCATCCGGCACGGAAAAGGCACAGGCCTCCAGCACACCAGGCAACCGGTGCAAAGCCCCCTCCACATCCAGACAGGCGATATTTTCGCCACCCCGGATGATGATGTTCTTCTTGCGATCAAGGATGGTGACATAGCCTTCGGCATCCACCACCCCCAGATCGCCGGTGCGCAGCCAGCCGTCCTGCATCGTCTCCGCCGTCGCCTCGGGCTTGTTGAGGTAGCAGCGCATGTTGGCGGGGCTTTTCACGGTGATCTCACCCAGCTCACCGGGAGGCAGGGGATTGCCCGCGTCATCCAGAATACGCAGCTCCTGCACCGGCGGATGGAGCTTGCCCGCGCTCTCGGGCCGCTTGACGTAATCCTCACCGATCATCCCGATGCCAAGCGCGTTCGTCTCCGTCATGCCCCAGCCCGTCGCGATCCCCGCATTGGGAAAAGTCTCTGCCAGTTCCGCCACCTGAGCCGCGGGCCGCTTGGCCCCGCCGGACCCTAGGTAATCCATCAGGGGCAGCGTCTCGCCCATCTCGCGCGCGGCCTGCATCAGCTCGGCAGACTGGGTCGGTACGCCAAGGAAACGGGTGATCTCGTTTTCCTTCATCAGCCGAACGGCCTCTGCTGCGTCCCACTTGCGCATCAGTGTGATCTTGGCACCCGCAGGCAGGCTGAGAAGGAAAAGTGGGTGGGTGGCCGTGACATGGAAAAGCGGTGTCACCACCAGCGCAGAGGGGCGCGGAGGGTCTGGCGCGTCTGGTGCAGGGGGTTCGACCAGCGGCGCCACGACCGACTGCATGAGCCAGGAAAAGACCGCGTTCACCGCCCCGCGATGGGTCTGCACCACGCCTTTGGGATGGCCCGTGGTGCCCGAGGAATACATGACGGCGAAATCGTCATCCGTGTCGATCGTCACCTCGACCGGATCCGTACTGCCCCCGCCATCGCGCAGGGCGCTGTAAGGGTGATCGCCCGCCGCCTCACCATCCCTGACCCCGATCAGGGTCAGACCCAGTTCTGCTTTCAGCGGCACCATCCGTTCCAGCCGCGGCCCGTCGGCAAAGACCACCCGCGCCCCGCTGTCGCGCAGGGCATAGTCCAGTTCTTCGGTGGTCCACCATGCATTGACGAAAACCACCGTGGCCCCGATGGAGGAAATCGCCAGCACCAGCGTCAGAAGCTCGGGATAGTTCCGCATGGCAATGGCCACCCGGTCGCCCTGACCAAGTCCCAACTCATCCCGCATGGCATGACCCATGAGGTGCACGTTCTCGCAGAAATGCGCGTAGGTCAGCCGCTCGTCTTCGTAGACAAGGTATTCAAGTGCGCCGTTTCCGTGTCTTTCCCAGCCTGCCGCCATCAGGGCAGGGACCGTGGGCGGGATGTTCTTGAAAGCGCGGAAGGTGACACCGCGCACGTCCACCTCCTCAACAGCGAACACCGGATCGGTCGCAAGAAGGTGGGCCACCGCCTCTTGGGGTGTCATGGCCGTCATTGCGGCCTGCGCGCACCCTGTGGGCGCGGTCCAGTGATTTGCATCGTGTTCCTCCCTGAGCGGCAGAGCGTCGCCCCTTCTGACGGTGACCATCCGACTCTGCGCAGGGCCAGACTAGGCAGGAATTTCGCCGCTGCCAATCCCGCAGTACGGAACTTCATTCCGCAAGATTGGAAGTTGCGTGAGGTGAATGGGCGATGGTGGGTGCGACGGACTGAAAAAAGCGGCGAGGCGTGCCTCAACCTGAACTTTGAAAACGCGAATTCGGGCGGCAAAGCACTTCATGTGTTTCGAATCCGCAGCTATGATAAAAGTGGCTGTGGCATTGAAGACTTTGACCACCACGTGGACGGAGGTTCAAGGCACAGGCTGCAAAGTGCCCAGGCCATCCTCCCGGCGCCAATGGGCCCAATGATCCACCGCGGCATGCAGAGGCCATCAAGCAGGAGAGCACCCAAGAGGATCAAGCAGGTCCGACAGTTGTGGCCGAAATGGTTGTGACCAGTGAAGAATTCGAATGCCTGCTCAAACATAGCAACCTTGTAGAGTTGGACGAAGCAACAGGCCGCCTCTCGATCTTGCCGAAACCCTGCCAAGACCTCCTGCGGTGACCAGTGATTATCGGGAACTCGCCTCGACGATCCTGAAGATCATGATGGGCGGTTTTGTCGGAACACTAGTCGCGACATACCTGGCCGCCCAGTGGGAAGAACGGCGCGAGCAACGCGAAGCTTTGCAGAATTTGGTCTCCGTATGGCACAGTAACTGTATTGAGGATCGCCGCGATGCCATACCGGAGCGCTGCAAAGCTTAGCGAGAGCGGTTGCTCACCTGCGAGAGATCCGTCAAGGCTCAGGAAATATTCCGCGCCTGCCCCTCCCAATAGGGCTTGCGCAGTTCGGTCTTGAGCACCTTGTTCGCCCCCGACAGCGGAAAGGGCTCCTCACGGAAACTCACGCTGCGCGGACACTTGTACCCGGCAATCAGCGTCCGGCAATGGTCCCGCAACTCCTGCTCTGTTGCAGCCGCCCCGGGCTTGACGATGACGATGGCATGGACGCTCTCGCCCCATTCCTCGCTCGGGATCCCGATGACCGCCGATGTGGCGACGGCAGGATGCTGGCTCAGGGCATTCTCTACCTCCGCCGAATAGACGTTCTCGCCGCCTGAGACGATCATGTCCTTCACTCGGTCCATCAGGAAGACGAAGCCGTCCTCGTCCATGTACCCCGCATCCCCGGTTAACAGCCAACCGTCACGGATCGTCTCAGCCGTCACATCTGGCTTGTTCCAGTAGCCCAGCATGGCATTCGGACCTTTGACAGCAATCTCCCCGGTATCCCCGCGCGGCTGTTCGTTCATATCTTTATCCACGATCCGGATCTCGACGATCCGCGTGGGCCGTCCGGCAGACCGCAACTTGCCCGCAAGCGGGCCCTCAAAGACGTGGTATTTCGCGGGCAGAAAAGTCGCCACCGGGGCCAGTTCCGTCTGACCGTAGGCCTGCACGAAAGTAACACCGGGAAACCGCTCAAAAGCTATCCGCAGGGTACCTTCGGTGATGGGCGAGGCGCCGTAGGTGATCATCTCAAGCGATGAAATATCCGTCTTGGCCAGCTTTTCTGACCCCAGCACCATCTGCAGCATGACGGGTACCAGCAGCACCACGCTTGGCCGGTGCTTTTCAATCGCCGCGAGTGTCGCTTCGGGCGTGAACATCGGGATGACCACGTGGGTCCCGGCCATCATCGTCACGGCGGTGAAATAGATGATGTCGGCGATGTGAAACATCGGTGCGGCGTGCAAATAGACCACCCCATCCTCCACCATTGCCT
>JABDKA010000152.1 GCA_013002405.1 Sulfitobacter sp. | reverse complement strand
CGCCTGGGCCGCGGCAACGGCCGCGGCGATTGCGGCGGCGTCGACGTCCTCCTGGGGCTCAGTTGGCGCGAGGGCCGCTGCGGGCTGTGGCGCGGGTGCGGCAGGACGCCGCCCCGGCGGGCGAATGGAGGCGCGGGGCGCGCTTGCCACCTCGGTCACGATCTCGGTCGTGGCTTCTTCGGGGGCCGTCGCCTCCTGCTGCTCCGCTTCGGTGATTTCCTCCCCGGCCTCAGGGCTGACGGCCTCCTCTTGCACAGGATCGGGTGTTGCGTCGGGCGCGGGCTGGGCAACGGGCTCCGGGGCGATCCGCTCCACCGGGCGGGGCACGGCGGTTGGGGCGACATCGGGGACCAGCACCGCCACATCGCCGACGGGTTCTTCCAGGGCAGGCGGCGTGTCGTCCACTTGCGTCTCCGGTGGCAAGGCCTGCTCAGCCACCTCCGGCGCGGGATCACTCGCGGGGCTCTCGGTTTGAACGGGCGGGGGCTGCGTGATCGTCTCATCCTGCGTCGCCGAAACCTCGGGTGCTGCTGTGGGCGCATCGGGTGCTACGGGCTGCGCCACCTCGCTGACGGAGGCAGGCGGCCTTTGTGCGGCCATCAGCGCCTCGAACTCCGCTCCGGAAATCACCGACACTTCGGTCACCTCAAAAGGCACCGGCTCTCGCGTCAGAAGCCCACCCAGCAGAAGCCAGGCGATAAGGCCCACATGGCCCGCACCGGAAATGTAATGCCCGGCGTGCACAGCTTAGCCTCCGGACGGATCGCTGCCGTCAAGCGCGGGGCCACCGATGTCCGTTACTAGCCCGATTTTGGAAAATCCGCCAGCGTTGAGCGCGCCCATAACCTCCATCACGGCGGCATAGGGCACAGAGCCATCCGCTCGCAGGAAAACCCGGTCGCTTGCCCGTTCTGACGCAATGGCACGCAGGCGGGTCACCAGATCAGCCCTCGGCACGGCGGTGGTCTGGATCTGTACCTCCCCCTCGACGGTAATTGTGACGGTCAGAGGTTCCTCCTGATCGGTCGGCAGAGCACCTGCGGCACTTTTGGGCAGTTCGACCGGCACGCCGACGGTCAAAAGGGGGGCAGCCACCATGAAGATGATCAACAGTACCAGCATCACGTCGACGAAGGGGGTGACGTTGATCTCTGACATGGGCTGGCTGCGACGGCGCCGCCGTCGCCCACGCTTACCCTCGCCCCCTTTTTGGATGACGCCCGCGCCCATCTCTTAGCTGTCCAACTGGCGGCTGAGGATGGTGGCGAATTCGTCAGCGAAAGCCTCGTGCTGGCCGATGATCCGGTCACTGTCGGCCGTGAGCTTGTTGTAGAAGATGACTGCCGGGATCGCCGCCAGCAGGCCCAGGCCCGTTGCCAGCAAAGCCTCCGCAATGCCCGGTGCGACGACAGCGAGGTTGGTGTTCTGCTGCTCCGCAATCTCGATGAAGGCGTTCATGATGCCGATCACGGTACCGAAGAGGCCGATGAAGGGCGCCGAAGATCCTACCGTCGCCAGAACCGTCAGGCCTTTTTGCAGACGCTCGGCCTCCTTGGCGATGGCAACGTCCATGTTGCGATCAATGCGCGCGACGGCGCCGGGGATCAGCCCGCCATCGTCCCGGTGCGACCGCCGCCATTCGGTCATGCCTGCGGCAAAGACCTTTTCGGAGGGGCCGTCCGGCTCCGCCCCGATCTGATCAAAAAGCTCGTCCAGCGGCTCACCAGACCAGAAGGCGCGGTCAAAAGCGTCCGCCTCAGCCTTGGCCTTGCGATAATTGAGTAATTTCTGGATTATGATCGACCAGGACCAGAAGGAGGCGATGATGAGGATGACCATCACCAGCTTCACCGCCAGGGTAGCCCGCGCGAAAAGACCCCACATGGAGAAGTCGATCTCTCCCGCCACTGCCAGCGCTTCTGCTTCCATGCCTACCGCTCTTTGTCCCGTCACTGCATTGGCGTGACTTATGCCTCATCGGCCCGATCTTGCGGGCTCATTTGCGCGGAATCTAGCGAAGGACAAGGGCGAAAGCCAGCCCCGCTTGATCAATCGGTGTTCGCCGTCAGCTGTGAGCGAAGTTCCGCTGGCAATCGGGTGGGCCTGCCCGCCGTGGTCATGCAAACCGCCGTCACCTTGGAGCGGAAGATGACGGTCTCGCCCAGCCAGACCTCCTGGTCGAACATCCAGCGCGCCGCCCCCTTGGCGTAGTGAGTCGTGCGCACCTCCAGCCGGTCGCCAAAGCGGGCAGCGCCGATGTAATCCGCCTCCACCCGCGTGATCGCGAAAACGATATCGCGGGTGCGCATTTCGCGCTGATCAAGGCCCATCTGTTCGGCGATGTCCGACCGTGCCCGTTCGATGTAGCGCAGGTAATTGGCGTAGTAGACGATGCCCGCCATGTCGGTATCTTCGTAGAAGATGCGGATGGGGAAGGTGTGGCTCATTGCAGGGCCTCCTGCCGGGCGTAAAGCCTCAGGGCAAAGGCCGGATCCTGATCGGCGGGCGGCAGGACCGGGTCATAGGCGGCCCGGATCACGGCGGCGATGTCGGGTCGCAAGACCGTGGTATCGCCCTGCACCATAAGCCCTGATCGGTCCTGAAAGGCCGTATCGGACCAGAGCACCATGGACTGGACAATCTGGCTGAGCGCGAGGGTCTGGGCCGGAACGCTTGAGAGGTGTTGGTCCATCCGCAGAAAGACGAAACAGGCCTTGATCGCGCCGCTCTCATCGAAGCGGAAGAAGCGGTACTGGTTCGCCTCCGCCTTCTCCAGGCGTGCCACCAGCAGGGTCAGGTCGGGCAGCAGGCGGTCCATGCCCGGCACATCGATCAACTCCTTCCATTCCTTGAAGAAAAAGATCATCAGGTTTGAACCAAGCTCTGCATCCATTTCACCCATTTCATGGCCCGCCAGCGCGCAGGTCGCCTCAATGGCACCCTTGATCACGCCCAGGGTGGCATCGTCGACACCGAAGACGACCGGCGCGATGGGGCGGCCCCAGCGGGCAAAGGCAAAGCTGCCGTCAGAACGGGTGAAAAGGGCTTCGATTTCTTCTGGGGTCATGTCAGGGCAGTCTCTCAATCGGCGCTGTGCCGCACCCTAGCGCCCTTGCGAAAGGGATGCCACCGGAGGCGGGCGCCCCCATTCATTTCGAGATTATTCGAAATAATACTTGCGTGACCGAATTATTTCGATACTTCTAGAAATATGAAACAGGATTCGCCCAATACCCCGCCCCTCACACTGGCCGCGGCCAGCTTTGCCGCCCTCGGGTCTGAACAGCGTCTGTCAGTACTGCGCACCCTCGTGCGCGCAGGTCCCGACGGTCTGACCATCGGCGAATTGGGCAACCGCACCGGGGTGACCGGATCGACCCTGACCCACCACCTGAAGCTGCTGGCCGCAGCTGGACTGGTGCAACAGGAGCGCCAGGGGCGCAGCACCATCTGCGCGGCAGTCGCCTACGAAGAGGTTCAGGCGCTCGCGCATTTCCTGCTGACCGAATGTTGCGCGGATGCGAAAACCCCCTGTGAGGACCACGATCATGGCTGACACCACCCATTCCCACGGCCCCTCCCGGCGCTGGAATCCCGGTGCCTGGGGTGTCATCGCGGGGATCCTTGTCCTCATCGCGGCCTTGGCGCCTGGCACGCTCTGGCCCACGATCACCTTTACCGCCGGGGCCCTGGGCGGCACCGCGCCCTTCATCGCCTTCGCCGTGCTTGCCGTTGCCTACCTCAAGGCCAGCGGGGCGGAGACCCTCATTGCCCGGGCCTTCGAAGGGAACCCGGCACGAATGATCGTGATGGCAGCCCTGCTGGGCGGCCTGTCGCCTTTCTGTTCTTGCGAGGTGATCCCCTTCATCGCCGCCCTTCTTGCCGTGGGAGCCCCACTGGGCGCGGTCATGGCCTTCTGGCTCGCCTCCCCGCTGATGGATCCGGCGATGTTTGCCATCACCTCGGGTACGCTGGGCTGGGATTTCGCCCTGGCCAAGAC
>JABDKA010000150.1 GCA_013002405.1 Sulfitobacter sp. | reverse complement strand
GTCTTGGCCCTGAAGTGACGGTCCCGCCTTCCCGCAAGCCGCTTGGCGAAGGTGGCCGAGGCCTTCTTGGCCGGAAGGCGCCGGTCGACCTGTCGCCAGTCCCGCCAGACCCGCCAAAGCGTGGCGCCAAGGATGATGAGGATCACGCAGAAAAGCAGGAAGGCGATGGGCCGGTCGATGAAATCCATCGGCTCTTTCACCCGGTTCATGGAGGCGCGCAGTTTCACCTCCATGATCCCGCCCAGCACCATGCCAAGGATAATGGGCACGATGGGCAGGTTCAGCCGCTTGAGGATAAAGCCCAGCAGGCCAAAGACAGCGGCGATGGCGCAGTCCACCGCAGAGTTGCGAATGGAGTAGACCCCGACAAAGCTCAGAAGCAGGATACACATGCCCAGGAAACGGTTTGGGATGCGTGTCAGATGCACCAGCCAACCGGTTGAGACCAGCAGGAAAAGCACCACCAGCACGTTCAGCGTCAGCAGGGCAAGGTAGAGCGCCACCACGAAATCCATCTGATACTGGAAGAGCCCCGGCCCCGGCACGACATTGTGCACGTAGAAGACCGAGAGCATCATCGCCGTCAGCGCCTCCCCCGGGATGCCAAGTGCGAGCAGCGGGATCATGGCGGCGGCGGGCACGGCATTGTTGGCCGTTTCCGAGGCAATCAGCCCTTCGGAAGAACCGTGGCCGAAGGCCTCCGGCGTCTTGGACATACGCCGGGCCGAAGTATAGGACATGAACTGCGCCGTGAACTCTCCCACGCCGGGGATCATCCCCATCACCACGCCGAAAGAGGCGGCCACCCCGGCAATGCGCGGGTGCCGCAGTAATTCGCGAAAGCCCTGAAAAAGCGACCCGCGCGATTTGGCAACGCGCACCTTTTCGTCGTCCATCGTCAAAAGCAGCAGTGCCTGGCTGAGGGCAAAGAGACCAAGCACCACGACGATCAGGTCGATGCCCCCCGCAAGCCAGCTCTGCTCGAAGGTGTAGCGGCGGGTGTATTTCACCGGCTCCAGCCCGATGGTGTTGATAAAGATCCCGAACCCCGCAAGGGCTGCGGCGATCAGCATCTGGCCCCGGTGCGCTACAACTACCAGGATGATGCCAAGAAGGGCGGCCAGAAATATCTCGCGAGAGCCGAACATGGGGGCGACAGCCGCCAGCACGGGCGACAGCAGGATCAGGCATAAAACCGAAAAGACCCCACCGAAAAAGCTCGCCGAATAGGCCAGAGACAGGGCGCGCCGTCCCTCACCGCGCAGGGTCATGGGAAAGCCGTCGTAGGTGGTCAGCGCATTGACCGCCGTCCCGGGCGTATTGATCAGAATTGCCGGGATGGCGCCCCCGTACATGGAAGACCCGTAGATGCCCAGGAGCACCGTGAGGCCCACGATGGGGTCCATCGAAAAGGTCGCGGGCAGCAGGATCGCAATGGCCACCGCAGGGCCCACCCCCGGGATGGCCCCGATGGCCACCCCGCCGATGGAGCCGACAAAGAGCGCCAGTACCACGTCCCAGCGGGCAAGAACCTCTATGGCGGCAAGGATGATTTCCATCACAGATACAGAATGAAGAAGCTGCGCAGGCCGCCCGGCAGAACCTCATAAATCGCCGCGCCGGGTATCTTCACCCCCAGCAGCCCCTTGAAGAGGATCACGGTGGCTACTGCAAAGACCGCCGCCGCCAGCAAATAGCCCCGACTTTGATAACCCAGCCGCCAGGTCAGTGCGCAGGCCAAGAGAAGGCTCATCGGCAGGAACCCGATGATTGGCACTGCAAAAACGTAAACCATGAACCAGAGAACGTATTCCAGCGGCTCGACCCAGCGCCGCGCCTCGGCCCAGTCCTGAGCATTGGGCTTGCGGCGGCGCATGCGCCAGGCGTGCTGGGCGAAGGCCGCGCACATGATGATCAGGGCAACGGCGGGCCAGAAGCGGGGCTGCGCGGGAAGGTTCTTGGCATCCTCCACCCAGACCGTCTGACGGGTGATCGACAAAAGCAGCAGGACAACGGCAGCCAAGGCCGCAAAGACGAAAACCGTCTGCCCCGCGCCGCGCGTCTTGGCCTGAATGTCGATGTCATTGCTCACGGCGTTCCCCCGGATCGAAGGGGCCTGTCGGCCCCCTCAGATGGCTTCACTCAAGGATGGCGCTAATTGTGCCAAGCGTGGCCTTGTCGGCCTCGATCACGCCCATGCTGTCCGTAGCGTTCTGCCAGTAGACCAGCGCGCCCGTCTCCCGGGCGACGTTCTGCGCCCGCTCACTCAACACGGTCTTCTTGGCAACGGCCGCGATCTTTTCGCGCACGTCGGCGGGCGTGTCCTTGGTCACGAAAAGCCCGTTCCAGAGCGAGATGTTCAGATCGGCATCGATCTCGCCAATGGCAGGGGTGTCGGGGATCTTGGAAATCCGCTGACCGGTGATGGAAACCAGCACCTTCACCTGATCCAGGCAGGGGAGGATCAGCTGCAGCGTGGTGTTGATCACATCCGCATCGCCCGAAGCCAGCGTGTTGCAGTCCAGCGCGTCGAAGGCCGCATCCGCCCCCCACTCGAACCCCTGCTTCTTGGCCAGCGCCTTGGTCACCTGCGTGGGCGTCAGCACATCGCCGAAGTGGCCCAGGACCACGTCGTTTTGCTTGGCGTGGGCCGCCAGCTCTTCCATCGTGGAATAGGGCGCGTTGCCGGATGTGGCGATGACGAAGGGATAGGTCAGGAAGATGCCGATGGGGTCGAACTTTTCGGGGGCAAGCTCCGGAATGTCGATCTGATGCCCAATCAGCGGCACGGCCGGCACGAAAGAACCGATGGTGTAGCCATCGGCGGGCGCGTTGGCGACCTCGATGGCACCGGGGAAGGGTCCGCCGCCGCCGCCGGGCTTGTTCACGACAGCAGCCGCAACGCCATATTCGGCCTGGAAGTCTTCCGCGATCATCCGCGTCAGCACGTCTTCCAGATCACCCGGAGGCCATGGCACGATAAAGCTCACCGGTTTTTCGGGATACTCTGCAAAGGCAGCGCCCGTCAGGGACAGGGCCAGCGCTGTGGCGGTTAGAATGGATTTCATGATGGTCTCCCAGTTGGTGTTTTGAGGTCTCTTGTTCTTGTTGTGATAGGGATGATTGACAGGGAGAAAGGCCCTGTCAATAATTATGATGCCATAGGTTCATATAATGAACCATCTGGAGGGGAAGGCAATTCATGGATACCGCAAGAATCGCATCGCTGCGGAGCGCTCCGGTGCCTCCTGCCCGGCACCTCATAGACGGGGAACATCTGGACGCCTCAGACGGGGCGACGTATCAGGTCATCTCCCCCATCGACGGCAAGCCCTTCACCACCATGCCCGCTGGCACCGCCGCCGATGCCCAATCGGCCATCGCTGCCGCACGAACCGCCTTCGACGATGGCCGTTGGCGCGGTATGGGTCCAAAGGCGCGCAAGACCGTCATGCTCAGATGGGCGGACCAGATTGAAGCAAATGCCCTTGAAATTGCGGTACTTGGCGTGCGGGAAAACGGCACCGAAATTGCCATGGCGCTCAAGGCCGAACCCCTATCGGCCGCCGCGACGATCCGCTACTACGCCGAAGCCATCGACAAGCTGAACGGTGAGATCGCCCCCACCGAACCGGGTACACTGGGCCTTGTCCACCGCGAACCGGCGGGGGTTGTGGGGGCGATCATCCCCTGGAATTTCCCCCTCATGATCGGCGCCTGGAAGCTGGGGCCGGCACTTGCAGCGGGCTGCAGCGTCGTTCTGAAACCTGCCGAAACCGCCTCCCTCTCGCTGCTCAGGATTGCCGAACTGGGGCACGAGGCCGGGCTGCCACCGGGCGTTTTGAATATTGTTACCGGCACGGGTGCGGTGGTGGGTGCGGCCATCGCCGAATCGATGCAGGTCGATGTCCTTGCCTTCACGGGCTCGGGCGCCACGGGCCGCAAACTGCTGGAGGCCGCGGCACGGTCCAACCTGAAACGGGTCTACCTGGAGCTGGGCGGCAAGTCCCCCAATATTGTCTTCGCGGATGCCCCGGACCTTGACGAGGCGGCCAAGGTCTCTGCCGCGGGGATCTTCCGGAACTCCGGCCAGGTCTGCGTCGCGGGCTCGCGGTTGCTGGTGGAGCGACAGGTCCACGACGCCTTTGTCGAAAAGCTCGTGGCGCATGCCCGGGCCATGAAGGTGGGCGACCCGCTTGACCCCGAAACGGCAGCGGGGGCCATCAACTCCCAACGTCAGCTAGACCAGACCCTCAACTTCATCACCGAGGCACGCAGCCTGGGCCGCAAGATCGTGACCGGCGGCAACCGCATCCACGAAGAAACCGGCGGCTTTTACATGGCCCCTACGATTGTGGCGGGCGTTGAGCCCAACGACCGGATCGCCCAGCAAGAGGTCTTTGGTCCCGTCCTCGCCGTCATGCCATTCGAAACCGAGGAGGAGGCCGTAGCCCTTGCCAACGGCACCGACTACGGGCTGGCCGCGGCGGTATGGACGGCGAACCTGTCCCGTGCGCACCGCATGGTGCGGCAGATCCGGGCGGGCGTGGTCCATGTCAATACCTACGGCGGCGCGGACCTGACCGTACCGCTGGGGGGCGTCGGCCAGTCTGGCAACGGACACGACAAGTCGCTGCACGCCTTCGACAAGTATCTCGATCTGAAGACCGCCTGGATCAAACTCTGAGAGGGGCCGCCATGCCGGACCGCACCATACTGATTGTCGGCACCTATGACACCAAGGACGACGAACTGAACTATATCGCTGACGTCATCCGTCGACAGGGCGGCGGTGTTCTGACGATGGATGTCAGCGTTCTGGGCGACCCTTCAAAACCCACCGATCATTCCAAGCACGAAGTGGCAGAGGCAGGCGGCCATTCCATTCAGGAAGCCATCGACGGTGAGGACGAGAACCTGGCCATGCAGATCATGGCCAGGGGGGCAGCGGCGCTGGCCAGCCAATTGCACCACGCAGGCGCCTTCGAAGGCCTACTGGTGCTGGGCGGGACGATGGGCACGGACCTCGCCCTCGACGTCTGCGCGGCGCTGCCCTTGGGTGTACCGAAATACATCGTCTCGACCGTCTCCTTCTCCCCCCTTATCCCGCCGGAACGCCTTGCGGCGGACGTCCAGATGATCCTCTGGGCGGGCGGGCTCTATGGCCTCAACTCCGTCTGCAAAAGCTCCCTCAGCCAGGCGGCGGGTGCCGTTCTTGGGGCCACCCGCGCGGTGGAGCCACCCAAGCGGGACCGCCCTCTCATCGGCATGACCTCCTTCGGCAAGACCGTCCTGCGCTACATGGTCAGCCTGAAACCCGCGCTGGAGGAGCGCGGCTATGAGGTGGCCGTCTTTCACGCCACCGGCATGGGCGGCCGCGCCTTCGAGAGCCTCGCCGCCGAAGGGGCCTTTGCCGCCGTGATGGATTTCGCCCCGCAGGAGATCGGCAATCACCTCATGGGCTCGACCATCAGCGCGGGCGCGGACCGGATGACCCACGCGGGGCGCGTCGGCACCCCGCAACTGGTGGCGCCGGGCTGCTACGATCTGGTGGACTTCATCGGCTGGCAGGAGGCCCCTGCCAAGCTCTCTGGTCAAGAGGTGCACGCGCACAACAGGCTCCTTTCGTCCGTTGTACTGACCTCCGACCAGCGGCGAGAGATGGCCCGCGAACTCTGTCAGAAGATGGCCCAGGCCATAGGGCCAGTGACTTTTCTGCTGCCGCTTCAGGGTAGCAACGAATGGGACCGTGAAGGCGCGCCGTTAAGCGACCCCGACGGCCTCTCCGCCTTCATCAATGAAATGCGGATGGCCTGCCCTGCGAACGTGCGTCTTATCGAACTGAACGCCCACATCAACGATGCGGCATTCTCGGAGGCGGCTTTGGAGGTTTTCGATACATGGGTGGCGGAAGGCAAGGTCACAGCGCCGGGCTGAGGCGTAGAGTGGCTTTGCCATTGCCGCGCCCGGAAGTTGGCCGCTCTGGTACCAAGGACCTTCTGTATCAACCCGGCATTTCCACTCCCCAATGATCACCCTGCAGATGCAGATGCGCAATCACGCTTTTCCGAACGGCCCGAATGCGGGGAATGTCACGCAAATCCCGGTGGGAACCCACCCAGATCGGGACGCTGATATCGGGCATTCTGTCTGGAAGCTGCGCCAGTCCGGTTACCTCTTCCCCGACAAAGGAGGGCAGGACAGCAATGCCCAGCCCGCTCAGGGCCATCTGCGCAAGAACAAGGAAACTGTCCGACCCTGTGGTTGACAGCTCCTCGGACGACTTCTCGCCAAGCCACTTGGCTGCCGCAGACTTGCGCAGCGGGCCCTTGAGGCTCAGCCATTTGTCCGGACAATCCATTATCCCATAGGCGCGAAAGACCAGATGCGTTGCCACCTCACCAATCACATCATCGGGCAGGGAGAGTGCGGGCCGCACAAAAAGGTCCGCCTCCATCCGGGCGAAATCCAGATGGCTGTTGTTGCTGAGCAGCTCGATCTCAAGTTCCGGCGAAGCAGTTTGCAGCTTGCCCAGCACACTGGGCAGCAGATACTGGCAAATGGTGTCCGTCGAGGCGATGCGCACAACACCCCTGAGCAGCGGGTTCGCCCCCTCCATCAGACGCTGGACTGCCAGAACCCCGTTTTCAACTTCGCTCAGGGCTTCGACAAGCTTCTCCTTCCCAGGCAGGATGCGATACCCGTTGGCACCCTTGTCAAATAGGGCAGCGCCGTATTGTTCCTCGAAGGTCGCGATCTTGCGAAGAACCGTGGCGTGATTGACACCCAGCGCACGGGCTGCGGCGCTGACCGACCCGGCTTCGATCACGGCAAGGACGTATCTCATGGTATCCCAGTTTGGGCTGTGCATTTTCTAAGATGTCCTCCGCAGAAAATCTCACTACCTATCATTTATCTCACAGGTAGACTTAATCGCATACGAATTTCATTTTGGGAGTATCTGCCATGAACAAAAGCTTCGCACTGCTGGGCGGTTTATTGGCCGCCGCTGTGATCGGCACCGCAGCGGTCAGTGATGGACACGCAAACAAAGCGATTGAGGCGGCCGTGAAAGCGCGGCAGGCGCAGATGTCGCTCTATGCCTTCAACATCGGCCTTCTGGGCGACATGGCCAAGGGAGAGATCGAATACGACGCCGAAGCCGCCACAAAGGCTGCAAGCAACCTCGCCGCCCTGGCCCAGTTGGATCAGTCCCGCCTCTGGCCCCCGGGATCGGATAATGCGGCCCTCGGTACAGACAAGACCAAGGCCCTGCCCGCCATCTGGACCGCCGACAGTACCGCCCGGGCAAAAGGCATGGCACTGGTGACTGCCGCTGTCGCAATGGAGCAGGCTGCAGGTGGCGGACTGGATTCGCTGCGCGGGGCCATCGGTGACGTCGGCAAATCCTGCGGCGGCTGCCACGAGCTTTATCGCCAGAAATAGGGTGTCGGGTTCGAAACAAGCCACAGTCGGTGGGGGTGCATCCCTCACCGAAAAACGTGGCTCCGGTCGCTCGTTATTTGCACGGTAGAATGGCGATCCCTGAAGGACTCGAACCCTCAACCTGCTGATTAGAAGTCAGCTGCTCTATCCAGTTGAGCTAAGGGACCGCTGGTCTGCTTCTTGCCGCAGGACGGGCTACCGCGCAAGGGTCAGAGTGTGAGGATCCCGAAATGCCTTTCCGGATCTGCGGTATTGGGATCGAAGGGCGGACAATACCGAAATCCACGTCTGTCGTAGAGTTGTTGTGCCGTGGTCGATCCCTCGCAGCTTCCCGTATTCACCCACAGATTGTCAAATACCCCTGCGCGGGCGAACTCAAGCAGGTGATCCACATGTGCAGCATCGACGCCGCTGCCCCGGACCCCCTGTCGCAGATGCAGGGATTTGGCTCCTCCCCGGTCTGACCAAGCTTGAGCGGGCCGATCATGCCGAGACAGGTACCGCCCCCCAGAGCCTCACGCCGCTTTCAGGGTAATCGCCCGGTTGTCAGGTAATGATTGCTTTCGGCAGGGTAAAGCGCGGCGCAATGGCCGTCGTGCGCCCAGATCAGTGCCGCAAGGGCGGGACCGGTCGGGTCGGTGGGCCGAATGAGATCAGTGCGTCCAGGCCCCGCGCCGCGCGGTGGCGAAATTCTCACCGTAGCCGCCGGGGCGGATGTTGGGCTTGCGCTTGTGCGGCTCCTGAACCTGGGCGTCGATCTTGTGCGCCTGCGCGTATTCGATCGCCTCTTTCTTGGTGTCGAAGCGCAAGCGCACCTGCGTCTGGGTGTCAGAGGAAGAGGTCCAGCCCATCAGCGGATCGATATCGCGCGCCTCGCTCTGGTCGAACTCAAGCACCCATTCGCGGGTCTTGGCCGCACCGGATGACATGGCGGTTCGGGCGGGTTGATAGATGCGTGCGCGCATGGCGACCTCATTGGATTTCCTGCTGGCCGGTTATCGGCTATTCCGCGCCCTGGGGCAAGCGCTTAAGGGTCGTACCGGAACCCCGGCGTGCCCAAAGCCGAAAGGAGCCTGACCCTTCCCAACAGCTGCCCTTTTCTGACAGCAGCACCCCATCCCGCCCTTGAATTACAGCGGAAAAGTGACACTTTAAACCCTTACTCTCCAGCAAGGATCATCCAATGCCGCACGCGCATACGGACACCTCAGAATTGACACCGGTCATGGCCAATCCCGCGCCGGACGTGCGCAGCCGTCCCAAGCTGGAGGGCGGCAAGACCTTCAAGTTGGTGACCGAGTTTGAAGCGGCGGGCGACCAGCCCACCGCGATCAAAGAACTCTCCCAGGCCGTGCTGAACGGCGAACGGGACCAGGTGTTGCTGGGGGCCACGGGGACCGGCAAGACATTCACGATGGCCAAGGTGATTGAGGAGACCCAGCGCCCCGCCATCATCCTGGCCCCGAACAAGACGCTGGCGGCGCAGCTTTACGGCGAGTTCAAGGGCTTCTTCCCCGACAATGCGGTGGAATATTTCGTTTCCTACTACGACTATTACCAGCCCGAAGCCTACGTGCCGCGCTCGGACACCTACATTGAGAAAGAAAGCCAGATAAACGAACAGATCGACCGCATGCGCCACTCCGCTACCCGCGCCCTGTTGGAGCGGGACGATGTGATCATCGTGGCCTCGGTCTCTTGCATTTACGGCATCGGATCGGTTGAAACCTACGGTGCCATGACCCAGGACCTGAAGGTGGGCAAGATGTATGACCAGCGCCAGGTCATCGCTGATCTGGTCGCCCAGCAGTACCGCCGCAACGATCAGGCTTTCCAGCGGGGCGCTTTCCGGGTGCGTGGCGACGCGCTTGAGATTTTCCCCGCTCACCTTGAGGACCGCGCCTGGCGGCTGTCCTTCTTTGGGGAAGAGTTGGAGAGCATTACAGAGTTCGACCCGCTCACGGGTGAGAAAACCGACACGTTTGAGCAGATCCGTGTCTACGCCAACAGCCACTATGTGACGCCAAAACCCACGATGCAGCAGGCCATCATCGGCATCAAGAAAGAGCTCAAGACCCGCCTCGACCAGCTTGTGAACGATGGCAAGCTGCTAGAGGCCCAGCGCCTGGAGCAGCGCACGAACTTCGATCTTGAGATGCTGGAGGCCACCGGGGTCTGCAACGGGATCGAGAACTATTCGCGCTATCTCACAGGCCGCGCGCCCGGTGAGCCGCCCCCCACGCTTTTTGAGTTCATCCCCGACCACGCCATCGTCTTCGCGGACGAAAGCCACGTCTCCGTCCCGCAGATCGGTGGCATGTACAAGGGCGACTATCGGCGCAAATTCACGCTGGCAGAGCACGGTTTCCGCTTGCCCTCCTGCATGGACAACCGCCCGCTCAAGTTCGAGGAATGGGACGCCATGCGCCCGCAGTCGGTCTTCGTTTCAGCCACGCCCGCGTCCTGGGAAATTGAGCAGACCGGCGGCGTCTTCACCGAACAGGTGATCCGCCCCACGGGCCTGCTGGATCCGCAGGTCGAAATCAGACCGGTTGAGATGCAGGTGGACGATCTGCTGGATGAGGTGCGCAAGGTCGCCGCTGATGGCTACCGCACGCTTTGCACTACGCTGACCAAGCGGATGGCCGAGGATTTGACGGAATATATGCACGAACAGGGCATCCG
>JABDKA010000146.1 GCA_013002405.1 Sulfitobacter sp. | reverse complement strand
CATGGATAGCTCTCGCGGCGGGCAGATCTTCGACTGGGAAGACGGATTGGACAAGATCGATTTTTCCCGGATGAATGCCGTTCAGAGCATGGATGATCTGGAGTTTACCCAGCTGACGGAAAGCTCTGCCCAGATCGATTTCACCAACGATTCAGGCAAGGCCAGCAGCGTTGGCATCATCGGGTTCGAGGCCTTCACGCTCGGTACGGAAGACTTCATCTTTTAAATGAATATAGGATGATAAAATATTGAAATTAAACACTCTCTGCCAAAAGCGGAGGGTGTTTTTTCCTAGCCCTTGATCTGGAGCTGAATATTAAAGTTTTACATTATAAAAAATACAGAAGTAACTAATATATAATATTTATAGTCCTCCATATCTCAGATGCGCCGCCGATAGCCCCTTACACTCAAATCAGGAAAGGATCCTCCATGACCCCGACCAGTGGCATCAGGAAATCGCCCGTCTCCGCATCCAGCGCATCGGCGTAGTGCCTGTCAATCGCGACCCGCGCGGCGTCACGGCTCTCCCTCGATCCGTCAAACAGCGCCATGGACGCAGCGGCGTCCGCCACATCCGACATTCCCTTAATCACCGCGAAATAGGCCCCCAAATCGGCCTTGGTTGCTAGGTATTCCCGATCCACGAAGGTCTGTGCGGTGGGTTCGGCGGCAAATTTGGCCCCCCCGATGATCGCCATGATGAACGCGCCGGGTGTGACCGCCGGATCGTTCTGCAGTTTGTCGACCCAGAATTCGAACCCGGGCCCGTCGGGGATCCGCCCCAGCACATTGTCATAGACCGCGGCCACAAATCCGCTCACCTTTGCGGGATCGGAGAGGTCCAGATTGCCTGCGGGATCCAGCACCGCCGCATAGGCGGCCCGCGTTTCCACTTGCGTGAAAAAGCTCGCTGCCATTTCCGGCAGGGTGAACCCGTCGGCGAAGAGCGTTGCCCAATAGGAGAGCCCCAGCGCATCTGGCGCTCGGTTGAAGTAGGCAATGTAAAGCTCTATAATCTCAAAGAATTCATCGGCGTTGAGCGTGGTGGGCCCGTCGAAGATATCTAGCTTCATTGGGCTGCCGTCAAAGATTGCGATCTCAGTCCCGAAATCCAGAAACTCGATTGATCTGAGCAGGTCCGTGCCTTGGCCCCCTTTCTCGGCCGGTCGCCGGTCGGTGAGCCTGGTTTGGTCGTAGCTGAGCGTCAGAGTAAAGGCCACTTGCGGGCCGTCGTACCGTGCCGTGTCGTTGCCGCGACCTCCCTCCAGTGTGTCGTCGCCGCCGCCGCCGGTCAGTGTCTCATCGCCGTCTGTCCCGGTAATCCGTCTATTCAAGCCATCGGCACTCACGACCTTGACGTTGCCTGCGTGCAAGGGCGTGCCCGATTGGGAGGTGTGATAGATGTCCACCTTGCTGCCATCGCGCAGCGTGATCCGCGAGACGTTTGAAAAGGGCTTGCTCACCGCAGAGAGCGCCGCTTGCGTGCTGGAAAAGCCGCTGTCAACCAGTTGCAGCAGTTCGGACCCCACATCGAAATCGTAGAGAAGATCTTGCCCGCCGCCGAGGCTGAACCGGAAGGTATCGACACCGTCGTGGCCAAAGATGGAATCCTTGCCGCTGCCCCCGGTCAGGGTGTCGGCGCCTTGCCCGCCCTGAAGCTGATCGTTGTTCGGACCGCCCTCCAGCAGATCGGCGCCCGACTGACCAAAGAGCGTGTCCGCCCCGGTGTCGCCGATCAGGTGGTCGTCGCCGCCTTCGCCCTGCAACTGGTCATTGCCGGACCCGCCCCTGATCGTGTCGTTGCCCCCTTCGCCAAAGATGACGTCGTTGCCGCCCACGGCGTCAATCGCATCGTCCAGATCGGTGCCCCGGATGGATTCGCCTGCGTTGGTGGTGATGGCGGGTGTGTTGCCCTGTGCGGCAAAGCCCGTGACCTTGTAGCCGATATCGGCCAGCATCGCCCTGTCGATGGCGCTGGGGGTCAGGCGCGTTCCCCTTTCAAGGATCGGGTCGAGGACAACGCTGTTGCCGGAGAACCCTTCCTGAATGTGCCCCTCATCCCGGTCCAGCGGCACACCCCTGCCGCCATTCAGCGCCATGGTGTTGACCCCGTTGAAGGTTGGCGGGTTGCCCGGCGCGATCAGGGCGTTGAAGGTGCTTGAGGTGCCGATGCCCAGCACGTGGCCAATCTCATGGATGGCGAGAGTGAAGAGATCGAGCTTGCCGGAGGGCGGGGCATCGAGGCCGTAGTGCCAATTGGTCGTGGTGTCAAAGCTGATCTGGCCCGCCCAGGGCTCAAAGTTGGAGACCGGGCCGCTGCCGCGGAAATCGTTGGAAATGCGCGCGCTGTAGACATCCCCGAAAAGGGAATAGCCCGTCGGCCCGGCAAAGGCAGCGGTAGACCCCGGGATGTTCCGCGCGCCGACGAAGATCAGAATATCGTCAAGCCTTTCGGTCAGGGTCACCCTTTCCGTGCTGCCGGGCTGGGAAGGGTTTGAGACCTCAAAGCTCGCTTCGGCAGGGACATCCGCGAATTCATCCCCGATCAGGGTTTCCCACTCCGCCGCGGCGCCCTCAAGCGTGGTGCGCCTTGCGGGGTCATTGAAGAAGCCGGTGCTGTCGAACCGGTAGTCAAACTTGATTGAAAAGGCCATTCACCCATACCTCCATCTCGCAGCCCCGCCCACGGGCGGTGCCGCAAAATCGCTGCTCTTCTGGGTGACATCACAGTCAGCTTAAATTTCGGTTGTGTTCGCCTGGATTGGACCGCCGAAACCCCGTTTCTTCAGCCTTTCCATGCTGAAATATTGCTCGGATTTGCCCCATCGCTGGCAAGCCAGAGCAACTCCGTTTTGGGGAGGTCGGGTTTAGGTCAGCAGGACCTGGCCCTTGGGCGTTTGCAGCGTCGCGACCAGACCAAAGCAAGCACCGCCATAGACAGGCACATCGCATCCGATGGCATCGAAGACGGCCCGCAGATCCTCTGGATTGGGGTCAAGAACGCAAAGATCGCTCATGCTGCAGCCGGGGGGCGTTGTGCCCCCTGGGTGGGGGGCCCCCTGCCAGTCGATGAAAAAGGGCATGCGCCCCGGCCAACGGGCGTCCCGCAGGCGCATGATCCGCCAGTCCAGCCTCTGACCTTCGGGGGTGGTGCGCGACATGGCGATGGGCGGCTCAACCGTCACGCCAGCATTTCGGGCGCGGTCCGCCACTGCCTCCAGTTCATCGCAGCCCAGGCAAAGCGTGTACATCTGCGGGCCTGGAAGTGCGGCCACATCCGCCCCCCAGGTGCCGGTCAGGTCTTGCGCCGGATCGGGGGCGAGGATTTCCAGATAGATACGATCCGACAGGCTCGCCAGGGCGTTGCGACTGCCGAATCCTGGGTGGCTGCCGCCGATGGCCGGGGCCACCCCGGTCACCCGCTCGAACAGGGCCATGCCGCGGTCACGGTCGGGTGCGGCCCAGAGAATATGGTCAAGTGTGACCTGCATGGCGGTGTCCTTTTTTCCAGTGCTGAGACGGCAGGATAGATCGAAGGATGGGCCGGAATAAAGCACGCTTTATCGGCTTCACGGGAGCCACATTAAGCTGGTCTTCACCCAATCGGCCCCATGAAGGAGCATGTGTGTCGCCCCCCTTCTGTTGAGGTTTTTGAATTCCGCGTTTTACATTTCCCATCCTCCCGATTGGGGCGGGGATGAACGGATCTTCCTCACCCTCCTGTCCCGTCCGGCGGGCCGGACGACCAAGAAGGTCGTGATCGTCGAAGATTCGCGCGTCGTGCGGTTGTGGCTGCGCAATACGCTGGAACGCGAGCCGCGCCTTGAAGTGGTGGGGGAGGCCGGGGATGCCGCCGAAGCCCAGCGGGTGATTGAGGCCACGTCCCCCGATGTCATCACGCTGGACATCGGGATGCCCGGCATGGACGGACTGGAATTCCTCAAAAGGCTGATGAAACACTGCCCCACACCTGTGGTGATGATTTCCGGCAGCACCGGCCCCAATTCCCATGCCTCTATCGAAGCGCTGTATCTGGGGGCCATTGACTGCATTGAAAAACCGACCGCACAACTGGAGCCGGGCATAGGCAGGGAAATCGCCCGTCGCGTCTTTGCCGCGGCCTATTGCAAGGTGGCCCCGCTGCCGGATCAGCAGGATGCCGCCCGATCCGAAGCAAGTGCCAGACCCGAGCCGGGGCTTCCGATCATCCTCGTCGGTGCCTCTACCGGGGGCGTGACCGCTCTTGAAACACTGCTCGGCACGCTTGATCCGCAGGGGCCGCCCGTTGTCATCGTGCAGCACATGCCGGGGGCCTTTCTGGTCAGCTATACCCAGCAGCTGAACCGCAAATGCGCACAGGATGTGGCCTTGGTGCGGGAAGGGGCGGCCCTGGCCAGAGGACAGGTGCGGCTTGCCCCGGCCATGGGTCAGCATACCGCGCTCAGCCACGCGCAGGGCCTTTGGCTCTGCGGGTTTAGTCCTGCAGCCCCCGATACGTTGCACTGCCCGTCGGTCGATCATCTCTTTCGATCCGCCCTCCCACACGCAAGCGATGTCATCGCTGTGATCCTGACCGGCCTGGGCAAGGACGGTGCGGCCGCAATGGCCGACCTGCGCGCGGCAGGGGCCATCACCTTTGGTCAGGACGCCCAAACCAGTGCAGTCTACGGCATGCCCCGCGCCGCCTGGGAGATGGGGGCCGTAACCCGGCAACTGCCACTGGATAAGATCGGCGGGGCAATCCAGGCCGTGACCAATCGCCGGAGGAGGAAAGGATGACAACTCTGGTGATTACGCAAAGCGAAAGGCTGGTGTCGGACGATCCGGAGCTGCGGATCAGCACGCTGCTGGGGTCCTGCGTGGCCTGCTGCCTGTGGGATCCGGTTGCTGCGGTGGGCGGCATGAACCACATGCTCATCCCGCCGCGCGCATCGGGCGGGCATTTCTGCGGCGTCAACGATATGGAGCTGTTGATCAACGATCTGCTCAAGCTGGGGGCCGCGCGCACCCGCCTGCACGCCAAGATCTTTGGCGGTGCGCAAATGGTCAGCGGATTGTCCGGCATCGGGCGGGCCAACAGCACCTTCGCGCTGAAATTTCTAGAGCGTGAGAACATCGTTTGCGTGGCCCAATCGTTGGGCGGTGACAGTGCGCGGCAGGTGCTGTTCCACCCCACCAGCGGCACCGCACGTCAAAGGATTAGCAGGGAACAGCCGGTGGAGCAGATCGTGCCGCCGAGGTCTCCCACCGACAGCGCCAGCGGGTTGGAACTGTTCTAACGGGGGCCCGGTCGCCGCTCGCTAGAAAAGATCGACCTCGCCCGAGGGCGGAGCGGGCGGCCCCGGCGCGGCGGGTGCGGCAAAAAGGGCGCGGGTGCTTTCCAGGCGCAGTTTTTGGATCAGGGGATCCAGCTTGGGCGCTGCCGTGTCCAGACGGCTGAGGAGATGTGTCAGCAGCGCGCAGTCTTCCAGAGACTGGCGCAGGAAATCGAGCCTTTGCAGCTGCTGGACCGCAGCGGGATCCCCGGACGCTTGCGTATCCCAGGCGTCGCAGACGGCCTGCTCCAGCAGGTGCGCCTCATTGGCGAGGTGATCAAGATGCTCGGCAACCCGGCCCAGCAGATCGGTGAATGGGGGTGTTCCACCCTCGTTCATTGGCCCCATCAGAGCCGCCCGACAACGGTCTCAATACAGTTGCGCAATTCCTTGGGTTGAAAAGGTTTCTTGAGAAAGTTGTTCATGCCCAGCTTCTTGCCGTGATCGATGATCCGCTGCTCGGCCTGGCCAGTGATCAGGACGAACCCCACACCCTTGGTCTGGGGCGTGGCGCGCAGGTAATGCAGCAATTGCAGCCCGTCCATTTCTGGCATGTTGAAATCGGAGATGACCAGGTGCGCGGGCCGGATCGCCAGCGCGCGCAGCGCATCGCGACCATTTTCGGCCGTTGCCACGTCCCGCACCCCAAAGGAGTCGAGGGCCTGGGTAATCAGCCCGCGGCTGGTCGACATGTCGTCCACCACCATGATGCGAATCTTGTCACGCAAGGCCATGTCGTTCCTCCTGCAACTTCATCCTTGGGTGGCCAGCCGGTAGGTCGTGGGCCCTGCCGCCTCAAAACCGTATTTGGCCGGGTCGGCGATACGTTCGGAATGGCCCAGTATAAGCACCCCGTCGGGGTTCAGTGCCGTATGGAAGCGGGGCCAAAGCGCCAGCTGCGTTGCCTGATCGAAGTAGATCACAACGTTGCGGCACAGGATGACGTCGAACCGGCGGGACATGGGCCAGCTGGCCAGCAGGTTCAGTTCATTGAAGCGCAGAAGGGATCGCACGGTCGGGCTGATTTCCAAGGTTTCTTCCGAGCCGCTGCGGGTTCTGTGAAAGAACTGCGCGCGTTGCGCTTCGCTGACGCCGCCCAGCAACCTTTCGGGATAGCGTCCTTCGCGGGCAAACTGGACCACCTGCGGGTCGATGTCGGTCCCCAGGATGCGCAGATCCAGGTTGCCCGCATCCCTGGCCACCTCCAGCAGGGCGATGGCGACCGAGACGGCTTCCTGCCCGTTGGAGCAACCCGCGGACCAGATCCGCATGGATTGCCCCGCGCGCAACTCCGGCAGCTTGGCGCAGAAGATCTCGATCAGTCGGTCATAATGGTGCTTTTCGCGAAAGAAGTGCGACACATTGGTCGTGAGCGCCGAGATCAGATGCCGCCGCTCTGCGTGCCCTGCCTCTGACTTTACCAGAGCGCAATACTGTGCGAAGTCGCCCAGCCCCAGTTTGCGCAATCTGTGCCGCAGTCGCGACTGGACCATCGACAGCTTTTCCGGCACGAGGGTCAGCCCGCTTTCGGAGTAGGCCAGATCGGCGATCGCCCGAAAACTCTCGGCATCCAGCAACAGATCCTTTGGCAGCTCTGAGGCCAGAGCACGTGACACGGCCCCCATCACGCGGCCGTGCTCTCTGGAATATCGATCGTTGCGGAGAGATCCAGCACCCGGATCATCCGCTCGTCAATCAGGGTGAGGCTCTGAACCACACTCTCGGCGGCGGAGGTGACCGCCTCGGGCGGCGGCTGCAGATCATCGGAAGTCAGCTGCACGATGTCCGAGACCGCATCGACCAGCAGGCCCATCATCGTCTCACCGTATTTGACCACGATGATCACGTTGCGCTCCGTCTCGGACTGTTCGGGCAGGTTCAGACGGTGGCCCAGATCCATCACAGGCAGAACCGTCCCGCGTAGATTGATCACCCCCTTCATATAGTTGGGCGCATGGGGCAAGGGCGTGGCCTGGGTCCAGCCCCTGATCTCACGCACGCACATGATGTTCAGCGCATACTCCTGCTGGGCCAGCCGGAAGGTCAAAAGCTCGATGGCGCCCGTCTGGGGATCGTTCATGCTGGTACTCCGATCTCGTCTTTGGTGACGGTGCGAGGGGTGGCGCGGACGGCGGACTGGATAATGTCCGAAGGGTCTAGGATCAGCGCGATTTGCCCGTCGCCCAGGATCGTGGCCGCCGCGATGCCCGGGGCGCGGTAGAAGCTGTCGTCGAGGCCCTTGATGACCACCTGCCGCTGGTCAAGGATGTTATCGATGGCAAGTCCCGTCTGGCTGCCGTCCTCGTGCGCAATCAGCAGCACGACGGTATTGTCGAACTTCTCAAGCGGCGGCCGGTATCCGAGGGCCGCACCCAGATCGAAGAGGGGCACGAAACCGCTACGCACCTCAATCACGTGGCTGCCGGGACGCACCATTTCGACCTCGCGGTCGTCAAGGGTGAGCGTCTCTACCACCAGGTTGAGAGGCAGGACCAGGGTCTCCCCCGCCACTTCGATGACCATACCGTCGAGGACGGCCAATGTCAGCGGAAGCGAGATGGAAAACAATGTACCCTTGCCGGGCGTCGAGGTGATGCTGATCCGCCCACCAAGGGCCTGGATCGCCGTGCGCACGACATCCATGCCAACCCCGCGACCCGACAGGTCTGACACCACCGATACGGTCGAAAAGCCGGGCAGGAACAAGAGGTTGTCGATCTCACTGTCGCTCAGGTTCGCGTCCGCAGGGATCAGACCCTTGTCGACCGCGATCTGGCGTACCTTTGGACGGTTGATCCCGGCCCCGTCATCGCTCACCTCAATGACGACCCGGCCAGACCGATGCGCCGCCGTCAGGGTGATCCTTCCCTGTTCGGGCTTGCCCGCGACCAGACGGTCCTCCAAGCTCTCCAGTCCATGGTCGACCGCGTTGCGGATCATGTGGGTCAGCGGATCGGCCAGACGTTCGATAACGGTCTTGTCGACCTCCGTCGCTTCCCCCGAGGTTTGAAGCCGCACGTCTTTGCCCACGGCAGAGGAGGCTTCGCGCACGATGCGCGCCATCCGCTGGAAGAGTGACTTGACCGGCTGCGCGCGGATCATCATCACGCTGTCCTGGATGTCACGGGTCAGCCGCTGAAATTCCTCCAGCTCATTCATTGCGTCCGAATGAGACGACAGGCCAGAGCGTTCAAGGCTCTGGCTCAGCATGGCCTGGTTGATCACCAGTTCGCCCACCAGGTTCACCAACCGTTCGATCCGGTCCAGATCAACCCGAACAACGGATTTGGCGGCGGCTGTGGCCTGCTTGTTGGCGCGTGCCGTGCCTCCCTTGTCGCCGCTGACGGCGGCAGGGGCAGAGGCGGTGGCTTCCTCGACCGGTTGAGCGGCCTCCGCAGGTTTCTCCGCCCGAGCCAGCGATGGCGGTACTTCGGGTGCGGGTTTGGATTCCGCAGGCGCCCGGGACACGTCCCCGCCATTGTCCGTCCCTTCCCAAGCGATTATCTCAAGAAGGCACTGGCCCTCCACGAATTCGAAGATCGAGGCGATCTCGCGCCCGTGGGCCTCAGTCTCAAGCGTGATGTCCCAGCTCAGATGGGGGATCTCAGGCTGCAATTGGGCCAGCGGCGGAAGCCCGGCCAGATTGCAGGTGACCTGCATTTTCCCCAATTCGCCCAGGTTGCGGAGCAGAATCGCCGCTTCATTGCCCGTTTCGAAAAGTTCGGCGGTGGGGGCAAAATGAATCTGCCAGATACCGGCGGTCGGAGAGGGTTCCATCGGTGGGGGTGGTGGCAGATCGTCGAGGTCCGGCACCTCGGCCGCCGGTACCGCTTCTTCATCCTCCAGCCCAAGGTCCAGCGACATTCCCATCGGTTGGAAATCAATCTCCTCCTCGGGTTCTTTGGCGTCGCCAAGAAATTCATCCAGGGCGGCCAGAAGGGCGCCGGTTTCCGCCTCGGGCAGGGGGGCATCGTCCCGGCTGGCCCGTACCAAATCGGACAGATGATCGGCCGCCTGAAAGAAAACCTTGAGCGTCCTGGGACCGATCTCGAGGCGGTCGGAGCGCACCTCATCGAGGACCGTCTCATAGCGGTGCGCAAATCGGACCAGCGCGTCAAGCCCGAAGGCCCCGGCGCCGCCCTTGATCGAGTGGACCGCGCGGAAGACGACGTTGATGGTCTCTACATCATCCGCGCCATCTTCGATCGACTGCAGCCCGTCCTGCAGTGCCTCCAGCAGTTCCTCACACTCAACGAAGTAGGAGGCGCGGATCTCGGCCATGGGGTCATTGTCGATGCTCATAAGACTTAGCCCGCTACCATGGTCAGAGCCTTGACCAGCTTTTCGGGATCGAAAGGCTTCACGATCCAGCCCGTCGCCCCGGCGGAGCGCGCGCGTTGCTTCAGTTCCGGTGCGGCCTCGGTCGTGAGCACCAAGATGGGCGTCGCGCGGTGCTGGTTCTGGGCCCGAACCGCGTCGATGAAACCGAAGCCATCCATGCGGGGCATGTTGATGTCGGTAATAATGGCGTCGGGCGCGATGCCCTCCAGCACCTCAATTCCGTGCACCCCGTCATCTGCGGTGTGAACGGTGAATCCGGCGGGCAAGAGCGCCATGCGGATCATGTCCCGCATCGTGCGGCTGTCATCGACGGCAAGAATTTTGAGGCTCATTTGGCTCCTTCCTCAATTGCTCGCGCGCTCAGGCCCATGGCAACACACTGGGACAGCACCTGATCCGGTATATTGATCAAGGATAACCGGTGGCCCCTGGCACGCGCGGCCGTGGCCGCGGCGATCAGACACTGCAGACAGAGCGCGCCCATCTGCGTGACGCCAGTCAGATCCACGGTCACGTCGCCCCCCTGACGGGCCACAAGCGCCTCGTGCAGCGCGGCAACGGCGGTCAAATCAAGCCGACCTTCAAGCGGCAGGGTGTCAGTCATGGCGCGGATGTCTCGGAAAGGTCATGGCAGGCTCCACGTCGTTGGGTGGAGCCCTTCTAGGAGGAGGCGCGTTAATGCCCGGTTACCTGCGCCGAATTGATCATCGATCTTCCGACGCACCATTCGGTCTGGACGGGCCTAGTGGATGTAACGGTCCGTCAGGTTCAGACGCCCCTCCACGATGGGCCGCATGATTTCGGCCAGCGTTGGCTCACCTTCGAGAAAGACCCCGATCTCCTCGACCCTGTTTTCGGCCACCAAGACCAGCAGGTCCGCCCGGACCTGGCCATCGGAAAAACGGGGCAGGGCGGATACTGTCTGCACAAGGTCTGCCTCGGCACCGGCCCCGGGCGCCGATGCCTGCGCCGTTTCGACAAAGGCATAAAGTCCCAGCCCACCGGGCCGCTGGAAAGGGGCCAGGGCAACCTCGGTCACACCCGGCAGTGACAGGATACGGTCCCGCGCCGAAGCCATTCGATCGGCCATGTCGGCGCCGATCCCCTCACTGTCGGACCAGCGGAACACTTTCCGGGTTACGAAATTGTAAACCGGCTTCAGCGTCCTGTGCGACAGGTGCGAGGGCCAGGACCGCCTTTCCAGCAGTCTTCGGGCGGTGGGGGTCAGCAGCTCTGGCGCGAAGCGCTGTTTTTGCTTGAGCAGGTGGCGTAGGTCCTCGTACCGGGCCAGCCTGAAAATCAGGCCCCGTCTGCGATGCACCGAGGCAAGTTGCAGGTCTATCACGGCGGCCCGCCCGTCGGGCGTGACCAACCAGTTTTGCGGCTTTGCCAGATCGTTGTGGGTCACACCCAGCCGGTGCATCTGCCGCAGAAGCCTGTGTGCGTCGTCGGCCCAGGTCCGGTGCAGCCGGCCCGCCAATTGCAAGGGTACGCCTTCCAGCCAGCTTCGGATCAGCCCCTCTGGGTCAGAGCGGATCAGGCGCGGAACCCCGTCGACCTCTTGCAGACGGCGCAGTGCGCGGGCCTCTCGCCTGGCCAGGTAACGCGCGATCCCCCGCGACCAGAGCGGCAGGCGGTCCAGCTGCCGACGGGTCAACCGGGTGTCTGCATCGTCTGCCAGATGTCCCGATTGGGTTTCGGAAAAGACATCACGCTTTAGAAGCGTGACGGGAATGAATTCGATCCTGGCTGACATGCTCCGAAACTACGTCGGTGCGGCCTGGGCGTAAAGCCTTGGCCCAGCTTCAAAAGGGTCCGCGGATCAGGCCCGCCGACGGCGACCGCCGGTGCGGCCCGCGCGGCCACGGCCCTCATGGCCCGCCTTCGGGGCAACCTTGTTGAACTCAATCCAGGCGGTGCCGTGCGGGTCGCGGTCAAAGAGGAAGTTGGCGGCGCGGATGGCCTCCATCTCCTTGCCGGGGCGCGGCTTGGTGGAGCCCATGCCGAAGAGCTGCACGAAGGTCTCATCATCCATGCCCTCGGGCAGGACAAGGCCCAGCGCCGCCAACTCGGCCTTCTTTTCGGCGATCTTGGTGGCGTTCACGGGCAAGGCGACGGGGTTCATGATCGCGCTGGTCATGCCGGCCCCCATGGCCATGGGCAGGAAGGCATTGTTGATGCCGTGGCGGTTGGGAAGGCCGAAGGAGATGTTGGAGGCGCCGCAGGTGGTGTTCACGCCCAGTTCCTCGCGCAGGCGGCGGACAAGGGTAAAGACCTGATGGCCCGCCGTCGCCATGGCCCCGATGGGCATGACCAGCGGGTCGACCACGATGTCGTGGGCCGGAATGCCGAAATCTGCGGCACGCTCCACGATCTTCTTGGCCACGGCAAAGCGGACCTCCGGGTCTTCGCTGATCCCTGTATCGTCGTTGGAAATGGCCACGACAGGCACGTTGTATTTCTTGACCAGTGGGAGGACAAGTTCCAGCCGCTCTTCCTCACCGGTGACGGAATTCAGGAGGGGTCGGCCCTCGCAAGCCTCCAGGCCGTTCTCAAGCGCGCCCGGCACGGAGCTGTCGATGCAGATGGGCAAGTCCGAGACGGCCTGTACCCGCTTGATCAGCTCGGGCATGAGCATCGGTTCGACGAAGTTGTTGTCGGCGTAGCGCGGGTCCTCGGCCATCTTGTTGGAGAAGACTGCGCCCGAATTCACGTCGAGGATGTTGGCGCCCGCATTGGTCTGGGCCACCGCATCCGCCTCCACACGGCTGAAATCGCCACGTTCCAGCTCTTCCGAAAGGACCTTGCGGCCCGTGGGATTGATCCGCTCGCCGATGACGCAGAAGGGCTGGTCAAAGCCGATTATGGCGGTCTTGGTCTTGGATTCGACGATGGTGCGGGTCATGGACAGTCCTTGAAAGGTCAGGCGTTTGCGGGAACGGTGGCGGCGCCGCCGTTTTCGATGGCCCAGGTGGCGTTGTTCTTGATGCCGCCCAGCGGGAAAAAGTGCACGTTGGTGATGTTGAAGTCCGGATTGGCTGCCTTGTGCAACGCCAGTTCGCGAACCACTTCCGTGGGCTCGTAGGGCAGAAGCAGTTTGGTCACGTCCATCGCCCGGCGCTGCAGCACCTTGAGCGAAGGGCCGACACCACATGCGATGGCGAACTTGATCAGGGTCTGCAGCTTGGCAGGCCCTGCGATGCCGATGTGAATGGGCAGGGTGATGCCCGCATGTTTCAGGCTATCGGCCCATTCGATGATCGGCTGAGCGTCAAAGGCGAACTGGGTCGCGATGGCCATCTTGGCGTCGGTGCGGCTTTGAAAAGCGTTCTTCCACTTGAGCGCTTCGTCCACCTTCAGGCGGCCGCCTTCCACATCGATGTCGCGGTTGCCTTCGGGGTGGCCCGCGACGTGCAACCGCTCAAAGCCCGCCTCGTCGAAAAGTCCGGTTTCCATCAGCTGCATCGAGTCGCTGAAATCACCGTGGGGCCGTGCCACACCGCCGGCCAGCAAGAGGGCCTGCCTGACGTCCGCCTCCCCCTGGTAGCGGGCAATCCAGTCCGCCAGGGTGGCGCGGTCCTTGATGATGCGGGCGGGAAAGTGGGGCATGACCGGATAGCCATCTGCGTTGAGGCGCTTGGCAGTAGCGACCATGTCCTCGATCGGGGTGCCCTCGATATGGGCAATGTAGACGCGGGTGCCCTCGGGCAGCAGATCGCGGAAATTTTCCACCTTCTCTGCGGTGCGCGGCATCACCTCGATGGAGTAGTCCTTGAGGAGTGCCTCAACCTCGGCACTGGCAGCGGGTGTCTGCGGCGCGGCGCTTTCCCTGCGGCGGAAATTCAACAAAGCCATGATCCTGTCCTTTATCATCGGGCGGCCCTCAGGCCTGTGCCCAGCCGTCATTGTCAATCAGCGCCCTCAGGCGCGCACTGTCGTACTCCGCGTCAAGGCGCGCGGCCTCGGCCTCGGCAATCGCTTCGGCCTCACCCTCGATCTCACCCTGGGGCGCCTTGCGCCATTCGGCCAGGTAATCGTCCGTTTCAGCGGCCCCCGTTTTCATGGCGGCGCGATCGATGGCCTGCTCAAAACGTTCGGGCAACTGCCGCTTGGAACCGCGACGGCCTTTGCCGACGATCACCTGGGCGGGAATGTCGCGCCAGTAGACGATGGTAAGGGCTGGCATCGGGCTGATTCCTCGCGTTGCTTTGGCGGTTTCTATCGACTGACGCCCGTTGGGCGACGCCGGTTTTCGACAAACTGGAGGCTTTCCGCGACCTCGTGAAATGACATACGCGTTTGCGTGGGCGGAGACGAGGGGCAGGGCCCCCCAAAATCGTCAAGAAGACCATGAGGCTGGTTCAGGTCTCCAGCCCCCGGGGCGCTGCTCCGGACCCCGGAGTATTTGGGGTAATAAAGAGACGGAGAAGGGCTAACGGGCGGCCTTCACACTTGCGTGGCATCGCACTTGGTCATATCTTGACCTCAACTCGATATGAAAGGCGCGAAAGATGGCGCCACAGCGTCCCAAAGGTGCGGGCGCGCTCGATAAGGACAACCAACCGGCTCTGAGCCCCGCGCCAGTTCCGCCCAGATCGTCCGAGCTCTATGCGGCCCTCGATCTGGGCACAAATAGCTGCCGCATGTTGATCGCACAGCCCAAGGGCAGCGGTTTTCAGGTGGTGGACAGCTTCTCGAAATCCGTCCAGCTTGGGGCGGGGTTGGAGCGGACCGGGCGCCTGTCGCGCGGATCCATGACACGTACCATACAGGCCCTTCGCATCTGTCAGCAAAAGCTGCGCCGCAACAATGTCCGCCGGATGCGGCTTGTCGCGACCGAGGCCTGCCGCCGGGCCCACAACGGTGCGGACTTCATGCGCCGCATCCAGCGCGAGACCGGACTGACGCTCGATATCATCGAGCCCGAGGAAGAGGCCCAACTGGCCGTCATCTCCTGCGCGCCGCTGGTCAGCCGCAAGACAGAGAACCTGCTGGTCGTGGATATCGGCGGCGGCTCTACCGAACTGGTCTGGATCGACGTGAAGCAGGTGCCAAAGCGCGACCGTGCCCAGGCGATCATGCGGCTGCACGGGGGCTTCAACCAGGTCAAGAGCGATCTGCCGGCCGCCAAGGTCGTGGACTGGATATCGGTGCCGCTGGGCGTCGCGACCCTGCGGGATCAGTTCACCGATGTCGAAGACGATGCCGCGCGCTTTGCCTTGATGAGTTGGTTCT
This sequence comes from Sulfitobacter sp., assembly GCA_013002405.1. GTDB lineage: Bacteria > Pseudomonadota > Alphaproteobacteria > Rhodobacterales > Rhodobacteraceae > Sulfitobacter. Next base: position 3,765 of record JABDKA010000146.1, on the reverse strand, counting down.
TCGAGGAGAACCTGGCGGATTTCACGCCCTACCAATCGGCACAGCCGCAGGAGAACTTCCAGATCGTCGGCACCTCCGGCACGGTCACCACCGTCGCCGCCAGCCATCTGGGCCTGCGCCGCTATGACCGGACCAAGGTCGATGGGCTGCGCATGACTTCCGACCAGATCGACCGTGTCATCCGCTCCTATCTGACCATGGGCCCGCAGGGCCGCCGCAGCGACCCGCGCATCGGCTCGGACCGGTCCGCCCTGATCATGTCGGGCGCCGCGATCCTGCAGGCGCTCATGCGGCTCTGGCCCACGAACCGGCTGTCGGTTGCCGACCGTGGCCTGCGCGAGGGGTTGCTCTATGCCCAGATGTCGGCCGATGGGGCGCTCGAAGAAGGGACCTTCTGATCATGACCAAGACACCAACAGGCAAGAACACCTCGGGGCGCGGGCAGCGCGACTTGAAGGTGAAGGTCAAATCGGCCAGGGGCCGCAAGCTCAGCTCGACCCGCTGGCTGCAGCGCCAGTTGAACGACCCCTATGTCAAGCGTGCCCAGGCCGAAGGTTACCGCGGGCGCGCGGCCTACAAGATCATGGAGCTGGACGACAAATTCCGTTTCTTCGTTCCCGGCGCGCGGGTGGTGGATTTGGGCGCGGCCCCGGGCGGCTGGTGCCAGGTGGCGGTCAAGCGCTGCAACGTGTTGGGCGAGAAAAGCGGCAAGGCAGTGGGCACCATCCTTGGTATCGACCTGCAGGAGATGGAGCCGATCGCGGGCTGTGAACTGCACCAGCTCGATTTCATGGAGGATGACGCGGACAAGAAGGTGAAAGAATGGCTCGGCGGCAAGGCTGACGTGGTCATGTCCGACATGGCCGCGGCTGCCTCGGGGCACAAGCAGACGGACCACCTGCGCATTATCGCCTTGTGCGAGGCGGCTGCCTATTTCGCCTTCGACGTGCTGGAGGAGGGGGGCACCTTTGTGGCCAAAGTGCTGGCCGGGGGCGCGGAAGGCGAGCTGCAGAAACTCCTCAAGCAGCGCTTTCGCAAGGTTGCCAACGTCAAGCCGCCCGCAAGCCGGGCCGACAGTTCTGAGAAATTCGTGGTCGCCACCGGATTTCGCGGGGACCAGGACACGGACTGACAGCGCGTTTACACAACATTAGCGGGTCGGCCTTATTCCTTTGCGCAATCAATCGCGCCCTTCGGGGTGCCCAGCGCACAGGATAGATGCATGTTCCGCTCAACCCTCATGGCCCTTGGCCTCGTCTCCGCCTCGGCCCTCAATGCGGCGGAATTCCCGCCCGCCATGGCCGATTTCATCGAAAATGACCTCAAGGGATGGATCAACGCGCCCGCAATCATTGCCGCTGTCCGCGCCCAGAATAGCCAGACCGCAGGGTTGAGCCAGGCCGACATCGACGCACGGGATACCGCCTGGCGTCAACAGGTGGGCCAGCCCAGCCAGCCGCTCATTGAAACGGTCCTGTCGGCCCCTCTGTCCGACTACCTGCGCGAGCGGGTGACTGCCGCGGGCGGGCGGATCACAGAAGTTTTCGTGATGGATGCCAACGGTCTGAACGTGGCCGCCAGTTCGGTAACCTCCGACTATTGGCAGGGGGACGAAGCGAAATTCAGCGAAAGCTACGGACGCGGAGCGGGCGCCGTCTTTATCGACGATGTGGAACTGGACGAGAGTACGCAGCGCTACCAAGGCCAGGTGTCCTTTTCGCTGTCCGACCCTGCCAGCGGCGTGCCCATCGGGGCCGTGACAGTGGGTCTCGACGCCAGCGCGTTCTACTGAGCGGAACCCCGGCCTCAGGCCGGAATAACCATGACGGACGGATGCGATCCACAGAAGCGCACCCGTAACGCGCAGGAAGGCCGCACAAATGACATAACTGAATAAGAATTCTCACATTTTTGTTGGCGGCGCGGCACTTTCGGCAGATAATTGCCGCATGCCTATTCTGACGACTCCCCCCCCGCTTGTTCGCCTCACTGAACCGTCATATGCAGATGGTTCCTCCGCCATTGCACGCACGGATGACGCGCCCCTGATCGCCTCGATCCTCTTCGATCAAAACGAGGACATGCCCAATGGTGCGGGCCTTTCGCCATTGTTCGTTGATTGGGGACAATTCATTGATCACGATCTTGACCTGACGCGGGACGCCTCGGGCGAGATCATTCAGGTCACCGGCCTGGCGGGACCCTTCCAGCGCTCCAACTTCACGGTCGAAGACCTGGGGGACGGGCAATTGCTCCGCACCCCGGTGAATGAGATCACCGCCGCGATCGACGCCAACATGATCTACGGTTCAACCGGGGACCGGCTGGCCGACATCCGCAGTTTCGAGGGCGGGCGTGTGCGCACTGGCGAGGTCGCACCCGATGGCCGGTCCCTCATGCCCTTCGCGGGTGAAACGGACGTAATGGCCGGGGGGGAAGCGACGGACTCACCCATCTTCTTTGCCGGTGACGTGCGCGCCAATGAGAACATCGCCCTCACGATGCTGCACACCGTCTTTGTGCGTGAACATAACCACTGGGCGGACCGACTTGCGGCGGAAAACCCTGAATGGGACGATGATACGCTCTTCCAGACGGCACGCGCCATCGTGGAGTATGAGTTGCAGACGATCACCTACCGTGACTGGCTGCCCACTCTGCTGGCGGGCCGACCAGAGGCAGAAACGCTCGCCGAGAGCCTCACCACCAGCCTGTCGGAGGCGGAGTCGGACGCCGTTGATGGTCAGATCAGCGTCGAATTCTCCACCGCCGCCTTCCGTTTCGGCCACACGATGGTCTCAAGCCTTGTGCCGCTTCTGGACGAAAGGGGCGTCCAGTCAGATGAGTTGAGCCTCGCCGTCGCCGACGTGGTCTTCAACGTGCAACCGCTGGTCGATGGCTATCTGGATGACCTGATGCGCGGGTCCGCAGCGACCCTGGCGCAGGAGGTCGATGGCAAGGTCATCGACGATCTGAACTTCTTTCTGCGGGCACCCGACGTGGTGACAGGCTTCAGCCTGGCCGCCCTGAACATCCTGCGGGGCCGCGACCATGGGCTGACCACCTACCTCGAGGCGCGCGCCGACCTTCTGGGCGATATCGATCTTGAGACCATCGCGGCGGATGATTTCAGCGTGATTACCTCGGATGCGACGGTTCAGAACGATCTGAACGCGGTCTACGACAGCGTCTTCGATGTCGATCTCTGGGTCGGTGGGCTGACGGAGGATCGCCCGGTGGGCACTCTGATGGGACCGCTCTTCAGCCACATCCTGGTGGAGCAGTTCGACCGGACCTGGCGCGCCGACAGCAGTTTCCGGGATCTGCCCGATGGGCTGAGCGCGGCGCTGCTGGCCGAGATCGAAAGCCAGGACATCAACGCCATCATCATGCGGAACACGGGTCTGACCCATCTGCAGGACAATCCTTTTGTAGCCGCGGCCCGTTTCAGCACAGATGGCAGCGGGACTGATGTCTCGGGCACCTCGCTCGGGGATTTCCTCTTCGGTGACGATCTGGCCAACAGCCTGATCGGCCTGGACGGGGATGACACAGTCTTTGCAGAGGCTGGCAATGACACCATCGAAGGCGGGTCGGGCAACGACGAAATCGCAGGCGGGCCTGGGGTCGACAGCCTGCAGCTCTCGGGCAGCGATCAGGAATACCACGTTGCCTTCTACCAGGACGGCACGGTCAAAGTGGAACACAAGGTCACCGGGGGCGACGGGACCGATCACCTCACAGGGGTGGAAAAGATCGAATTCG
>JABDKA010000136.1 GCA_013002405.1 Sulfitobacter sp. | reverse complement strand
AAGGATGGCAGGGCGATATTTTCCACCGTGAACTCGGAGACCGGGCCCATGAGAAAGGCCAGGTCCAGCCGCCGCTCCAGGAGCGCCGCGCGCAGGTTGAGGGAAATATCGACGGTCAGATCGACGTTCACGCGGGGATATTCCGCTGCAAACGCCTTGAGGAAATCGGGCAACCAGGCCTGGGCGATAGTCTCCGACGCGCCGACGCGGAAAAGCCCTTCGGCCTCGGCCGGGTTGGCGACGCGTGCCTTGATCTCCTCCTCGACGAACAGCATCTGCTCGGCGTAGCTGAGCAGAAGGGTGCCGTGCTTGGTCAGCACCAGTTCCCCCGGGCCCCGTTCGAAGAGCCGCACGCGCAGTTCCTCTTCAAGGTTGGCGACACGGGTGGAGACAGCGGGCTGGGACAGGTGCAACCGCTCCGCCGCACGACGAAAACCGCCCAGGCGGGCGACCCAGAGAAAGGTTCTGATCTGGTCGAAGGTCATGGGCTGAGCCTAGTGAGGGGCAAACTGCGCGCCCGAGAGGCTTTCACGGTCCAGCGCGGTCAACCCGGTCTGGGCCATGGCGATGCTCAGTTCATCGCTCAGCACCTCCCAGAGCCGCTTGAGGCCTCCCTCCCCGCCTGCGGCCACGCCGAACTGCAGAACCCGTCCGAAAAAGGCGAAATCCGCCCCCGCGACCAAGGCCTTGAGCGCATCCTCCCCCGACCGCAGGCCGCTATCGTAGAAAAGCGGAAATTTAGGGCCTACGGCTTCGCGGATTCTCGGCAACATCAGAAAGGGCGAAGGCGCGCTTTCCAACTGCCGCGCACCGTGGCTGGAGACCTGCACCGCATCCACACCCGCATCCCGCGCCATGCGCGCATCTTCGGGGTCCAGCACCCCCTTGACCACCAGGTTGCCCGGCCAGGCATCCCGCAACCGGCGGAGGGTGTCCCAGTCCGCCTTTGCGCGGCTTTCGGTGCGGTCGAAGTCGTAGCCTTCCATCTCGAAATTCGCCATCTGGGGTTTGCCTGCGGCCAGCGAGGTCAGCGACCAGCGGGGATGGAGGGCGAAATCAATGAACTGGCGAGGGCCGATGCGGAAGGGCATCTTGAAGCCGTGGCGCAGTTCGCGCGGACGGCGGCCCACTTCGGGGACATCGACGGTCAGGACAAGGGTCTGATAACCAGCCGCCTTCGCCCGCTCCACCAGCTTGAAAGTGCCCTCACCCTCGCCGCTAAAGTAGAGCTGGAACCAGGCGTGCCCCTCGGCCACCTCGATGATCTTTTCCATCGGGGTGGAAGCAACGGTGGAAACCCCGTGGGGCACCCGATAACGCGCGGCGAGCCGCGCCAGCATCAGATCGGCACGCGGACCGGAGAGGTTGCACATGCCCATGGGGGCGATGCCGAAGGGACGCTCCGCCTCGAACCCGAAAATTTTCTTGGTCAGGCTGCGCGCACTTACATTCCGCAGAATGCGCGGGCGCAGGACCATGGCGTCCATGGCCGCCCTATTCCGCGCCGCGCCCGTCTCGGCCCCGGCGGCGCCGTCGATGTAGTCGAAGATCATCCACGGCAGGTGCCTTTTGGCCAGCCGCCGCGCGTCCATCGCAGAGTGTATGCGCGCGGCGGCTGCCATGGCTCAGGCCTGAACCGCCTTCATGAAGCGGTCGCGGATGACGACCGGGTCCATGGTGATGACCGGCAGCTTGATGTTGCCGCTGTCACACTTGACCACGATGATGGTCATCTTCTTGCTGTCGATGGCCTCTTGCAGGACCTTGCCGGTATCGACATCCCTGCACTCGATGACATTGTCACACCCGCAGGCGCGGGCCACGTCCGTCAGATTCGTCTTCTTGCCCGCATAGGTCGGCTGATCGCCGGTGGAACCGTAGGAGCCATTGTCGATGATCATCAGGATGTAGTTGTCGGTCGCATTGTTTGCGATCGTCGGCAGGGTCCCGAGATTGGTCAACACAGATCCGTCACCGTCGATGGAGATGACGGTCTTGTCCTGCGCGAGGGCAAGGCCGAAGCCGATGGAGGAAGAGAGGCCCATGGTGCCCAGCATGTAGAAATTGGTGGGCTGATCGTCGATCATGTGCAGCTCCTGGCTGGGCAGACCGATGTTGCAGACCACCAGGTGCGGGCGCAGGATGGGGGCGATTTCTTTCAGGATTTCAGAACGGATCATTGGTCGCCGTAGCCTCCCCAGAAATTCGCGTCCGTAAGGATCGCGACGGGTTTGTTGCACATGAAGGTGTACTTGAGGATCATGTCGAACTCCTCTGCGTCCTTCTGCGTGTGGAAGTGGTAGGTGGGGATGTTCATCTGCGCCAACAGCGCCTTGGTATGCACCGCCATCTCAACCTGGCAGGCCACCGGTTCGCGCAACTCACCGCGGTAGGAGATGAGCATCGGCAAGGGCATCCGGTAGTACTGGATCAGCGTTGCCAGCGTGTTGATCGTCACGCCGATGGCGGTGTTCTGCATGATGATGCAGGGCCGCTTGCCACCCATGAAGGCCCCGGCACAGAGGCCCATGCCTTCGTCTTCTTTGTTGGAGGGAATATGAAAAATCTCGTCACGTGCTTCGACCTCTTCGATCACCCCGGCCAGCTGCTTGCAAGGCACGGTGGTGACGAATGAGACGTCGTTTGCGACAAGATCATCCACGATCTTCTTGTCGATGTTCATCCTAGTCTTTCCTATTCATTTCAGGTGTTTGGTTGGCATTGTAAAAGTCTAGATCGAAGTCCGCAGCACGTGCACCGCGCATTTCGCGAAGCGGGTCACGCGGGCGGCGGTGGAGCCAAGGAAGTAATCGCTGAGCCCCGGCCGGTGGGAGCCGATCACGATGCAGTCGACGCCGTTGCTGTGGGCGAAGTCGATGATCGTCCGGGCGGAGTGGCCCTTGATCAGAACGGGTGTGACCCCTTCTGCACCTTCGAGCTTTTCCGTCAGCCGTTTTTCGGCCTTCGCGTAGCCTGCACTGACCATCTCTTCGTCCAGATAGGCGCTGACGCTGCCCGAGGGGGCCTCGTAAACGTGCAGCGCGATGATCTCACCGCCTTCGGAAAGCAGCGTCCGCGCCACTTCCAGTGTCTGCGGTGACAGCCCATGGTCCAGCGCCATGGGCACGAGGATTTTCTTGTACATCTGCTCTCTCCTTCTTGTGGGCCGCGGTCAGGTCCAGGGGTTCAGAACGATCTTGGGGGCCGCCACCTTGCCTGCGCGCAATTCGCGGAAAGCCTCGGCCCCTTCCTGCAAGGTCCGTGTCTCAACCCAATCAAGGGGGCCAAGACGCCCCTCAAAAATCGCTTGGGCGGTATCGCGGAAGTCCTGCGCGGTGTAGGTGTAGGTGCCGATAAAGGTAATCTCCTGCAGCGTCATACGCCTGACGTCTAGACCACCGGTATCCTCCCCCAGGCCTACGTGCGCAATGACCCCACCCGGCTCCGCATGGGCGGAGGCGACGGCGCGCGTTCCGGCGTAACCGACCGCGTCGATGACGATGGGCCACGGACCATCGGCCTTGGCGGCGACCTCCTGCCCGCAACGGTCGCGCAGGAAGGCGCGGCGCGCATCATTTGGCTCTACCACCGTGACCTCGGGCACATTCATCGCGCGCAGCGCCAGGGCTGCGGCCAGGCCGATGGCACCGCCTCCCAGCACCAGCGCCCGCCTTTCGACCGACGGGTGAAGAGCGGCGAGTGCCAGACGCGCCGCATGCCAACTGACCGCAAGGGGTTCAGCCAGCGCCGCGCGGACCAGCGGAATGCCCTGCGGGACGGTCACCAGGTTTGGCTCCGGCATGGAGATATACTGCGCGAAGGCCCCTTCGCGCGGGGGCATTGAGATGATCTGCCGCTCAGGGCAGAGATTTTCACGGCCCGATGTGCAGGCCTTGCAGGCACCGCAGGACACCAGCGGATTGACGGTCACCTGCTCCCCGTCGCGGGGCCCGCCTTGAATGATACCCGCCGCCTCGTGGCCGAGGATCAGAGGGGCTGGCCGCCGGGCATCGTGGCCCAGATAGGCGTGCATGTCGGAGCCGCAGATGCCCACGGCCTCTACCTTGATCAGGTGCTCACCCGCGCGTGGCTCGGGCTCGGCCACCTCGCGGTAGCCCATCGTTTCAACGCCGTCGTACACAAGTGCTTTCATTTCGCGGTGAACCCCCCGTCGACCATCAATATCTGGCCTGTGACATAGCCGGAAGCTTCGGAGGCCAGAAAGAGGAGCGGCCCGTCCATATCTTCCATCTTTCCATTGCGGCCCATGCAGGTCTGGGCGGCGTTGGCTCTGGCCCGTTCTTCGTCGGAAAAGACAGCATGCGTCAGTTCGGTCGGGAAAAAGCCCGGGCCGATGGCGTTGGCGGTGATGCCGTGGGGTGACCAGGCTTCGGCCATGGCGCGGGTCATCTGGGCCACACCGGCCTTGGATGCACCGTAAGCAATTCCCCCTGGAAAAGCGCGAAAAGTCTGGAGCGAGGCAAAGTTCACGATCCGGCCCCAGCCCTTTTCCTTCATCGCAGGGACCAGCGCCTGGCTGAGAAAGAAGGGCGCCGTAAGGTTCAGGCCAAGGGTCACGTCCCAGCCCTCGGGTGTGACATCGCTTGCCGCTTCGCGGGTGTTGATGCCCGCCGCATGGACAACGATGTCAGGCGGGCCGAAGTGGCCCGCAATCGTCGCGCCGAGACGGGCGATGCCGTCACGGTCGGCAACATCGGCGGCCACAATGGCGGCGCCCTCCCCCGTCTCCGCCTGCCATTCTTCCAAAGCCTCGCGCCGACGTGCCACGCCCACGACCCGTGCCCCCGCCGCCGCCAGGGTCGAGGCGGCACGGCGACCGAGGCCGGAGGAGGCCCCGGTCACGCAGGCCACCCGGCCCGTCAGGTCGAAAAGGGCGCGTGGATCAGCCATCGGCGGAGAGATCGAAGTTTTCCCCCGGGAAGTACTTGGCCAGCCGCACATCCGCCGCGCGGGCGTGCCCTTCCATCCCTTCCAGCCGCGAAATCCGGGCGGTCGCTTCGGCCACAGCCTTGGACCCTTCGCGCGTGGAGCGCTGCCAGGTGACGATCTTCATGTATTTGTGCACGCTCAGACCACCCGTGTATCCTGCCGCACCGGAAGTGGGCAAAACGTGGTTGGTCCCAGCGGCCTTGTCACCGTAGGAAACGGTTGTTTCCTCGCCCAGAAAGAGCGAGCCGTAGCAGGTGAGCCGATCCAGCCACCAATCCAGGTCCTCGGCCTGCACCGTCAGGTGCTCGGGCGCGTAATCGTCAGAACAGGCGGCCATTTCCTCGCGGTCCGCACAGAGGATCACCTCGGCATAGTCGCGCCATGCCGCTGCAGCGTTTTGGCTGTTCACTTCCGGAAGGTCCGCGATCAGGCCGGGGACCAGTTCCATCACCTTCTCAGCCAGGGCGCGGTCATCCGTGACCAGCCAGACGGGTGAGTTGTAGCCATGCTCGGCCTGGCTGACGAGGTCGGTCGCCACAATGTGCGGATCCGCGGTCTTGTCCGCCAGGATCAGGCTGTCGGTCGGTCCCGCGATCATATCGATGCCGACGCGTCCGAAGAGGATACGCTTGGCCTCGGCCACGAACTGGTTGCCGGGGCCGACCAGTATATTGGCCTTGGGCAGACCGAACAGGCCGAAGGTCATGGCGGCCACGCCCTGCACACCGCCCATGGCCATGATCTTGTCCGCACCACAGATGTGGGCGGCATAGACGATGGCCGGATGCATCCCCTCACCCGGACGCGGCGGCGAACAGGCGGTGATGTGGCGGCAGCCAGCAACCTTGGCGGTGGTCACGGTCATGATGGCAGAGGCGATGTGGCTGTAGCGCCCGCCAGGCACGTAGCAGCCTGCCGCATCGACCGGGATCGCCTTTTGCCCCGCGACAAAGCCCGGGTGAACTTCCATCTCCACATCCGCAACGGTCGACTTTTGCTTCTCCGCAAAGCGTTTGACGTTGTCGTGGGAGAACCGGATATCTGCCTTCAACTTCTCCGGCACCTTGGCACAGGCCGCTTCGATGTCTTCGGGCGTGAGCAACACGTTGCCCTCGTACTTGTCGAATTTCGCTGCATATTCCAGCGCCTTGGCGTCGCCGCCTGCCTCGATATCGTTGAGGATGTTGACGACCGTTTCGTGCACCTCGCTCGCGTCCGATTTGGAGGTGAGCGACGCTTTCTTGAGATATTCGCGTGTCATTGCGGTTGGGTCCTACTTATAGATTTCAGGCAGAAGCGTTGTGGAGAGGGCGGGCACGTAGGCAATCAGGATAACGACGACGAACATGCACAGCACGAAGGGTATCGCGCGCCAGGCGATCTTGAGAATGGATTCCCCCGTGATGCCCGACACCACGAAGAGATTGAGGCCAAGGGGCGGCGTGATGAAACCCACACCAAGGGCGGTGATCATCATGATACAGAACTGAATTTCGTTCATGCCAATGTTGTCCGCCAGCGGCTTGAGGATGGGGGCCAGGATCACGATGTTGGGTGTCGTTTCCATCACGCAGCCCGCGGCGATGAGAATACCAATCATCAGGATGATGAGGATCCACGGCTCATCCGTCAGGCCGGTCACGGAGGTGACAAAGCCTTGAGGCACGCCCATGATAGCCAACGCCTCGGCAAGCGGGGCCGAGAAGGCGATGATGGGCAAGATCACGCCGTTCACCTTGGCGGAGCTGACCAGCATCGCGGGGAAGTCCGCGAAGCTGAGTGTGCGCATCACAAAGCCCATGATGATTGTCACCACCACGGCCGTGGCGCCTGCCTCTGTTGGCGTCAGGCGACCCGAAAAGATACCGTAGAAAATGATGCCCGGTACGATGAAGGCGTACCAGCCAGACTTGAGCGAGCGGCCCAGATTGCCAAAGTACTCACCCGCGCTCAGATTTCCGCCCCCTTCCCAGCCGTTCAGCCGGTTCATGATCAGGTTGGTGATCAGGATCGAAACGAGGATCGCAAGGCCGGGGATGAGGGCCGCGAGGAACAGCGTGGAGGCCGATATACCCAGCACAAGGCCGATGATGATATAGGCGATGGATGGCGGGATCAGAATACCGGTACAGGCACCGGCCGCTACCAGGGCGCACGCATAGGGGCGCGGGTAGCCCGATTCCACCAGCCGATCGATGGTCATCCGACCCACGGCGGCAGCACCCGCCGCGTCAGAGCCGGAGATGGCCGCGAACATGCCACAGACCAGCACCGTGGCGGAACCGAATCCGCCCTTGGCGAACTGTGTCAGCGCCTCGGCCACGTCGAGAAATTTCCGCGAGAGCCCGGTGCGCACCAGCACGTCACCTGTCAGGATAAAGAGCGGCACGGCGGTCAGGGCGAAAGCGTCGATCCCGGTGAAGAGCTTCTCACCCACAAGGCTCAGCGGCAGATCGCCGGACATGACCAACATGGTGATGGCGGAGGTGCCGATGGCGGCCCAGACCGGCACGGCCAGTGCGATGAGCACGACGAACATGATCACCGGCAGGTAGAAGTCCCACCCCAGTTCGACCGTTTGATTCATGGTTTGCCAAAGCATCTGTGCGGCTCCTTAATCAAACAGCTTGTCGCCTTCGAAGACGGGGGTACCGTCCCGAAGCGATCTGAAATCGTGCAGCAGCGATTGGATGAGGCGGACGATCATCAGGGCAAAGCCGACGGGCACAGCCATGAGGAACCAGACCTTTGAGATGCGCAGGCCATCCGTGACCGATCCGAACTTGGCCGAGACGTGGACCGTCTCCCAGGACCAGTAAAGTGCGATGATCGCCACGCCGAACATGATCAGATCGCCAAAGATATAGAGCAGCGCCTTGGGCCGTGGCCCGAGGTAGTGCATGATCACGTCAATTCGGATGTGGGCGCGCTCCTTGACCGCCGCTGCGGCTCCGATCCAAGCGAGATAGATGAAGGAGTAACGCACAATCTCTTCCCCCCAGATGGAGGAGAAGGCGAAGATCTCGCGCCGAAGCACCTCGATCGCCATGGTGATGACCAGCATCACGTAAAAGACCAGGAGCAACCAGCGCTCCGCGTCCCTGTCTATTCGGCGTAGAAAATCCATGATTCACCCCGTCGGTTGGCAAAGGGGGACTGTCCCGCAAAATGGCACGGGGCGATCCGGGAGTGTCTTGAGGAAAAGCGGGGCGCCCTGCCGGGCGCCCCTGTCACTTTACGCGTCGTGTACGTAGTACTTTCCTTGGGTCGAGGCGGCCTCTTCCATTTTGTTGAAGGCATCCATGGACCCGGCAAGTTCGGTCTTGAACTCGTCCCACTCGGACCGCTGGTAACCGCCCGCCGCTTTCCATTCGGCAAGCTGATCCTCGCTGAGCGAGTGGAATTGGACACCGGCCTTTGAAAGCTCCGCCATCGCATAGGCGCGTGCGGAAGGAACCTTGGCAAGGTTCTGGTGCGCGGTCATCTCGGAGCCCCACATGATACCTTCCTGAACATCGGCAGGCATGGAGTTGAACCATTCGAGGTTACAGGAATAGACCTGGCTGTCCGGAACGGCCTGAGTGAAGGTCACGTGGGATAGGATGTCCTTGAAGCCGAATACGTAAAGCGCGCCGACGGAGGGGTCGAGTGCATCGGCCACACCCTGCTTGATCGCCGAAGGCGTTTCACCCCAGGCAACGGGCGTCGGGTTGGCACCCACCATCCGGTAGTACTGCTGCAGCATCTTGGAGCCCGGCACACGGAACTTGACGCCCGAAAGGTCAGACGGCGACAGAACCGCCCCTGCCCCGCCCTTGCGGACGGCGACGACACGGGGGTCGATGTTGACGTAGAAGAGCGCCCTGAAACCCGCGGCCTCAACCTTGGGGTGCACTTCGGAGTTCCAGAAATCTGAGGTCACCAGGTTGGTGAAGCGCTGGTTGGAGCCGCAGAGGTAGGGCATGTTGATCAGGTCAACGGTGGAGGCGAAGGGCGCGAAGTTGGACAGCGAATGCTGCGCCGCCTGGATCGTGCCGCCCTGAACCGCCTGGACCAGTGCACCGCCCGCGCCCAGCTGCCCGCCCGGGGCCAGCTTGACATAGACCTTGCCGTTGGTCGCGTTCTGGATGTTTTCTTTCAGGTCCAGTTGCATGATCGGGTAGCTGCGCGAGGCACCCAGCACGTAGGCTGTGGCGATGACCATCGTGTGCTCAGCCGCTTTTTCGCGGTCACGCTCCTCATTGGCAGTCTGGGCCGCGGCCTCGGAAGACCAGAGCATCCCGCCCGCGCCGGCGACCATGGCGGCGGTAAAAGCCCCCGTTGCCGAAAGCTTCAGAAAATTCCGGCGCTCGGCCGAAGCCAGCTCCTTGCGATCTTTGGTATCCATATGGTGTCCTCCCGTTGGACCTTAGCCGCCGTTTTTGTTCTTACGGTCGGCTTCCTTTTTCAGAATGGCGACGACGAAAAGAATCGACGCCGCGAAGAGGACCAACATCTCTCCCACATCGCCCAGAAACGCGGCACCGGCAAAAGCGCCCAGTGCGACGTTCGCAAAGTAGACGATAAAAACGATTGCAGATGCGTAGAGAAACATGCGCGAGCTCCAGAGTGAATCGGCCCTTACGTCAATTGTAAGCGCTTACATACTCTCAATGCAAGCGTTTACATTTCGCATATGCACGTTAGGCTGTCGGTTCATCCTTTCCGGATACGCGTGAAAGAGGATCACGGACAATGCAGTCACGCTCTGCCCCGACACTTGATGATGTCGCACGCGCGGCTGGTGTCTCCACCGCCACGGTCTCTCGTTGTCTGAACACGCCAGACCGCGTGGTGGAAAGCACGCGGCAAAAGGTAATGCAGGCGGTTGAGGCGCTGGGGTATACTCCGAACTTCGGCGCGCGGGTGATGGCGGCCAAACGCACTTTCACCATCGGCGCGATCATTCCCACCATGGAAAACGCCATCTTCGCCCGGGGACTGCAGGCCTTTCAGGAGGCGCTGCGCGAACGTGGCTACACCTTACTTGTCTCAAGCTCTGCCTACCGCCCGGATGTGGAAGAAGAACAGGTCCGCTCCCTCGTCGCCCGGGGCGCCGATGGCCTTCTTCTGATTGGCCACGACCGGGATCCCGCGATCTACGACTACCTGAACCAACAAAAGGTGCCTGTGATGATTGCCTGGACCTTTTCGGAGGCGGAACACCGCCCCTCGATCGGGTTTGACAACCGCGCGTCAATGGAAGCACTGGCAACGGAAGTGCTGAAGCTCGGTCACCGCCGGATCGGCGTCATATCGGGGATTACAAAGGGCAATGATCGTGCCCGTCAGCGGGTTGAGGGCATTTGCAACGCGCTGGAGAACTCCGGTCTTGACCCCGACAGCCTGACCATTTCCGAGACGACCTACGGGATTGAGAGTGGCGCCGAAGCCCTTGATAAGCTGCTGGAAAAAGACCCTCACCTCACCGCAGTGATCTGCGGGAACGATGTTCTGGCGGCGGGTGCCTTGCGGCGGGCACGCGAAAGGGGGATCGACGTACCGGGTCAGCTGTCGATCACCGGATTCGATGACATCGAGCTGGCGCGCATCGTCGTTCCGGCCCTTACCACCGTCCACGTTCCACACCGCGAAATGGGACGGAAAGCCGCCAGCGGCCTGATCGATATGGTGGAAAACAAGAACGCCGGGACCAGGACTGAGCTGGCGACGGAAATCATGATGCGTGGCTCTTTGGGGCCTGCACCGAAGCTGCGGGATCAAGCAGATCGGTCAGACGCGGATGCGGGAAATTCCGCTGAGCGGTAACGGCCTAGAACTGTTCTTCGATGCCCATCTCAAAGTCTGGCACCTGAATAAGCCCGCTGCCGATCTCGTCGCGGAATGCGATGGAGGGGGCGATGGCATTGAGGCTCAAAATCAGGTTGTCGACATTGCCGGAAGTCAGTTTCAGATCCACATCAGCCGCCCCAAGCACGGGCTGCAGGAACCTGAGTTGAAAGTTCCGCGACAGGGTTGATTCGGTCCCGACCCGCAGCGGGCTCTTTGCCTTGCCCGCGCCTTGCAGGGTCGCAATCAGTTCCTCACCTGTGCCAAAGATGCGGTCCGCGTGATCCAGGGCATTCTGAAGGACACCGTTGGCAGACGCGCTTATTGGCTCTTGGTCATCCGCCCCTGCCGGAACGAGCGTATTCTGCCGGTGGTGGCGCACCTTCTTCACGGGAGTCCTCGGGTCTCTGACGATATTAGTTGCAAATGCACATTTATTTACTTTAAATATAAAATACATTCGTATCACCGCAGGGATTGTTTGGATAAGTCCCAGATCAGTGGCAGGCTGAACAGGCCTCGCTCTTGAGGCGGGCCAACAACCGGGAGGGAACACCATGAACATCAAGACCGCTATTGCCGCGCTTGTCACCGGCACGACACTCACCACCGCCGCTTGGGCGGAGGAAGCAACCCTGCGCGGCGTTTCCGCCTTCGCGGGCGGCACCACCTTCAGCCGCGCCTTCGAGGCCTTCGTGGAGCGCGTCAATGAGACCGGCAAGGGCACCGTGCAGATCGACTATGTGGGTGGGCCAGAGGCCGTGCCGACATTTGAGCTTGGGAATGCCGTCAGTGCGGGTATCGTGGACATCGCCAACAATACCACGGCCTTCTACACCAACCTACTGCCCATCGGCGATGCCCTGCATCTGGCCACCAACACCATTCAGGACCAGCGGGCGAACGGTTGTTACGAGAAGATCGACCAGCTCCACCAAGAGCAGATGAACGTCAAATACCTCGCCCGAACCGGTGACAATATCCAGTTCCACCTCTATCTGACCAAGCCTATCGAGGCGCCTGATCTGTCCGGTCTGACGATCCGCACCACACCCGTTTACCGCGCCATGTTCGAGGCGCTTGGGGCGACGCTCGTGCGCACGGCGCCCGGTGAGGTCTATACCTCGCTCGAACGTGGGGCCATCGACGGCTACGGCTGGCCGGTGCAGGGGGTGCTTGATCTTGGTTGGGATGAACAGACAAAGTACCGTGTCGATCCGGGGTTTTATCAGGTTGATGTCAACTTCCTCGTGAATTTGGACAGCTGGAATGGCCTTTCGGATGAGGCAAAGGGCGTGCTGGAAGCGGCTGCCGCCTGGACCGAAGAACAGCAATCCAAGAACATCGAGATCAACGAAAGCGAAGCGGCCAAGCAGGCCGAGGCGGGGATCGAGACCATCACTTTCGATGGGGCTGCAGCACAGACATGGCTGACCACCGCGCAGCAGGCCGGTTGGGCCGGGGTTGCCGCCGTGGATGCGGCCCTCGCCGAAGAACTGAAGGCCTGCCTGACTGATTGAGCCCGCCCCTGCCCTGACCGGGCCACCCCCGCGGTGACCCGGCCTTCCAAAGGATAGCACCCATGTTCGACCGGGTTCTCAATGCCTGCGCCACCCTCGCAGCCCTGATACTTGCCGCCATCGTTGTCGGCATCGCGATGAACGTTGTGCTGCGCAACGCCTTTGGCGCGCCCATATACGGACTGCTTGATCTGGTCGAATACGGCCTCCTGCTCGTCACCTTCCTGGGCGCGCCCTGGGTCCTGAGCCAGAGCGCCCATGTAGTGGTCGATCTGGTCACGGGTGCCCTGCCCGCTTCCAAAGCCCGGATACTCGCACGCCTCATGGCCCTCGTGGGTCTGCTCGCCTCCCTCCTGATGATCTGGTACGCGTGGGAGGCGGCCGCCATCTCTTTCGCCCGCGGCTCCAAGATCCGCACGGCCTTCATCATACCGGAATGGTGGGTCCTGTCGGTCATGCCCCTCGCCTTTACCCTGATCGCGGCGGAGTTCGCCCGCCAGATCCTCCATCCGCCCACACGTGGCGATGCGCAGTCGGGGCTCTAGGCGATGGAATGGCAGTTGTTACTGGTCCTGATGCTGGGCGGCCTCGGCGCGCTCCTGCTCATGGGCCTGCCGGTGGCCTTTTCCTTTCTCGTGGTGACGATCTTCGGGGCCTTCACCGTGCTGGGCGGCGAGAGGGGGCTCGTTCAGCTGGCCCGCAATGCGACCCAGGCGGTGACGAATTTCCAGCTTGCCCCCATACCCCTCTTTATCCTGATGGGAGAGATCCTGTTCCAGACAGGGGTCGCGCATCGCGCGATTGACGCGGTGGACCGTGTCGTGACCCGCATTCCCGGTCGGCTCTCGGTTGTGACCGTCTTCGGTGGCACGATCTTTGCCGCCCTTTCGGGCTCCACCATCGCCAACACCGCAATGCTGGGCTCAACTCTCCTGCCGGGCATGCTCAAGAAGGGCTACGCGCCCACGATGGCGATGGGGCCGATCATGGCCTCGGGGGCCATTGCCATGCTGATCCCACCCTCCGCTCTTGCGGTGCTGGTGGGCAGCCTGACAGGGATCTCCATTGCGGGTCTGTTGCTGGCCGGGGTGCTGCCCGCGCTCTTGCTGGCAGCCCTCTTCGTAGGCTGGATCGTGCTGCGCTCCATCACCGCTCCACACCTCGCCCCGCCCGAAGACCAGACCCCCATGACCCTGGGTGAACGCTGGCGGCCTTTCCTGATTTATGTCCTCCCGCTCGGCTCCATCTTCGTCGTGGTGATCGGCTCTCTGCTTGCGGGCCTTGCCACGCCCACGGAAAGCGCCGCACTGGGCTGCGTTGCGGCCGTCGTGCTTGGTGCCATTTACCGCGCGATAGACTGGCCGCGGATGCGCAAGGCACTGATGGAGACCGTCAAGCTGTCGGTCATGATCCTCTTCATCATCATGACCTCTCAGACCTTTGCGCAGGTCCTCTCCTTCTCCGGTGCAACCAACGGTGTGATCCGCGTGATCGAAGGGTACGAGCTTGGTTCCCTTGGTGTCCTGCTCGGCATGATCGTAATCCTGCTCCTGCTGGGGTGCTTTATCGATCAGGTTTCCATGCTGATGGTCACCGTGCCGATCTTCGTGCCGCTCGCCAATGCGGCGGGGATTGATCCGATGATCCTTGGCGTGGTCTACCTGCTTACGATGGAGATCGGGCTGCTCACTCCGCCCTTCGGTTTGCTGCTTTTCGTGATGCGCGGCGTGGCCCCGCCGCAAATCGGGATCAAGACCATCTACGCGGCCGCCATGCCCTACGTGATCATGAAGCTTCTCGTGCTGGGGATCATCGTCTGGTGGCCCGCCATCGCCACTTGGCTGCCCACGCTGCTGCGCTAGCTGTGGGTTGAGAGGGGAGACCAGCCATATGAGCACGAATCATCAAGAGACGTCGCTGGCGCTGGACCTGCGCCGGGGCCTGCCAGATGCCCTGCGAGTCCTGTTGGCCGAATATCCCCGCACGGGGTGGGAAGGCGATCCGGGATATACGGGACTGATTCAGTTCTGGCTGGACCGCCATATGATGTTCCGGCGCATCCTTGAGGCGCTACAGGAACGGACAGAGGGGCTTCGGGACGGCAAGCTTGATCCGGTCCGGTTCCGGCAGCAATTGGCCCGGTTGGGTGGCACCTTTGTCCAGGAATTGCACGGCCACCACTCCATCGAAGACATGCATTACTTCCCGATTCTGGCACAAAAGGACAGCCGCATCGCAGACGGCTTCGCCCTGCTCGACCGCGATCACCACGCGCTGGACGGTCACCTCAACCGCTTCGTCGAAAAGGTGAACGATGCGCTGCAGGCGAAGGACACCGACAAACGCGCCTTTGGGCGCTTTCACGAGGAACTCAATCACCTTGACCGCTTGCTCGACCGCCACCTCATCGACGAAGAGGAGCTGGTCGTTCCCGTCATCCTGAAATACGGCGCGAACGGCCTGGCCTAGCCCCCTTGCAAGCCCGTGCGCCAGCGGCATACTTCGTCGAAATCAAGGACCGCCATGATCAAGATCGAGCCACCTCTCTCAGAAAACCCGGTCAGCACCGGCATCATCGACCAGCTGCGCGCCAATGCGCGCGCGACGCCACAAAAGGCCGCGCTGTTTTGCGAAGGAACGACGCTCAGCTGGGGCGATTTCGAAGTGCGCCAGAACCGGGTTGCGCAGTATCTTCTGTCCATCGGGGTTGAGCGGGGCGACAGGATTGCGGTCCTCTCTCCCAATTCGATCCACTACGTCGAAGTCTTTCTGGGCACCGTCAGGGCGGGTTGCTGCATCACACCGCTTTCTACCATGGCCTCACCCGATGCATTGGAGAAGATGCTGAAGGACTGCGGCGCGCGCGCCGTTTTCGTGGCGGAAGCCTATCTGCCCCTGATCGAAAGCTTCATCGAAAAGCTCGACATCACGCGCATCGCCTTCGATTTCGACCGGTCGGGATGGACCGATTATGAAGTGGCCGTTGCCGCCACCTCCTCGGATGATCCGGTCATTTCTCTCGGCCCGCAGGACAAATTCAACCTGATCTACTCCTCCGGGACAACGGGCACGCCCAAGGGCGTCCTGCACAACCATGACATGCGGCTTGTCCAGATGGAGCGGACCCATGCAAACGGCTACGACGACAATGCCCGCACGCTCATCTCCACGCCGCTCTACTCCAACACCACCATCGTCAGCTTCCTGCCCACGCTCTACGGCGGCTCTACCGTCTACCTGATGCCCAAATTCGACGCGCGGAGGTATCTGGAGATTGCGGCAAGTGAGCGGATCACCCATACCATGCTGGTCCCTGTGCAGTACAAGCGCATCATGGAAGTGACCGACTTCGGCAACTTCGATCTGAGCGCGATGCGGGTCAAGTTCTCCACCTCCGCCCCCTTGCGGCCTGACATAAAGAGGGACGTGATTGCGCGCTTCCCCGGCAAACTGATCGAATACTATGGCCTGACCGAGGGCGGATCGGTCTGTGTGCTCAATGCGGGCGAGCATCCGGACAAACTGCACACCGTCGGAAAACCGCAACCGGGTTGTGAAATCCGGCTGATCGACGCGGAGGGGCGCGAGGTGCCCCAAGGCGCAGCGGGCGAGGTGTGCGGCCGCTCCCCTGCCATGATGGCAGGCTACTTCGGGCGGGACGATCTGACCGCAGACTACCTCTGGCACGATACGCAGGGCCGCGCCTACTTCCGATCGGGCGACATGGGCCATTTCGACGATGACGGCTTTCTGATCCTGTCGGACCGCAAGAAGGACATGATCATCTCAGGCGGACTGAACATTTACGCCAACGATCTGGAACTGGCCCTGCTGGCGGATGGGGACGTGGAAGACGCCGCTGTCATTGGCGTGCCTTCGGAAGCCTGGGGGGAAACACCGCTGGGACTGGTGGTTCTGCGCGCGGGCAGTGGCCGTTCCGCCAAGGACATCCGGGATACAGCCAACGCGAAACTCGGCAAGAGCCAGCGGCTCTCCGCCGTTGAAATCCGCGATCACCTGCCGCGCAACACCATTGGGAAAATCCTGAAAAAGGAGCTGCGCGCACCCTACTGGGAAAAGGAAAAAACATGAGCATGAATGGCGCCGAGAGCCTTGTCCGCAGCCTTCTGGCCTCGAAGGTTGAGGTCTGCTTCACCAACCCCGGCACCTCCGAGATGCACTTCGTCGCCGCGCTCGACCATGTTGAGGGGATGCGCTGCGTGCTGGCCCTGCACGAGAATGTCGCGACCGGGGCGGCTGATGGATACTATCGGATGAAGGGCAAGCCCGCCTGCACCCTGCTGCACCTCGGTCCCGGTCTCGCCAACGGGCTGTCCAACCTGCACAATGCCAAGAAGGCGGGCAGCGGGATCGTCAACATCGTGGGCGAACATGCGGCCAGCCACGTGGCGCTTGAAGCGCCGCTTTATTCAGACATCGAAGGCATCGCACGGCCCATGTCGGCCTGGGTCCACACCTCTCACTCTGCCGAAGATGTGGGCGCGGATGCCGCCCGCGCGGTGCAGGCGGCCTGCCTTGCACCGGGGCAGATCGCAACGCTGATCCTGCCTTCCGATACCGCCTGGAACGAAGGTGGCAAGGTAGCGAAAGCGCGTGAGGTGCCCGCCCGCGAACGGGTGCACGACAGCCAGATCGAACGGGCCGCGGAACTGCTGACCGGACCGGACAGCCTTTTGCTTCTGGGTCAAGGGGCGCTCACCGAAGCGAACCTGGAACGCGCGGGCCGGATTTCGGCAAAGACCGGCTGTCAGCTGCTGTCGGAATGGGGCAATGCCGTGCTGGAGCGGGGCGCGGGCCGTGTCCGGATCGAGAGGGTCCCCTACCCAATCGACATCGCCCTCAAGGTGCTCGCACCCTTCAAGAAGATCGTCATGCTGGGCGCGAAGGAACCCATCGGCTTTTTCGCCTACCCCGGCAAGCCCGCGCGCCTCACCCAGGCGGGTACTGAGCTTTTGACCCTCGCTGATCGCTCCATGGACCTGACCGCCGCGATGAAGGCGCTCTGTGCGGCGACAGATGCTCAGGACACGGCGCCCGCGCACGTAGCCGACGCGCATCTGCCAGACGTTCCGGAAGGCCCAATGGGACCCGACACCTTCGCGCCCATCCTGGCCAGGGCGATCCCGAAAGACGCCATCGTGGTGGACGAATCCATTACCACCGGGCGCGCCTTTTTCCCGGCCACCGCGGGGGCCGCGCCGCACGTCTGGATCAACAACCTTGGCGGCTCCATCGGCTATTCCATGCCCAATGCCATCGGTGCCGCCATCGCCTGCCCTGACCGCAAAGTGCTGGCCCTGACAGGAGATGGATCGGCCATGTACGCGCCCCAGGCGCTCTGGACCATGGCGCGGGAGGATCTGGATATCTGCGTCGTGATCTGGGCCAACCGCAGCTACCGCATTCTGCGGGGTGAATTGGCCGACGTCGGCGTCCAGAACCCCGGGCCGCGCGCGATGGATATGCTCTCGCTCGACCGGCCCTCCATAGACTTCGCGGCTCAGGCCCGCAGCATGGGGGTCGAGGCTGAAGCTGTCACCGAAGTCGGGGCCTTCACCGCCGCGCTGGAACGGGGTATTGCCCACAAAGGCCCCTATCTGGTCGAGGCGATCTTCTGAGTTCCGGACAAGGCCCGAAAAAGCCGAAAAGGCCCTTTGCCTCCGATCTGAACGATCCTTGCCCCCAAACCCGTCTTTGACCTCGATCATTGGCAGACCCTGATTTTCAGGTAAGTTGTCCCATGAAGGGGGGGCTGCCCTGGCAGGCCGTTAGCAAAGATCGAGCCCCCTCGGAACAGATAACCGGCTTGAGAGCCGACCTTGTGATGCGGTGGCGCCGCCGTCCGAGGTATGAATGGAAAGAAAGAATATGTTTAAACGCATCATGATGCCCGTCGACCTGACCCATCTGGAGACACAGACCCGCGCGCTGGACTGCGCGCGCGATCTGGCCAAGACCTACGGAGCGACCGTGACCTATGTCGGGGTCACCTCGCCCACCCCCTCTTCCGCGGCCCACTCCCCCGAGGAATTTGCGGAAAAGCTCAGGGCTTTTGCCCGAGAGCAGGGCAAAAAGAATGGGATCAAGACCGAATTCCATTCCATGATCGCTCATGACCCGACCACGGAACTTGATGATGCCCTCCTCAAGGCCGTAAGCGAGACCCTCGCCGACGTGGTTGTGATGGCGAGCCACGATCCCGGCCTGGTCGATTACATCTGGCCCTCGAACGGCGGCAAGATCGCGGCCCACGCGCACACCAGTGTGTTCCTGGTGCGCTAAGCGCCTGCAATCGGACCGCCGCCTCAGGCGGCAGCTTTTTTGTGCTCCGGAAGGACGTTAGCTTAAGTCCATGAGCATCCTTGCGAATCTGATCCGGCCAACCTCATTGCGTCCCCGCGGCAGCGGCCGATGACAAGCGCGGCGAACGTCCCATTCTTGCTGACGCGCGACAGCGCCACGGGTGCCGCAATCGCGTCTGGTGGCCTGACCGTCTACACCGTGACCAAAGCAAGGGAGGCCCTTGGCCGACTCACCTCGGAAGGCGCGCTCAGGCTGGAACTCAGTGGGCTGGAGCGGCTGGATACGGCGGGGGCCTGGCTGCTTGTCACCCTGAAGCAAGAGCGCGCGGCCAAGGGACAGACCCTGACCATCGAAGGGGCCAGCGCAGAGGCGATGAGCCTTCTGCAATCGGTTGAGCGGGCCCTGCCCGAACCCGAGGCTGTGCCCGCCGAGGGCCTCTCCATCGCCGCCCTTCTTGAAAAAGTGGGGCGCCGGATGGCGACAGCGGGCAATTATCTGCTGGCCCTGCTGGGCTATCTGGGGATTTTCCTGCACCGCCTCTATCGCTCAATCCTGCATCCCAGTCAGTTTCGAATGACCGCCCTGGTGCACCACTGCGAGGAGGTGGGGGTCAAGGCCGTGCCCATTGTGGCGCTCATGGCCTTTCTCATCGGTGTGGTGCTGGCCTTTCAGGGCTCCGTCCAGCTGCGCCAGTTCGGAGCGGAGGTGTTCGTTGTCGATCTGGTAGCCATCTCGATCCTGCGGGAGCTTGGTATCCTGCTGACCTCCATTATCGTGGCGGGCCGGACAGCCTCTGCCTTTACCGCCGCCATCGGGTCCATGAAGATGCGCGAAGAGATTGACGCGATGCGGACCTTCGGGATCGACCCCGCGATGAGCCTATTCGTGCCCCGCATCCTGGCCCTGCTGATTGTGCTTCCGATCCTTGGCCTGATCGCGAATGTCGCGGGCCTTGTCGGCGGGGGGCTGATGGCCTGGATTGACCTTGGCATCTCGCCCGAGATGTTCCGGACACGCCTGGTCGAAGGCACTTCGGTCGAACATGTCTTTGTCGGACTGGTAAAGGCACCGGTCTTTGCACTGATTATCGGGGTTGTCGGCTGTCACGCGGGCATGCAAGTCCAAAGCAACGCGGAATCGCTGGGCCGGATGACTTCCAATGCGGTCGTGGCTTCCATCTTTGCGGTAATTGTCGCCGATGCCATCTTTTCCATCTTCTTTGCACGGATCGGCATATGAGCACGCCCGAAGTGGTCATCGCCCTGCGCGGCATCCGCAATCAGTTTGGCAAGCAGGTCGTGCACGATGATCTGGACCTTGACGTCTACCGCGGAGAGATCCTTGGCGTCGTAGGCGGGTCGGGCACCGGAAAATCGGTGCTTCTGCGCACCATTGCGGGGCTTCAACGACCCCGGGCGGGCAGCGTGAATGTGCTGGGCATCGATGTCCTGACGGCGGATGAGGACACGCGTACGGCACTGGAAAACCGCTGGGGTGTGATGTTTCAGGACGGTGCGCTTTTTTCCTCCCTCACCGTTCGGGAAAACGTCGAGGTGCCGATGCGCGCGGTCGAAGGGCTGGACCCGGGCATCCGCAACGCCCTGGCCGATCTGAAAATCTCGATGGTCGGCCTTAACTACAGTGCCGGAGACAAGTACCCTTCGGAGTTGTCGGGCGGCATGCGCAAGCGCGCGGGCCTGGCGCGCGCGCTTGCGCTTGACCCCGAGATCCTCTTTCTGGATGAGCCCACCGCTGGGCTCGATCCGATCGGGGCCGCGGCCTTTGACCAGCTGATCCGCGCCCTGAGCCGCGCCATGGGACTGACGGTCTTCCTGGTGACGCACGATCTTGACACCCTGCACGCTACCTGCGACCGCATCGCCGTCCTGGCGGAAAAGAAGGTACTGGTGAGCGGCACGATGAAAGATATGCTGGACGTCGATCATCCCTGGGTGCACGAGTATTTTCACGGACCGCGCGCGCGGGCGGCTTTTTCCGAAAAGCGCGCAACGGGCCTGATGAAGGACGACTGACTTGGAAACGCGGGCAAATTTCATCCTGATCGGGGCCTTCACCATCGCTGGAATGGTGGGGATACTGGCTTTTTTCATGTGGTTTGCCCGGGTCGAGCTGAACCAGCAGTTCGACTATTACGACATCCGCTTCTCCTCTGTCGCGGGGCTGGGAAATGCCTCTGACGTGCGCTTTTCGGGTTTGCCGGTGGGACAGGTGACGAACGTGCGGCTCTCGCCCAACGGGGACGGTACGATCCTGGTGCGCATTGAGGTCGACGCCGAAACGCCCGTCCGCGTCGACAGCATCGCCACGATTGAAGCGCAGGGGGTGACGGGTGTTTCCTACGTGGGCATCGAAGCCGGCGATCCGTCCCTGCCCCTGCTTGAGCCGACCGAAGAGGTCCCGGTCCCGGAAATCAAGGCCGGACGATCCGCCCTGCAATCGCTTTTCGAGGACGCCCCGCGCCTCTTGGAGAGTTCCCTTCTGGTGATCCAGGATGTCAGCAGCCTGCTGGGAGAAGAGAACCGCGACCGGATCGAGTCGATCCTGACCAATATCGAGGCCGCCTCATCGGACTTCGCCACCACCCTAGAAGGTTTTTCTGCCGTGACAAATACGGTTGCCGATTTCACCGAGCAGATCAGCCAGTTCAACGAAACTCTCGGCTCCCTCACCGACGATCTGACCGTCGTGCTGGAGGCTGCGGACACCACACTTGTCTCCATCGGTGAGCTGTCGGAGCAGGGCAAGGGCCTGCTCGACGAAAGCTCGGAGACGTTGAAGAACGCACGCGCGGCAATTGCACGCACAGAAGACTTCATCACCGATGATCTGACCCTGACCACCGATGAGTTGCGCCAGACCAGTGCGGCCTTGCGGGACCAAATGACCACACTCAGCACCGATGCCCGCAACCTGATGTCGACGCTTGGCACCACCGGAGAGACGGCGACCGCCCGGCTGAAGGAGGCACGCGGCACGCTGGAGGCTGCCGATGCCCTGATCGTGCGACTGGATGAAGCCGCGCGCACCGTCCGTGACACGGCGGCCCGCATCGACACGGTCGTGGAAGAGGACGCAGGCCCCCTGATCACGGAAACCCGTACCATGATCACCAAGGCAGACAGCGCCATCACCTCCATCACAACCATCGCCACCGATGACCTGCCCGCGATCATCGCGGAGGTACGGACGGCCACCGAAAGCTCCCGTAAGGTGATCGTGGAGGTGGGCGAAAACCTCGTCTCCTCCAGCCAGAACGCAGGCGAAGTGCTTGAAGCCGCACGTGGCACGCTGGAGGATGCAAGTGTCGCCTTTGCCAACGCCAATGACACCTTGGCCGCCATCAACGGGGCCCTGGAGACCGGCGACCGGGCCCTGGACGCGGCAGAACGTGCATTCTCCGGAGCGGACCGGGTCATCAACGAGGATCTGGCCGGGATCGTTGATCGGCTGGAGAGCACACTTGAGACGCTAAACACCGCGATCGGGCAGGTTTCCGACGATCTGCCAGAGGTTTCCGCCGATCTGCGCGCAGCCAGCCAGTCCGCCTCGGAAACCTTTGCTGAGCTGCGCCGTGTCACGCAAAGCGCAGGTCCCTCCCTGCGGGAGTTCGCCTCTACCGCCCTCCCGCTCTATACCCGTCTGGCACAGGAAAGCCGCACTCTGGTGGCCAATCTTGACCGTCTCACCAAGCAGATCCAACGTGATCCGACGCGTTTCTTCCTCAACCGCAGTACACCGGAGTTCAGACGATGACGATTTTCCAGGCTCTCTCCCGCCTGCTTGGAGCCATCGCCGCTCTGGCATTGCTCTCTGGCTGCGCCGCCATCACGGCGGTCAGCGATGCAGCGACACCGCTGGAGGTCTACGAACTGCGCGCACCGGTAGGGATATCCCGGACCACCCGCCGTGCGGCGCCACGGGATGTGATCATCGAACTGCCCACGACAGGCGGTGCCCTGGCGACCGACCGGATCATGATCCGGCCGAACCGGCTGCAGGCCCAGTACCTGCCGGACAGCCGCTGGAGCGAACCGGCACCCGTCATGGTACAGACCCTGATGCTGCGCGCGGTGGAGGCGACGGGCGCCCTACGTTACGTCGGACGCGAACCTCTTGGGGTCAGCGGCGACTACGCCGTGGTGACGGAGGTCGTTGATTTCCAGGCAGAACTGATCGAAGGCAGTGATGCCGCCACGGTTCGCATTCAGATCATCACCCGCCTCGTGCGAGAGCAGGATGCGCGGATCGTGGCAAGCCAGACCTTCAGCGCCGAAGCCCCCGCCGCCTCAACCGACACACAGACGGTTGTCGCCGCCTTCAACGTAGCTTCCGACCAGGTCTTCGCCGATTTCGCGAGCTGGGTGCAGCGCGTCGTGGCTGGTCGATAGCGCGCAACCACAGTCAAACTGTCGACAAACCCCTCCTTCTTCCCCATGCTTGGCGCAAAGACCAACGATGACCAAAGGGAGGAAAGACATGATCACTTTCAACCGCCGCAAGGCACTTGCCCTGATGGGCGGCACCGTCGCTGCATCGGGCCTTGCCGCCCCCGCGCTGGCCGCCAACAAGAAGATCAAGGTCGGTGCCCTGCGCTTCACCTCGCATTCCGGCAGCTTCATCGCGCTTGAGCGTGGCTATTTCGCCGATGCGGGTCTCGATGTGGAGTTTGAGTTCTTCCAGGCCGCACAGCCCATGGCTGTGGCCATCGCCTCGGGAGATGTGGACTATGCCGTCACCGCCATTTCGGGCGGACTGATCAGCCTGGCCGACAAGGGTGCCATCAAGGTCATCGGCGGTGCGCTTCAGGAAGAGGGCGGCATCGACGGTCAGAAATACCTCATCTCCGACGCCGCCTACCAGGCGGGTATCAAGACGCTAAAGGACCTTGATGGCAGGAAGTACGCAGTCACGCAGGCTGGGTCCTCCTTCCATTATATGGGCTCCAAGATGGCGGAGGCGGAAGGCATCACACTTCAATTCACGCCCCTGCAAAAGGTCGGGGCGATCATCGGCGCAATGAAGTCCGGCCAGGTCGATGGCTGGTCCATCGTCCCCCATATCGCCAAACCGCTGGCAGCGGCGGGTGCCTGGCACATGGTTGCCAACGTGTCGGACTACATTCCGAACTATCAGGTTACGACCGTCTTCACCTCCGCGAAAAATGCCGCAGAGGAGCGGGGACAGACCGAGGCTTTCCTGAACGGCTTCAAAAGGGGTGTGGATGACTATGCCGCCGCCATGATCGACGGAACCGCCGACCAGGACGCCATGGTCGAACTGATCCACAAGTATGTCTATACTGATCGGCCCCTTGAAAAGGCGGCCCCCTCGATCATCAACGGCACCATGCGGCTGAGCACCGGTGCGGCATTGAACGTTGCTTCGGTCCAGGATCAGCTGAGCTGGTTCCAGTCCGAGGGGCTGGTGGACAGTGACATCACGCTCGACACGCTGGTCGACAGCTCCTACGTCGAAACCACCGGCGCATAACTGACACAAGGCAGGGCCGCAGTCCGGCCCTGCCCGCGCGCTCTTGATCCGAGGTTTCGAATGGACATCAGGCTCGATGGTATCGGCCACGCCTACGATGATTTCGAGGTGATGCGCGACATCGACCTTGAGATCCCAACCGGGCAGATCGTCTGCATCGTCGGCCCTTCGGGCTGCGGGAAGTCGACGCTCCTGCGCTTTATCGGCGGGCTTGAGCAGCCGAAGAAGGGCCGCGTGCTGCAAGTGGGCGCACCGCCTGCGGGCTGTCTCAACCCGCTGACCTACATCTTCCAGGACTTCGCGCTGCTGCCCTGGCGGACGGTTTGGGGCAATATCTCACTGGTGCTGGAGGATCACGGGATCAGGGGGGCTGCCGCCAAGGACATCATCGACGATGTGCTGGCCCGCACCAAGCTGAGCGATTTTGCCGAGGCCCTGCCCAAGCAGTTGTCAGGCGGCATGAAACAACGGGTCGCCATCGCCCGCGCGCTGGCCGTCAAGCCCGCTGTGATGCTGATGGATGAACCCCTCTCCGCCCTCGACAGCCAGACGCGGGAGCTTTTGATGGATGATCTCGTTGATCTCTGGACCCGACAGCCCTTTACCGCCGTCTACGTGACCCACAACCTGGCCGAAGCGGTGCGGCTGGGGCACAAGGTTGTCGTGCTTTCGCGCCGTCCGGGCCAAATCCGCGAGGTGGTGACCATCGACAAACCGCTGGCCGCGCGTGAATTCAGCGATCCGGATCTGGACCGGTACCAAAAAGACCTTTGGCACCTCATGCGGGAAGAGGCGCGGGCCGCCGATGCGGAACTGATTCATGTCTGAAAGCTCTGCCAAACCCGTCAGTTTCCGCGGTGGCGGCTTTGCCCCACGATCCGTGCGCTGGATCGGGGTGACGGTCTTTGTCGCGCTCATCCTAATCGCGGAATGGGGGACCAGATCGGGCTGGATTTCGGCCCTCACTCTGCCGAAACCGTCCGACGTGCTTGATACATTCAGGGAGCTTTACGAAAGCGGGCTGCTCTTCAAGCACCTCGGCCCCTCCCTCTCAAGGCTCATCGTCGGCGCGGCCATCGGGGCCAGCGTCGGGATCAGTGTCGGCGTGCTGATCGGGCTCTTCTCCTACATCCGGTCAGGTCTTGTGCCCCTGGTGGCAGCGATCTTTCCCATCCCGAAGATCGCGCTTCTGCCGCTCTTCGTGATCTGGTTTGGCATCGGTGAAGGATCCAAGTATGCGCTGATCGCTTTCGGCACCTTTACCCCCACGGTCGTGGCGACCTACGGCGCGGTCGACAACGTGGACCGCACGCTGATCCGGATGGGGCAAAGCTTTGGTCTGAGTTGGTGGTCCATCGTGCGCAAGATCGTCCTGCCGGGCGCCATGCCAGGCATCCTGTCGGGTCTGCGGATCAGCCTGGCCATCGCGATCATCCTGCTCGTCGCGGCGGAAATGCTGGGCGCGCAGTACGGGATCGGAGCCTACATCCTTGAGGCAGGGTCGCTTTACGATCTCGAACGGCTCTTCGCCGGGGTCCTGATCCTTTCCTTGCTGGGCGTGATCGTCAGTGCGGTAATCGGGCTGATTGAACGGCGTCTTCTGCGCTGGCGTATTTAAGGAAATCGGCCAAGAGGCTCACAGGTCGCCGATTTGGCCGAGGGGTGATAAGGTGAAGGGAAAGCCATTGATCGGAGAGTCGACATGCTGCCAAACACAGGATTTCTGAAAGCCGCCTCTCCCGAACTTCTGGAGGTGTTCAACACGCTTGCCAAGAAGGTAACGGTCGCCGAAAACGAAACACTCTTTTCCGAGTTCGACGAGGGTGACGCGCTTTACGTGGTTCTAGATGGCTCCATCGAGATCACCAAGGAGTCGGAAGATGGCCGCCGCCTGGGGCTTGAGCTGATGCGCTCAGGTGCTGTCTTTGGCGAAATCGCGCTTTTCGATCCCGGCCAGCGCACCGCAACCGCCGTTGCAATGGAACCGACGGAACTGATCCAGATCCGGAACAAGGATCTGATGCGCGAACTCAATGCGCGCCCCGAATTGGCCCTGGACCTTCTCCGATTGGCGGGCAGCAGGATGCGCCTGATGAACAGCCAATTGCACGAGTACGTTTTCCTCGCCCTGCCCGCGCGCCTTGCCCGGAAAATCCTGCATCTGACCGCAGGCACCACGGACCCCGACGCCGCCTTCAAGCTGTCCCAGACCGATCTGGCCGATTTCACAGGCGCCACCCGAGAGGCCGTGTCAAAAACCCTGTCCATCTGGAAACAAGATGCGTTCGTGGAAACGGGCCGTGGCACGCTGAAGGTGCTTGACCGTCCCGCCTTGCTGGAAATCGCGGGTCTGGACGCGCTCTGAATTCTTTTCAAAAGAAATCGGTTTGTGTGACTTGCTTCACAGACCAAACGGAATCAGTCCGCTAATTTCATCTCAAGATCAGCGCACAGGGCAACATTCAGGCCAAGCGCAAACACTGGAGATGGGCGATGACCAAGCAAGACACGACCTCAGCCAAGAGTACCCGGGCACCGCTCACCGGCGTTTCCATCCTTGCCACGGTGGCCAGCTTCGTGATCCGCACAGTCCAGGAAGGTGGCGACATGGAACAGCAGGTAGAATCCTACAAGTCACGAATTTAAGCACCAAATTATTATAGCACCCTGGGCCATGGTGATTTTCGTAATCTCCATGGCCCTATTCATTGGAGCAGCCAGGAAGGCCAGTTCCCCCTGATCAGCCGGAGAGATCATGAGGCCATTCGCTGGAACGCGGTGGCCTCTTTCATTTGCAAACCAGGATTCAGGGCGCACTACCGTCACAGAGGAGGGAGTGCCCGTTCAAAGGACTGCAGCGCATTGGGAAAACCGATGTTCACACTGTCCTCGTTCTCCTCGCAAATCGCGGCCCATGGCCGACCGCTCATGAAACCCGCGTAGGTCAGGACAAACCCGTTCAACATGGGTAGCGTGATCATCTGGGTATCGCCCGTCCGTTCTGCGACACCGGCGTTTGCCCAGTCTGCCGCCGTGGGCTCCACATTGCCCAAGAGCATCAGTTGCTCGCAGTGTTCCGCGATCTTGGCGCGCCAGATACCCGGTGACGCACCCCCGCGCAGGTAGCCCACCGCCGGTGGCGCAGGTGGCGGCAGGTAGTACCGCCGCAAGACGTTTCTGAGTTGAAAGAACAATTGATGATCCATTTTAGATCCCTCCAGCGATGATTGATACTTGGACCGGACAGTCGGCGTTGGTGACCGGGGATGCC
Organism: Sulfitobacter sp.; assembly: GCA_013002405.1. Classification (GTDB taxonomy): domain Bacteria; phylum Pseudomonadota; class Alphaproteobacteria; order Rhodobacterales; family Rhodobacteraceae; genus Sulfitobacter. The sequence goes on along the minus strand of JABDKA010000136.1, from coordinate 17,014 downwards.
CGAAGAACGGCCGTCGAAAGCCCTCCCGCCATTAGGCTCGGACGCTCAAAAAAAAAACCGCACGGACCCTCGACGCTGATCCTTGCCTGATCAGAGACGCCCCTCATTGATCCACTGATCCAGCATCTGGCGGCTCACTTCGAAATGCATGCTGTCCTCGCGGCCCCAGGCCGCACCCCAGACCCACCCCTCGCTGCGGAAGAAATCCGCCAGAATGGTAAGTCCCAGCTGGGTTCTGCCGTCCCCCAGGGTATCAAGCACCCCGTCGATGTTAAGATCAACGGCCAGCCCGAAGGAATGGGTGGAGGCACGGCCCCTGCTGCCCCTGATCTGACGCACGCAGAGTGCCCCTGCCGTGTCGATACGTTCGTAGAGATCAGGATCGGTCAGGCGTATATTCTCCATTACCTTGCGCAGCGACTCAACCGCCGGTTTGAGCATGCGTACCCTGATCGGCCCCACCTCTTCGGTCACAAGCTGGTCACGCAAGCGCGGGTTTGTCATGGATTCGCACCTGTCCGACAGGTTCTCACGCGGCAGACCGAAGACCTTGGTCAGATAGCGTGGCCCGGCGATCTCGAGGCCCTGGTTCACGTTCTTCCGGTTGGCGATCAAAACGACCTGTGCATAGGCATCAATAATGTCATTGGGGCCGCTCTGGCGAAAGGTATCTTCCTGCGGTTGGGGAACGGAACTGCCGAAATCACCCATCGGCGCCCGCTCGGCGATGGCAGCCACCTTGGCAAGTTCCGAAGTCAGGGTTTCGATCTGGATTTGCAGATCCTCGACCCGCTGGTTGAGCATCTCGATCTCGATCCGGGCACCGGAATCAATGGCGGGGCCGTCAAAGAACTCCTCATCCGACAGAAGCCCGGGCAGCACCACCCAGATGACCGGTGCGATGACGATTGCCAGACCTATGATAATTGCCGGAAGCAGCCGCATAATCTGATTTCCAATCAGGACTGACCTTGGACAGAATGAGGATAGTAAACCCTGCTTTGGCCTATTGGCCAAGGGGGTAAGCGATGACGCGCGTTCAACCTTTGTTCAAAACCGTTGTCGGGTGGGCCCGACTGGGATAGGATTACCTTAGGTAAATCCACCCCCATCGAAGGACGCGCAATACCATGACTTACCACAAGAAAGTCCTATGTGCGACGCTCGCGACCGGCCTCTGCCTTGCGCCGGTCAGTTTCGCCCTCGCACAATCATCCGGCGAAATGACCGCTGAGGAAATCACGCAGGCCTTTGAAAAACAGAAGACCCGCGGCCTTGTCCTGGTTCCGGCAGACAACAGCGCTGGCACCGGCACCGCTCAGACAGCCTCCGTTCAGAACGCCAAAACGACCTATTCTGAGGTCTCGAAGGCCGATCAGGTCAACATCAAGATCAGCTTCGACTTTGACAGCGCCAGCCTGCGCGAGGATCAGAAGCCCAAGCTGGACACCCTGTGCCAGGCAATGAAGCAGGTCGACGTGCAGCTTTTCCAGATCGTGGGCCATACCGACAGCTCTGGCTCGGCCTCCTACAACGAAAACCTTTCCCTTCTGAGGGCGAAGGAGGTCAAACGGCACCTCGTGAACGAATGCGGGATCGACGCCGCACGGCTTGAGGCCGTTGGAATGGGCGAAAGTGCGCCCTTCGATCCGGCAAATCCGCGCAGCGACGACAACCGGCGGGTCGAATTCCAGGCTCTGGGCTGATGAACCCGCCCCTCCTGCCACGGCGGAGCCACCATGCCTGAACCGCTTCCGGGAGATCTCTTTCAACCGGGCGATCTGGTCAATAACACCTACCGGGTCGAGGCCATCCTGGGCCGTGGTGGTACATCTGACGTTTACCGCGCCCGGTCCGAGATTTCGGGACGGTTGGTTGCGCTCAAAGTTCTGAAGACCGAATTTGCCAACAACGATGACTACCTCGTTCTTCTTACCCGGGAAGAGACAATGAGGGAGATCCGGCACGACGCGGTCGTCCGCTACTCGGAAAACAACCGCACCCCCGATGGCCATGTCTACCTGCTGATCGACTATGTCGATGGTCCCGGGCTCGACAAGAAGCTGAAGGAAGGGCCCATGTCGGCGGATGACCTGCAGGTGATTTGCCGCCGGGTGGCCGAAGGACTGCAGGCGGCCCACGCCAAGGGAATTTGTCACCGGGATCTGTCGCCCGACAATATCATCCTGCGGAACGGCGATCCGGCCCAGGCGGTGATCATTGATTTCGGCATCGCGAAGGATACCAATCCGGGCGCCGAAACCATCGTCGGCAACGAATTTGCCGGCAAATACGCCTATGCTGCCCCCGAACAGTTGGCAGGCAAGACGGACGAACGCACCGACATCTATTCGCTCGGGGCTTTGTTGCTGGCCAATTTCCGGGGCAAAGCCCCCGATATCGGCAACAATCCCATGGAGGTGGTCAAGAGGAAGGCCGATCCGCTGAATACGGACGGGGTGCCGGAGCCGCTGAAATCCCTGCTCGACAAGATGACGGACCCCGATCCGGACAAACGCTATCAAAGTGCGGCCGAGATCCTGGCGGCGCTGGACCAGGGAACCCCGGCTGGGTCAGAAGATCTTTCAGATGCCACCATCATCGCGCCGGTGGCCCAAAAGGCAAAGCAAAGCGCCCCGCCCCCTGCACCCGGCAAAAGCGCTGGCGCGAAGAAATCCCGATCTGTCCTGGTGCCGGTCATCGCAGGCCTTGTCCTAGTCGCAGCGCTCGGTGCCGCCTTTATGTCCGGCCTCTTCTCATCCGCGCCAAATCTGCCCGTTGCCGATCCCTACCGGCTTTCCATCGCCGAGGCGAAGGGCGCCGCGCCCCGCGCCGTCGGGTTTGTCCCGTCTGAGACCATCGCAGAAGACCTGCGTCAGCGCATGGAAGCAGCCCAAGGGACAGTCGATCTGACGCTCGCCAGTGGCAATATCGCGGAAAGCTGGGGACCGGACGTTCTGACCCTGCTCAATGCGGTCGATGACCTTGACGTTTGGCGCCTGTCCATTTCGGGCAACACGGTTGAAGTCGTAGGCGAAACCAGCGATCCCGCCCTTCACGACCGGATCCTGGCCCTTCTTGACCCGGGCACCGTCGGTGCCCTCGCGGTGGAGCCGGACATCCGCCTGAATGAGCTGATCCTGGCGGCCCAAAAGCTCGATCCGATCCTGCGCCAACGTGCGGACTGTGGTCCCCTCCAACTTGTCGATCCGCCAGCGGTCGGGTACGGCCAGGATGGCACGGTGCGCATCGCGGGCACCATGTCCAGCGAAGAGGGCCGTGCGGCGCTCAGATCCGCCTTGGAGGAGGTCATCGGCGACCGCCGACTTGAGATAAATACCAACATCCTGAACCCGACCCTCTGTCTGTTGGAAAGCATCCTGCCCAGAGCACCCGCGAGCGGCATCGACATCGCCTTTTTCCGCGGCGACGCGGGGGGCGCGCCCGCGCCGGACGGTGAATTCATTGTCGGTGAGAACCCCGTGATCGACGTCCTCCTCCCACCCGAAACGACAGACGGTTACCTCACGGTCTCCGTCCTCGATGTATCCGGAAACGTCTTTCACCTGCTGCCCAACATCAACCGCACCGACAACGCGGTTGGTAGCTTGCGGAACGGGACGGAGGGTCCCCTTCCCATCAGGGTCGCCTATTCCATTGATGAGGCACCAAGCACGGGTGGCCTTGCCTTCCGGGTCGATGACACGACGCTTGGCAAGACCAAGGTGATCGTCATCCATTCCAGCGCACCGCTTTTCAACGAAATGCGGCCCACGAGCGAGTCTGCACTGAGCTTTTCGGAGGCCCTATTGCAGCAGAACGGCAATCTTGAGACGCGCATCTACTCGCTCGACAGTCGGATCCTGACAACCTCGCTTCGTTAGGGTCTAATCGACGTCGACCACGATGACCGAAATGTTGTCCGCCCCGCCGCCATTCAGGGCCAGCTGGATCAGCCGGTCCACAATCGTCTCCAGCGGCGTCCGGCTGAGTAGATCTTGAAGCATGGCAAAGGTCGCATATTTGGTCAGACCGTCCGAGCAGAGCAGAAAACGGTCCCCGGGCGCGGCGTCCCCGCGGACCTTGTCCAATTCCAGCGCATTGCCTACGCCGACGGCACGGGTGATTGCATTCGACTGCGGGTGCTGCTCTGCCTCGTCCCAGGTCAGCTGCCCCGCCTCTACAAGGGTCGCCACGACGGAATGATCAACCGTCAGCATCTGGATCTCACCGTTGCGCAGCCGGTAGATGCGACTGTCCCCCGCCCAGATGGCGACGAAGTGGGCGTTGGCCAGCATCAAGCTTGCAACCGTCGCGCCGATCACCTCAACCCCCTGTTTTTCCGCCTCTTCACGGATGATGCCGTGGGCCTTCTGGATGGCGTCACGCACCGCATGCATGCGATCAGAAGCGGGCAGGTCCGGGCTTATGGTGGCAATCAACCCGGTGATCAGCTGACTGGCGTAGTCACCCGCCGCGTGACCGCCCATACCGTCTGAGACAACCCAGATCCGCTGGTCCGGCAAGGCCAGGACGGAATCCTCGTTGACCGAACGTTGCAGGCCAACGTGGCTTTTGGCGTTGTACCTGACCTGAGACACTTCGCTCATGCCGCCTCCTTCGCCCAGAGGGGCGCTTCAAGATCGAAAAGCGCTTGCATCTGTGGCCCTTCCGGCAGGCCGTCGCAGATCATCAGGCGCAGATCGTCCTCCAGTGCCGCGCTCCAGACGCTCGACCGGGCATTTCCCGCGGCAGGGCCTTGCGCGGCAAGCAGAGCCAACAGTTCTGTCTGGGTCTTGGCCCGCTCCACGGAAGTGGCACCATCTATGTGAGAAAACCGCGCATGCGGCTGCTGCAAGGGATCGGGCGCTTCTTCCAGAGCTTTGGCAAGGGCATCACTGCTTGCCCCATCCTCAAGGGTCGCCAGCGCAATCTCTTCGAGACGAGCAAAGAGATCACTGTTCAGAAAATGATCCAGAAGAAGAGGACCTTCTTTCGGAAGGGCCGCTGCAAGTGTCAGCGGAAATCGGCGCCCCACAGAATCGACGGAGGGCATCAGGACACCAAGGATCTTGGCCTCTCCGGCCAGTCCCGGCGATAGGCAAAAGCGCCAGATCGGCACCGACATGTAAAGCTCATCCCACTTCTCACCGAAAGTATGGGCGCCCGAGACTATGCAACGCTGCAGCCATTCGTCCCAGGGGCCGACAAAACCGGGTGGTGCGTTGATCCGAAAGAAATCCCCCGTTGCAGGGATCTTTCCGAATGCACCGAACCCCCGACCCGACATCAGAACGACTTTGGACAGCTGAATTTCGAAAGCGCGGGCAAGGTGAAGGGATTGATCACCGATCCGGACTGCAGCTGAAAGATCGCAATGCGGCCGCCCACGTTGAAGATCACCCGCTTGCGATCAGATACGTTTGTCCGCCGCACTTCCGCTGCATCGAGCAGGCGGAACCAGGCCCAGGGACCGTCGCGCTGCAGCACGCTTTCGATATCCCGCGGCTGGGGATCGAACATCACCCGCGCCAGACCCACGGCACCGGGCCAGTCCACCGCGATGGGCGTCGGCGCGCCGCCACGGTGGGCGAAATTGACCTGCTTGCCATGCACTTCCAGTGAGACGGACTTTGCCTTTGGATCCAGTGCCTGCGGCATGATCTGAAACTGGACAGCGGGCGCAGTGCCACCGCCAAAGAAGGCCTCACGGATTTCGGCCGCATATTGCAACTGGGTAAGGACCGCCGGGCTGATCCCGAGGTCCACGTCGTTGACCTTTTTCCAGGACCAGGGACGCGTGCGTGTGTCGATGAATTTCAGCAGGTTTTCGGTCACGAAGCTGTCGATCAGGCCCGCCGGGCCAAACAGCTTCTGGAAATCCGCAATCGCCACATCCGCGCGTGCCCTGCGGTTGATCGGATAGCGATCGGCCAGTGCCTGCTGACAGAAGGGGAGGATATTCGCCTGCCAGCGTGCATTGATGGAAGATCGCGTGCTGTCCGACGTGATCCCCGAAGATCCGGAACCGATCTGGGTGGCCCACCTTTGCAGCGGACCGTCGATGCGGGCGGCGGCCTCCTGGAACCGCTGAATGGCGACACCCCCCTCACCGCTTGCGGAGGAGGAGCCGGAAAAGCTCATTTTGTTGAGCTCCTGGTAGAGTTCCGTCAAAAGAACCATCAGTTCATCAAGTTGCGATGGCAGTCCCGGCTCCGCGGCCTGGGTGAGTTGATGCAGCCAGGCGAACCGCTCCTCCACATAGGCACCCGGTGCCTTTGGCGGTGGCCCGCCACTCGCGGTTGCGGATTTCGACAGGGCCTCAAGCAGGATCCGTGTCCGGTAACCTACGGCACGGCGGACTTCGTAATCTGCGGCTTCGCTCAGATCTTTTGTGGCCTCACCGCCGCCACCGATGGCGGCACCGCTGCTGCGGTCTTCCGTCAGCCTGGTCTCCTCCGCGATCGCCTCCAGCAGATTGACGATCGGCGAGGTGGGGCCGGAAAGGACGTTGGTCACCTCCACCGCATGGCTGAGCGACTCCAGCGGGATGATATCCACATCCCCCAGCACGGCGTCGTAGCGGGAGATGAAGTCATTGTAATAGAGGTCGAGCACATCTCGGCTGAGCGCGACAAGCGCCTGCTCAGTCTGCTCGGCTTCCCCCCTGGGTCCAAGAACCCAGCTCTCCCGCTGGATCCGCGTTGCCACACCAAGCGCTTCGCCCAGGAAGACGCGATTGAAGCCATCGTAGGTGAAAATGCCCTCGACCCCCTCGCTCAGCGGTTTTCCCGAAGACCGGACAAAGACGCGTGTCACGGCGGGCCCGGCCGCATCGGTGATGCGCCATTTCGGCAGGGCAACGGCGGCAGGGCTGTTGATGATCCCGTTATAGACCCGCTGCGCCAGGGGCATCTCGGAAAGGAGGCCCTGAACTTGTTCGACCAGAGGGCCATTGAGGGCGATCTGCTGCATGGGCTGGGTCAGAAGCGCATCAAGATGCGCCTCGAGATCGGCCCGGAACTGGTCCCGGGAGGGACCGGAATAGGCCAGCGACCAGTCAAGGGTCATCCATTCGCGCACCAGATCCTGATTCATGGGCCCCTCAAGCCCCAGCATCAGATAGATCTTGAGCGCCTCGTATAGCAGATCGGGATTGTTCATGTTGCCGCTGATCTGCTCCTCCAGCCGAAGCAGCAGCCGCGGCAGGAACCGCTGGTTGAGCGCGCGGCGATAGGTCTGCGCCGCCTGTGAGCCGATGACCTCCCCCTGATAGAGCCCGTAAGTGAGACGCCGCTCCGGATCGGGATCGGCTACCGTAGGGTTCGCGGGCATGGCCCGCAGCACGTTCAGTGCGTCAATTACCGGGACGAGATCGGTATCCCCGATGGGACTGCCGGGAAGGGTCGCGGCAGCCTCGCTGTAGGTCGAGACGCTGGCATTGGCCTCCGCGATCAGGGCGCTGTTGCCCTGGAAGGATCGCACCAGCAGCGCCCCGAAACCGATCGCGATCAGCACAGTAGCGGCCATTGCTGCCCACTTGGTCACGCGGTAGCGCCGCTCGACCTTGTCATCGGCTGAAACAAGGCCCGCTTCGGGAAAGACAACCCGCTCAAACAGACGGGTCAGGAAATAGGAGCGTCCGGCCCCCTGCCCGCTGCCGATGGCCTGGCGTCCGATGCCGAAGGTCCGCGCCATACTCAGCATCAGCCTGTCAATGGGCGTGCCTTCCTGGGTTCCGGAGGTGAAATAGACGCCCCGCAGCATCTGCCGGTGGTGATAGCGATTCTCCTGGAAAACCTCCGTCAGGAAGGTCCTTGCGACTCCGCGCATGGAGGCGACCTGCGCGGGGAACCCCGCGATCAGCGATCTGCGCTGCGGATCGGTCTCTGACTGCATTTTCTCCAGCAGTTGGGAATTCAACCGCTCCAGCAGTGCGGCGAATTGCCCGTCAAAGCCCGCAATCGGGGAGGTATCCTCCTTGGACGTGTCCAGATCGAAGGTAAAGCCCCAGACCTGTTCGCGGTCTTCCTTGCCAAGGCGGTCGTGAAATTCGGTAAAGCCCGCAATCAGGTCCGCCTTCGTGAAAAGGACATAGACCGGAAACCGCACGCCGAGTGTCTCTCGCAGCTCCACCAGCCGCTTGCGCACGGCATTGGCGTGGCCCTTCTGGGTGATCTCGTCCTGCAGCGCCAGATCGCTGAGACTGATGGCGATGATCGCCCCATTTATCGGCTGACGCTTGCGGAACTTCTTGAGAAGGTTCAGGAACCCCAGCCAGGCGGCATTGTCCGCCTTGGCATCGCTTTCCTGGGTGGTGTAGCGGCCGGCGGTATCGATGAGGACCGCATCGTTGGTAAACCACCAGTCACAGTTCCGCGTGCCCCCGACCCCGCCGATGGCCGCCTTTCCGGTCTCTTCGGCCAGGGGGAACTGCATGCCGGAATTGACGATGGCCGTCGTCTTGCCCGCTCCGGGTGGCCCGATCATGATATACCATGGCAAATCGTTAAGATGGGTGCGCCCGTTCTTGGACTTGCGCAGGTTCGCCATCGCGGTCTTCAGCTTGGTGCGCAGCTCCGAAATCTCCGCGCTGACCACGTCCTCGCCCGCATCGGCGCTTTCCGCGATCTCCTTGACCATCTCGGTCTCACGCCGCCTCCGTCGCAGAAAGATCAGCAACATGATGCTACCGAAAATAAGGAAGAGAACCGCCACCACGATCAGGCGCGCAAGGATACCGTCGAAGGGCCTGCTCTCCTCCCCACCGATCAGCGGGCTGAGGTACCAAAAGCAAAGCGACAGGAGAAGCGCGGTGACGAAGAGCACGAAATAGATGGACTGGAAAAAGCGCAGGATCTTCATGCCTCTTTCTCCTGTACCAGCACCACTTCGATCCGGCGGTTCGTGGCGCGGCCCTCGCGGGTTGCGTTATCTGCGATGGGTTCGGCATCGGCCCTGCCTTCGGCGCTGAGCCTTGCATCGTCGCTGATCGCTGCGGCCATCGTCTTCATCACAGATTTTGCGCGGGCCAGCGACAGGTGCATGTTCGACGGGAAGCGCGATGAGCGGATCGGCACATTGTCGGAATGGCCCACGATGATGATCTTGCCCGGCTCATCGTTCAATGCGGCGGCGACCCGGGCGATCTTTGGCTCAAAGGTGTCTACGAGGGCGTCGGAGCCCGAGCCGAACATGCCCGAGCCCGCAATGCGGATGACAATCGTGTTGCCCTTGCCGAAGACCTTGACCAGCCCTTCGGCGATCTCGGGCTCAAGAAAGCTGACCACCTTTTCCACCTGTTCGTCCTGTGTGGGAACGGGCGGCGGCGGCGGTGCGCGCCGCTCCAGTTCGGCCACCGGGCCCGCATCAATAATGGAAAGCTGGCCGATAACGTTCTCGGTTCGGTTGGACAGGACATAGCTGAGACCGCCGAACTGAACGATCAGCAGAACCGCCGTGGTCGCCAGAGCGATCCAGACTGGTTTCCAGGCCGACAGGGCGCGGTAGGGCCTGTCGACGCCCTTCCAGTTCGGGGAAAGGTCCCGCTCAAAAGCGCCCCTTTGCGCGCGGATGAGCTGGGCAAGCCCGAGCCTGATCCGCAAATGCTTGTCCGTTCCCCCCTGCTCTACCCGCAAACGTCCCTCAAAGCCGAGGGAAAGGCACATGTAGAGAAATTCCAGCATATCCAGATTGTTGCCGGGATCCTTCTGCAGCCGGGCCAGCAGATCGTAGAAGCGGTCCCCGCCCACCGTCTCGCGGTGGAAGGTGGCGACCATGGACTGCACCCCCCAGTTTGACTGCCCGCCCCAGGGCGTGTTGAGTACGACATCATCGAGCGTCGCACAAAGCGCGTAGCGCGCCGCCTTGACCTTCTGTGCGGGTATACCGGCCTGCAAGGCGCGGTTTTCGAATGCCCGCACTTCGGAAACGACAGACTGGCGCAGCTTTTCCGCATCCATGTGCTGGGCCCGGTTGCGAATGCGGCTGATCAGATCAAAGAGTGGCGCGGCACAGGCCGCCAGCGTGTTCATGCCGGTCAGAACCAGTTCGGGCGCATCCTGCGCCGCGCGGACCGCGGGTTGTGCGCCTTGGCCACCACCCTGTGTAGGCACGCCAAAGGACTGGACTGCAGGCTGCTCTGGGGTCGCCACGCCTTCTGGTGCCGCTTGCGTCGCGGCGGTTTCCGGTGCGGGCTGGGGGGGTTGGGGCTGGACCGCAGAACGGCGCCCGCCCGGGTTGGGCTTGATCACCGTCTTGTCTGTATCGCCGGGTTCGGCAAAGGGGTCTTCATCAGACATCGCCGTGGCCCTTTCCTAGCTGTTCCTGATCGCCCAGAGTTCCATTTCAAGTCCAGGATACTGTCCTGACACGTGTACCGCGATACCGCCCGAAGTCGTCATCTTGCCCCAGTAGGGACTGTCGGCATCTAGTTCGAAGTAAACCGTGCCCGCATGGTACGCGACCTGGCGCGGCGCAATGGGCAAGGGTCTGAGGGTGATACCGGGCAAGGCCGAGTTCACCAACTGGCGGATCTCTTCGACCGGTCCGATCTTGGACTGTCCCGCGAAATGCCGGCGTATGTCCTCGGCCGGAACATCGGCCTTGACCGCCAGAACGAAGCCTGCACTGGTCAGAAGCTTCCGGTCCGCGATCACGCCAACACTGATGCCGTATTTGCGCTCTTCCAGCGATATCGCCACCGCAGTCTGTTCAAGGACCGCGCTGAGGTACTGGCGCAGGGTTCGGAAAACCGGCTGGAAGGTTTTTGACAGATCGTCGTGTTTGTAGGGGGGGAATGGCGGCGCTTCCTTGTTTTCGCTCATGAAGGCCGAAAGCTCTCCGACCAGGGATACGCAGGCGCGGTAGGCCGTCTCGGGATGCAGGTTTTCGATGTTGGCGAAATGCCGGAACAGCGGAAGCGCGCGGTTGACTGTCATCAACAGAAGGAAATCGGAGATGTCGGCGGCCCCGCGGGCGGGCCCGGATTCAGACAGACGCCCGGCCAGGGCCTGCATCCGGTGGGACAGAAGCCCTTCCAGTTCGCTGACAAAGCCGCTCAGCGCGGGTGCCGCGCGCAGGTCGATGGCGCTTGGGATGAAGGACCGGTCAAGCAGGATTTCCTTGTCCGGCCGGACCTCGATGATGCGGGCGACGGGGATGGCCAGCATGTCCGAGAGATCATCGACCTCCAGCGCGAATTTCAGGCGCAGCTTGCCCACCCCGATCGGCACCCCTTTCTTGTCCGCCGATGTCACATCCGTGATCTCGATTTCAGCGGGCAGCAGCCGACTCACGGAATGCCCACCGTCGGTCAAATCGACCTCGCGGGCCCCCTGGCGGCGTTGTGGAATTGTCAGAAGGACAACGCAGTCCTTGATGTTTTCGGGCACTTCCAGCGAGGGCGGATGGTCATCGGCCTGCGGCACGCGAAAAACAGTGCCATCTTGTGTCAGGCCAGAGCATTCCTTGAGACCGAACTTGCCGACCTTCAGCGCCTCATCGTCGATTTCAAACGACGAGAAACCCCAGGCATAGGGCACCGTGCGCCGCGCGAGGCCCGCCACCAGCGCCTCGGTATAGCGGTCGGCTTGCTGGAAGTGGTGGGGCTGCAGGAAAAGCCCCTCCGTCCAAAGCACTTTGTTGTCCCAGGACAATCGTTGGTCTCCCGTTATGTGCGCCTTGTTTAAGCGCTATTTCAGTTTATCGAGCTGTTCCTTGTACGCCCGCGCAAATTCGCGGCTGAACAGTTCGTGGAAATCATTCTCCGCCTGATCGGATATCTGAGAGTACATCTTTTCGTAGACTTCCCAGTAGCGGGCCTTCTTGCCCTTGAACATACCGCCAAATCCGCCGGATGTCTCAATCTGACCGGACAGCACCTGCGGGTCCAGTTTGCCAAGTACGCCCTTGATGGCCGCCTCCATCCCCGTGACCATCGCAATCTCGTGCGCCTTGATGTCGTTCAGCGCCTCTTCGGTCGCGCTTTCGGGGCTGAGGTATCCCTTGGCCTTGGGTTTGACCAAGGCCGCTACCGCGTCGTCCTCGCTGATCGAGAACTTGAGGGGGTTGTTACCCCCGGCGCTGATCATTGTCTGATCGATGCGAAACTCCGACTTGATCGAGGTACGGGTCATCAGGATTTCGCGCAGCCCGACGATCATGGTGCGCATCACCCGGCCCATGCGGGCCATGATACGCTCCAGATCGGGCTCTTCGATCTTCAGATCTTCGCAGTCAAGCGCTTGCAGGAAGCTTTTCGCGGCCGATTGGTCGCCCGTCCCGGTGGCCGTCCCGGGCGTTGAAACGGCGGTCTCTTCCAGGGGCGGCGCGGGCGCCTGCGCCTCCTGGGGGGGCGCGGGCGGCGCTGCGGGCCGGGGCGTGACGGTTGCTTCCGCAGGCGTCGCGCGTGGCGGTTGAACCGATTTCTCGTCGGGCTCCAACAGATCATCCCAGTCATCGGGGATAACGGAGGATCCGGCCTGCGCGGAGGGAGAGAAACTGTCGCGAATGGAAGGATTGTGCATGGGGATCGAGGCCCCTTTACCTTCGCGCCCGTCTTCGGCCTTCTTGAAGAAGGCGTCCTCATCCTCGCCTGCCGGTGGCAAAAGTTCATCAATGGGGTCGGGCTGGCCAAGGTCCTTCGGCCCGGCGGGACCGCCTTCGGCGCCAAGCAGATCGTCCAGGAAATCTCCCTCCGCGCCGGGGTCATCAAGAACCTGCATGGGATCGGTCGGCGAAGGGCCCGACAACGGCGTTGGGGCGGCTGCAGGGGCAAGAAGATCATCAAGGTCGGGCACCTCCTGACCTACCTCGACGACGATCTCGTAACCGCCGATCGACAGGACATCGCCGTTGTTCAGGGGTGTCGGCGTGCGGCCCAGCGGGACCTTCGAATAGTTGAGGAAAGTGCCGTTTGTCGACAGATCGACGATCACGATCCTGCCGTTGTGGTCCTCGATCACGCAATGGTTCTTGGACAGCATCCGGTCCGGGTCCGGCAGGACCAGGTCGTTGGAAGGGCCCCGCCCCACGGTCAGGCTGCCTCCACGCATCGTTACCGGCGCGCCGTCACCGGGCACCATGCCGGAAGACTGGAATTTCAGGGTCACCGTCATCGAACGTATCAGCCCCCCACCAGCACGGTGAACTCACCCTTGGCGATGGGCCCACCACAGGCACAATTGTCACCAATGCGCGCGGCCATCAGCTTGCCGATAAGGACCGTCGTCGATCCCTTGAGGATGGGATGCGGCGGGACCGCCATGGTCATGTCGGTCACCCTTGCCGCAGGCATTTTCCCGACCAGCACCGTCGGCAGGCACGGCGGCGCGATGGGGATCGGCACCGGCAGGACCGGCGGCGGCGGTGTCGTCGGAAGGGCACAGGCGTGAAGGTCGAGCATTCTGGCTTGCGGCATCCCCATGGTCTATTCCTCCGCCTCTTCCATAACGGGCACGTCGATCTTGCCGCTGCCCCCCCTCGCAATGTCAAGCGCGCGGTCGATCAGAACCTCGACGTAGTCATCGAACAGCTCCATCTTCCGGCCAAGGGCTTCGATGTTCATGGCAAAGGCTGTGACAGACGACCCGCCCGGCGGGCCGGGATGCTGGGCAAGCTCGCCTGGCCCCAGGGTGCCGTCGGCGTACATCACGCTCAGGGCGCAGTGCACGGTATCATCTTCCACCGGTGCGTAATCCAGGCTGGCCACCGCTGCGGCGCGGTTTTCTTCCGTCGGTTTGAAAACCCAATCCTCCGCCGCCTTGAGAGAAGGCGTCGCATTCTCTGGCCCCGACCCGATGATGTCCCGCGCGGCCAGGCACGCCCACCAGACCCTTTCGCGCGGCGGCAACACGGCGGAAAGGAGCCGCAACATGTCCACCGGTGCGTCCTTTTCTGCCAGCTCCGAAAGAACCTCGTCAATCGGTGCGCTAGCGGGTGCGGCAAGTTGGGTTTCCAGGCGTGCGTTCTGTGCTGCAAGGATCTTTGCCGCAGGCTCGGAAGACAGTTTGGTCAGGTTCTTGAAACGCTCTTGCACGGTTTACATCCTAGTTGATAAAGACGACGCCGCCCTTCAGGGTCAGCATGGTATCGCCCTTCACGGTCGTCAGCGGACTGCCCAGGTCCGCCTTGATATCGGCCTGCACGGCGATCTTGGGGCTTTGGATGGTGACGGACATCGGATCCATCTTGATCGTCGATTTTCCGACCTTGAGTTCGATCGACTGCTTGGCTGTGACCGTTATCTTGCCGGCCCTGGCCTCCACCTCGATATCGCCCTGCTTGAGCAGTGTCTTGTGATCGCCCATGTCCAGGGTGGTCTCATGATCGCCCTTCTTGACCAGCTCAGTATAGTTGCCTTCGTTGATGGTTTCGCTCACATCATTGTGCACGGTGACCGACAGATCGCCCGGGTCCTTCTTTTCAAGCCCGATCGTCACGGTCGCGTCGTTCTTGACGATCTGCTCGTAGTCCCTTTCGGACTGAAAACGGACCAGTTCCTTGTCCTTCTTGTCCTCGAACATCAGTTCGTTGAATCCGCCACCCTTGAGGGAGCTGTTGGTTTTCACCCCTGACTGGGTTTTGTTGGCGGGCAATTCATAGGGCGGCATGGTCTTGTCGTTGTAAAGCATGCCGATGCAAAGCGGGCGGTCCGGATCCCCCTCCTCGAACTGGATCACCACCTCCTGCCCGATCCGGGGGATCGCGATGGCCCCCCAGCGCTTGCCGGTCCAGGGCATCATGGTCCTGATCCAGCAGGATGAGTTTTCGTCCTTTTTGCCTTTGCGGTCCCAGTGGAACAGCACCTTGATACGCCCGTGCTTGTCGGTGTGGATTTCCTCGCCGCTCGGGCCTGTCACAAGGGCTGTGTGAATGCCCCCAACGTTGGGCCAGGGCGTGATCTGCGGGCTGCGGTACTGGACATCCTTCTTCAGGGCACGGAACCGGGCCAGATGTGCCTCCTTGTGCGCCTTTTCGATGTCGAGGGCAGCCATCGGGGCAAGTTCACCGTCAAAGAACCCGTCTTCAAGGGCGGCAAGTTGAACAAGCTCATGCTCGCTGGAGACCACCATCACCTCTGACGGGTCATCATCGGAGCGTGGACCATCCTTCAGCTTGAAGGTGCAACCAACCGCGATCGTCACGGCATCTGACAGACCATTGATCATGTGACGCGGGGCCGCTTCACTCTCCATCCTCACCTTGGCATAGTGCTCTCCCAGGTCAGCCTTGCGATGACGCCCCGGATAGTCGTAACGGTCATCGCCGCTCCTGATGTACTTTGCGTCCTTCTTGGTACTCTCGGCCTTGAGATCAGAGGTCGAATTCTCAAAATCGTAGTCGTCCAGGGTCACCTTGGCGCTGCGCACCTGCTCGGCCCCGTTCCATTCAAAGACCAGCCCTCCGATCTTCTCGGTCGTGGTCTTGATATTGTAAGGCAGATACAGCAACTCCGCCGGGTCGGCGATGGCCGCGTGGGCACTGGTGTCATCCGCCAGCACCAATTTCTCGATACTGCCGGAGTAGTCGAAGAAATAGTAGATCCCCTCTTCCTCCATCAGGCGGCTGATGAAGGCATAATCGGTTTCGCGATACTGCGTGCAGTAAACACGGGTTGCAGGTTTATGGCTGGTCTTATCGTCGATACGGCCCGAAAAACCCTGATCTTCGATCACCTTCTTGATGATGTCGATTGCGGTCATGTTCTGAAATATCCGCACATCCGTGCGCCGGGTCAGATACCACAACCAGGGACGCACGACGGCCCGGAACTGGCCGCCGATATCCAGTTGACCGACGTATTCGGCCATGATGCAGGTACCCCTGAACCAGCGCTCCTTCGACCCCTTGTCGTCCTCGGCGACAAGATGCACGGAGGCGCCGACGATATCCTCCAGCTTGAGCTTTGCGTTCTCGCAAAAGAAATCGACTTCGATGGTGGGGATTTCGCTCAGACCTTCGCGCACGCTCGCCGCCAGGGGCAAGAGCTTCTTGCCCAAGACATCACCTTCAAGTCGCAACGGGAACTTGGCAGGATCAAGATTTTTCAACATGTTATCCGACCTTTCCAACTTCCATCAGCCTACCCCAATTGGGTGGTTCTGACCAATACCTTCTCTGGTCTCCTGCCTCGGACCACACTGCCCTTTCAGTCAAATGCGTAGGCGAACTCTCCCTCTTTGGCGTCGATCTCCACCTTGGAGACACTCTTGCCCTCCATCATGCGCCGCAGGAATTCGGCAGAGATGTCGGGCAGCATCGTGTTGGTGACGATCGCGTCGATCATCCGGCCTCCGGACTCCAGCTCCTGACAGCGGGAAACGATGGTATCGACCACCGCGTCGGAATAGGTAAAGGGCACGCCATGAGCTTCGGACACGCGCTTTTCGATCCGGCCAAGTTGAAGCCGCGTGATCTTGCCGATCATATCGGGAGAGAGCGGGTAATAGGGAATGGTCACCAACCGCCCCAGCAGCGCTGCGGGAAAAACCTTGAGCAAGGGATCGCGCAGGGCCTTCGCAATGCCTTCGGGTTCGGGCATCAGATCGGGGTCCGCGCACATGTCCATGATCAATTCCGACCCGACGTTGGAGGTGAGCAGGATCAGGGTGTTCTTGAAGTCGATCACCCGCCCCTCGCCGTCCTCCATCACGCCCTTGTCGAAGACCTGAAAGAACAGCTCGTGCACATCCGGATGGGCTTTTTCCACCTCATCCAGCAGGACAACGGAATAGGGTTTGCGCCGCACCGCTTCGGTCAGCACCCCGCCCTCGCCATAACCGACATAACCCGGAGGCGCGCCTTTCAGCGACGATACGGTGTGGGCCTCCTGATACTCGGACATGTTGATGGTGATGACGTTCTGTTCACCACCATAAAGCACCTCGGCCAGCGCCAGCGCGGTTTCGGTCTTGCCCACGCCTGACGTGCCCGCCAGCATGAACACCCCGATGGGCTTGGACGGATTGTCGAGCCCCGCGCGCGACGTCTGGATGCGCTTGGCGATCATCTT
>JABDKA010000128.1 GCA_013002405.1 Sulfitobacter sp. | reverse complement strand
ATTAAGGACGTTGTGCGTTCCATCCAGGCCTACGGGTTCCGGATTCCGATCCTCGTACGTACGAGATCGGACGGCACGGGATACCGGACGGTCGACGGACACGTGCGCCTGGAAGCCGCAAGGCGTCTCGGTGCTGAGGCGATACCCTGCATCCTGGTTGACGATCTTTCTGACGTTCAGGTCCGCCGGATGTCACTGTCGCTCAACAAGCTGCAGGAGACAGGAGAATGGGATACCGAGCTGCTGAAAATCGAGATCGCGGAAATCATCGAGATCAGCGGCGAAATCGAGATCCCGGGCTTCGCAGCAGCTGAGATTGAGGCGTTGCAATTCGGGGTGGGCGAGGGGGTGCTGGATCCGGCGGATGACATCTCGGACATCGAGCCGGATGATGGACCAACGTTCAGCAAGCAGGGCGACCAATGGATTCTTGGCGATCATCGCCTGTTCAATGGTTCAGCCCGCGACGGCGCAACGATTGTCGATCTGCTCGGCGGTGAGGCCGCATCCGCCTGCTTCACAGACCCACCCTACAATGTTCGGATCAATGGAAACGTCCGATCTGCGGGTCCCGTGCCCTCACGGGGAGGGTCAATCGTCCACTTAATCGAGTCCCATCGTCGATGCGATCAGGCCCGCGCACAGCAGCGCTGATTTGCCCAGCGCGCGCTCGTCGAAGTCGAAATTCGGTGTGTGATGGTCGTCGGCAAGGTCCGCACCCAGAACGAAGATGCCGGCCCGCCCGCCGCAAGCCGCGACCCGGCGCGCGAGCGTTGCCGCGTCCTCACTGGCGCCGAAGAAGAGATCTGGCAGCACTGTTCCGAAAGCTTCGGTCGTGGAGTTGATGCCCTCGGCCCAGGCAACAATGTCATCGGGATTGGCGTGGCCATCCGCACCGCCGCCGGGTGCCAGGGTTGAAGTGACGCCGTGGGCCTGCGCCGTTGCCTCGATGAAGTCCTTGCAGCGGGCCGCCAAGGCCTGCAGATCGCCGGTGTTCTGTGCCCGTATCTCAAAGGTCAGGGTCGCCTCTTCCGGTACGATGTTTACCGCCTTCCCGGCCTTGAGCACGCCCACGTTGAGCCGCACGCCCGGGCGGCTTGACTGCGCCAGCGTATGCAGTCCAAGTGAAATCTGGCAGGCGGCCAGAAGCGCGTTACGCCCCGCTTCGGGCGATTTCCCGGCATGGGCCGCCCGCCCCGAAAGGTGCACATCGTACCGGGCATTGGCCAGAATCCCGTGCACGGCAAAGGCGGCGCTGTCTGAGGGTACACCAAGCCCGAGGTGAATTGCGAAGAAGAGATCGACATCGTCCATCCAGCCCGCATCGGCGACGGCGCGCCCGCCGCGCCCGCCTTCCTCGGCGGGTTGAAAAAGCAGCTTCAGCTTGCCGCGACCCCCCTTCAGCAGTGGCATGACAATGCGCGCGACGGCAAGGCCGATGGCTGCATGCCCGTCGTGGCCGCAGGCGTGCATGAGACCTGCCTTGCGAGACGCAAACCCCTGCGCCGCAGGCGCGTGATTGCCGACAGCTTCCTCGATGGGCAGTGCGTCGATATCCACCCGCATGCAGACCGTCGGTCCCGGGCGTCCGGTATCGTAGATCGCAATGCAGCCCGTATCGCCCTCTCCCGGGATCGGGTCTTCGCTCAGCCCCAGCCGTGGAACACTCCCAAGGAACGCGGGTTCGGATACGACTCTGTATCCAGTTTGGGTCAGGTCTTCGACGATAGCTGCGGTGGTTTCGATCTCTTGCCAGCCAAGTTCGGGGTTTGCGTGGAACTTTCGCCGGTCGGCAATCAGCCGCGCGCCTTCCTCCTGCACTGATTGCCGGAGGCGCTCCAAGAGATTGCCAGATAGCTGTGACTGGGGGAGGCTCAGGGACATGGAGCAACGTTAGGCATCGAAGGGCCCGTCGGCAACCGAATGAAGGACTGCGCGCCCCTCACGGGCCGCCGATCATCAAGAACCACGGCGGGCTATTTCACATCGCCCCAATCCAGCACGACCTTCCCGGACTGTCCCGACTTCATCGTTTCGAAACCGAGCTTGAAATCCCGCGCGCTGAATTCGTGCGTATTGATGCGGCTTACATCGAGCCCGTTCTGCAGCATCGCGATCATCTTGTACCAGGTCTCGAACATCTCGCGGCCGTAAATGCCCTTGATCGTGATGGCCTTGAAGACGATCCGGCTCCAGTCCACGGGGGATTTGCCCGGTGGAATGCCAAGCAGCGCAATCTTGCCGCCCATCACGAGGTGCTCGATCATCTGATCGAGGGCCGACTGATTGCCGGACATTTCAAGCCCCACGTCAAAACCCTGTTTCAACCCGAGCGCGGTGACGACATCGGCCAGTTTCTCCTGGATCACGTTGACCGTCCGGACAGTCGGCTCCACATGCTGGGCCAGTTCCAGCCTCTCGGCGTTTATGTCCGTGATCACGACGTTTCGTGCACCTGCATGCCGCGCAACCGCAGCGGCCATGATCCCGATCGGTCCCGCGCCGGTGATCAGCACGTCCTCGCCCAGAAGATCGTATTTGAGCGCCGTGTGGACGGCATTGCCCAAAGGATCGAGGATCGCGCCGATTTCATCGGGGATATCATCGGGGAGGGGGATCACGTTGAAGGCGGGAAGCCTGAGATACTGCGCGAAGGCGCCCTGAACATTCACGCCAATCCCGCGCGTGCCGGGATCAAGGTGGAACTTCCCGGCCCGGCTCTGGCGGCTTTCGGTGCCGGTCAGATGCCCTTCGCCCGAACACCGCTGCCCGATCTTCAGATCGGTCACGTCGCGCCCAAGCTCAACAATCTCACCCGCAAACTCATGCCCCGTGATCATCGGAATCGGAACGGTCGCGGCGGCCCAGTCGTCCCAGTTCCAAATATGGATGTCCGTTCCGCAAATCCCGGTCTTGTTGATCTTGATCAGCACGTCATCGGGGCCGATTTCCGGTACCGGGGCCTCAATCATCCAAAGACCCTCTTCGGCCCTGGTTTTGGCCAGGGCGGTCATGGTGTTTGGTTTCATGAGATCACGCCCAGTTCCCGGCCGACCTTGCCGAAAGCGGCGAGTGCGCGGTCCAGCTCATCCTCTGTGAGGGCCGCGTTCATCTGGGTCCTTATGCGGGCCGCGCCCCTTGGGACAACGGGAAAGAAGAAGCCCGAAACATAGACGCCCGCGTCAAAGAGCTTCGCGGCCATCTCCTGGGCCAGCTTCGCGTCTCCCAGCATGACGGGGATGATGGGATGCTCACCGGGTAGCAAATCAAAACCCAGATCCGTCAGGCCGGCGCGCCAGAGCGCTGCCTTTTCAAATAGCTGGGCGCGCAGATCGTGGCCCTCTTCGATCAATCGAATGGCCTCTATCCCGGCCGCGACGATCGAAGGGGGCAGGGAGTTTGAGAACAGGTAGGGTCGCGCGCGCTGGCGGAGCAAGTCGATGACGGGCTGCGGGCCCGCAATGTATCCGCCGATGGCACCGCCAAGCGCCTTGCCCAGCGTGCCAGTAAGGATATCGACATCGACACCGAAATGATCCGGCGTGCCCGCGCCACGCGGCCCCATGAAGCCGGTCGCGTGGCAATCATCGACCATGACGATGGCTTCATGTGCGTTCGCCAGTGCCCTGATGGCAGGCAGGTTCGCCAGATACCCGTCCATGGAAAAAACGCCGTCGGTGGCGATCATGATATGCCGCGCACCTTCGGACCGGGCTTGCTTCAGTTTGGCGTCAAGATCGTCCATGTCATTGTTGGCGTAGCGATAGCGCTTCGCTTTGCACAGACGAACGCCGTCAATGATGGAGGCATGATTCAGGCTGTCAGAGATGATTGCGTCTTCCGCGCTCAGAAGCGGCTCGAAAAGCCCGCCGTTGGCGTCGAAGCAGGCGGCGAAAAGGATGGAATCTTCCATGCCAAGGAAGGAGGCGAGCCTTTGCTCAAGCTCCCGGTGCCTGTCCTGCGTACCGCAGATGAAGCGTACACTGGCCATACCGAAACCGTGGGTCTCCATCGCCTCCGCGGCAGCCCTGATCAGATCAGGGTGATCCGCAAGGCCCAGATAGTTGTTGGCGCAGAGGTTGATGACGCTGCGGTTCCCGACTGTGATTTCACCCCCTTGCGGGGAGGTGATGAGCCTTTCCCGCTTGTAGAGGCCTTCGGCCTCGATCTGATGCAGAGTGTCCGATACGTGGGACAGAAAGGAATTGGGCATGAATAACCTCTTTGCTCAGGCGAGAGCCCCGTGACAGCGCACCTATCCGCCGGCGAGGCGACGCATCAGAAAAACCTCGGCCCCGTCAGGCAGTTCTTTGGACCAGTCATTGCGGTAGACCGTACCGTCAAGGACCACAGCAACTTCGTTCTTGATCGGCGCCTTCGGGCCCGGATACCGCTCCCCCAGTTTCCGCAACAAATCCCGTATGGTCGTGGCCTCTACCGTGACCTTCTTTTGGTTGTCAGCCAAAGGGATCAGCCCGGCCCACAGCGTAACTTCAACCATCACTCCCTTGCCTGTTTGTGCAGTGCAGCCAATATTCGGGGCGGGGAAATCGGGACATGGGACAATCGTACGCCAGCGGCATTTGAGACGGCATTCGCCACGGCGGCCAGTGGCGGGACGATGGATGTCTCCCCGACGCCCCGGACACCGTAGGGGTGATTTGGATTGGGAATTTCGAGGATCTGGGTGTCGATCATCGGAAGATCGGAGCAGACCGGAATGCGGTAGTCGAGAAAGCCCGGGTTCTGCAGCCGTCCGTCCTCGCCGTAGATATATTCTTCGTTGAGCGCCCAGCCGATGCCCTGCGCGGCACCGCCCTGATACTGCCCCTCGACGTAGGAGGGGTGCACGGCCTTGCCCGCGTCCTGGATCACGGTATAGCGCACAATGCTGGTCGCGCCGGTTTCAGGGTCCACTTCGACGTCGCAGATATGGGTGGCAAAAGAGACACCGGCGCCGTCGGCGACCAGCTCACTGTGCCCCGCAATCGGCCCGCCCGTGTTGCCTGCCTCGGCCGCGATGTCCTTGACCGAGAGGGGGGAAAGATTGCCGTACTTGGATCCCGCCGCCTTGGCTTGCCCCTCTTCCCAATAGACATCCTCAACCGGGATGTCCCACATCAGGGCCGCACGTTCGCGCATTACGGTGATGGCGTTTCGCGCGGCGGAAATGGTGGCCATCGAGGAGGAGAAGGTGCCGCGGCTGCCATCCGTCATGTCGTTGTAGCCCAGCGTGGCCGTATCGGCGACGACGGCCTTGATGTCGTCGTAGGGAATGCCCATCTCCTCCGCTGCGATCAGCGACAGGGAGGCCCGTGAGCCGCCCACATCGACCGTTCCGACCGCCAGCGTGACGGTTCCGTCGGCGCTGATGTTGAGATCCGTGCAGGTCTCGCCGCCGAAGTTGAACCAGAACCCGCATGCCATGCCGCGCCCCTGGTTTTTGCCCAAAGGGGCGGACATGTGCGGATGGACCCGCGCCGCATCAAGGGTCGGTCCTATGCCAATCGGGCCATAGACAGGCCCGTAAGAGGCCCGCGTCCCCTCTTGCGCCGCGTTCTTGATCCGAAGCTCAACGGCATCCATGCCGATTTCCTGCGCAAGTTCGTCAATCGCACTTTCCACCGCAAAGGCTGCCATCGGTGCCGAGGGCGCGCGATAGGCCGCCACCTTGGGCCGGTTCACGACCACCTCAAAGCCGACGGTCTTGACGTTTTCCAGATCGTAACAGGCAAAGGAGGTCATCGCGCCGATCTCGGCCCAGGTGTCCGGGTAGGGGCCACTGGTGTAGCGCAGGGTCGATGTCGCCGCCGTGATCCTGCCGTCCCTGGTCGCGCCGATCTTGACGTCAATGGAGGTGGCGCTTGTCGGGCCTGAGGCACGGAACACCTCCTCGCGCGACATCACCAGCTTGACCGGACGCCCCGCCTTGCGGGACAGGGCAAGGGCCACGGGCTCGGCCCAGACGTGGGTCTTGCCGCCGAAACCGCCGCCGATTTCTGACGAGGTCACCCGAAGCTTCGACACTTCCAGCCCCAGCAGGTCAGCGCAGTTCTGACGGTACACGAAATGCCCCTGCGTGCAGACCCAGAGATCCGCCGTACCATCCGCATTGCAGTTCGCCACACAAGCATGGGGTTCGATGTAGCCCTGGTGCGTCTGTTCCGTCTTGTAGCTGCGCTCGACAATGACCTCCGCCTTGGCAAAGCCTGCCTCCACATCGCCGTGCCCGAATTCCGACCGGGCGGCCACGTTCGACGGGCTGTCTGGTTTCGGCTCCACGCCGCTGGTGAAGATCCCTTCGTCTATGACTGGTGCATCGGGCCTTGCGGCCGCGTCCACGTCGACCACATGGGGCAGGATCTCGTACTCGACCTCGATCAGCTTCAGCGCTGCGCGCGCTACCTTGGCGTCAATCGCCGCCACGGCCGCGACGGCGTGGCCATCGTAGAGCGCCTTGGTGCGCGCCATGCAATTGTCGAGGATCGCAAAGAGGGCCGCGTTGCCATTCGTGAGGTCGGGCAGATCGGCCGCGGTGATGACCGCCTTGACCCCCTTGAGCCCCTCTGCCCTGGCCGTGTCTATCCGTACGATGCGGGCGTGGGCATGGGGGCTGCGCAGGACGCGGGCGACCAGTTGACCGGGCATGTTGTAGTCAGCGCCATAGCGCGCCCGGCCGGTGACCTTGTCCACGCCGTCCGGGCGCAGCGGCCGCGTGCCGACTGACTTGAGCTTTTTTTCCTGAAAGGTCGCGTCGAAACTCATGCCACTTCTCCCCTCATTTCGCGTGCAGCATCCTGCACCGCGCGGACAATCTTGTCATAGCCAGTGCACCGACACAGGTTACCGGCCAGCCAGAACCTGATTTCTTCTTCGGTCGGGTCTGGATTGACCTCCAGAAGCGCCTTGGCTGTCACCAGAAATCCGGGCGTGCAGATGCCGCACTGCAGGGCCGCATGTTCGATGAATTTCCTCTGCAGAGGGTGCAGGTCCTTGCCCTGCGCCATGCCTTCGATCGTCTCAATGGTGTGGCCTTCTGCCTCGGCACCCAGGACAAGGCAGGAGCAGACAACCCTTCCGTCCATTACCGTGCTGCAAGCACCGCAATCGCCCGTCCCGCATCCCTCTTTGGACCCCAGAAGGCCCAGACGGTTGCGCAGAACATCAAGCAGGGTTTCGTCGGGCTGGCACAGGAATTCGACGTCGTCACCGTTAATGGTTGTGGATACAGCTATCGCGGACATCAGGCACCTCCTGCGCGGTCATAGGCCATGCGCGCCGCACGTCGCCCAAGGACGCCGGCGACATGCTTTCGAAATTCGATTGTGCCGCGCTTGTCGTCAATCGGGTTGCTGGCGGCAGAGCAGGCCGCGGCCAAAGCATCAAGCGCTTCATCTTCCAGTCTGGTGCCGAGGAGGGTCCCAGCGGCCGCCTCAGACAGGACCACCGTGGGGGCCACCGCACCCAGAGCGACCCTTGCGCTCGCAACCGTGCCATCCGCGTCGAGCGTCAGGTTTACCGCCACGCCCACAACGGCGATGTCCATTTCGGTGCGCGGAATGAACCGCAGGTAGGCATCGGCGGATCGGGGGGCTGGTTTTGGCAGGTCAATAGACTGTACCAGTTCACCCGCCTTCAGCGACGTCTTGCCCGGGCCAAGCGGGATCTCCTGCACATCGACAGTCCGTGTCCCATCCGGCCCGACGATTTTTGCCCTTGCACCGGCCGCGACCAAGGCAGGCACACTGTCTGCCGCCGGGGAGGCATTGCATAGGTTGCCCGCAATTGTGCATCGCCCCTGGATTTGTGTCGATCCGATCAGGTTTGCGGCTTCGACGACCCCGGGCCATGCATCTCTCAACGCCTCATGCTCTCCAAGTGCTGCGCAGCAGACGGCGGCACCAATGACGAAGGCGCCGTCGGTTTCGACGATCTCGGACATACCTTCGATGGATTTGATATCGACGATCAGGTTTGCGTCGAATTCATCGCTTTTCATCCGGACAAGCAGGTCGGTCCCACCTGCCAAGACAAATGCCTTCCCTCTGGTTTCAGCCAGCATGCCGACCGCATCTTGAAGTGTTTTCGGACGTTCGTAGAGCACTTGCTTTGGCCTCCCTGAGAGGTGGTGTTTAGAATTTGAAAGAGGTTGCAAGGCCGAGGATTGGCCTAACAGCGGTAAAAGGCAAGCTTATGTTGAGGCTTTCTGAGCCGGGCCTTCGGAGCGCGATCCATCCTACCGCTGAATAGACCAGAATAGTTTGCTCATGCCCGCCTGCATTCCCTGTGGAGATGTCCGAAGGCACGAATTCAGCGCTACCGTCTATCTGCACGGACGGGTCACGCTGACTGCCGTTCCTTCTCGGCTGAGGGGCAGTCAGGGCCTCTACGAAGTGGCGCGCCAATCTTCGCTTGCAGGGGGCCTCATTCTCACAAGATCCGGCACTGCCGTTCGCATTGCTTGTTGTGTCGCGTCCGCGCATGCGGGAAATGGCCGATCTCATGTAGTGGCCACGAAGATTGCCCGGGAACCATGAGTCGTTGAAGTTCGGCCGCGATGACAAGGGCACGGCAGGGAGGGAATTTGAAATGACGACTGGAGAAAACTTCGGTTTCGGGACCCAGATCCGGAAATCACCCTATTTTGAGGCCACGGTCCGCTGGGGGGCAAAGGCCTTCTCGGTCTACAATCACATGTACATCCCGCGTGATTTTGGCGATCCGGAACAGAACTTCTGGAATCTGGTCAATGCGGCGATCCTGTGTGACGTGGCCGTCGAACGACAGGTCGAGATCACCGGCCCGGACGCTGCCCGTTTCACGCAAATGCTCACGCCACGCGATCTGTCAAAGATGGCGGTCGGTCAGTGCAAATATGTCCTGATCACCAATGCCGATGGCGGCATCCTCAATGATCCGGTCGCCCTGCGGCTGGCTGAGAACCATTTCTGGCTGTCATTGGCCGACAGCGATATTCTGCTCTGGGCGCAGGGTCTGGCCGTCTTTTCGGGCATGGATGTCACCATCCGGGAGCCCGATGTCTCCCCCCTCCAGTTGCAGGGTCCGCAATCGGGCCAGGTCATGCGGGCGCTCTTTGGAGAGAGCATTCTGGACCTGCGCTATTTCTGGCTGCGAGAGGTTGAACTGGATGGCATTCCGCTGCTGGTGTCGCGCACAGGCTGGTCGAGCGAGTTGGGCTATGAAATCTATCTGCGGGACGGATCGCGTGGTAATGAACTTTGGGAAAAGATCATGGCGGCGGGCGCGCCTTACGGCCTGCAGCCCGGCCATACCTCAACGATCCGGCGTATTGAGGCGGGCATGCTCTCCTATCACGCCGATATGGATGCTCAGACCAATCCCTTCGAACTTGGCCTCGGACGTCTCGTCAATCTTGATACCGATGCGGACTTCGTGGGGAAGGCGGCCCTTGCGCATATACGGGACGAGGGGATAGCCCGCAGACAGATTGGCCTGGTGATTGATGGACCGCCGCTGAAGGGGCCCAACACCGTCTTCTGGCAGGTCACGAAGGACGGTGCGTTCATCGGCAAGGTGACCTCCGCCGTCTATTCCCCACGGCTTAAGCAGAACATCGCCCTTGCGCTGATTTTGGCGGAGCACGCCGTCCTTGGGGAGGGGGTTGAGGTGGTGGTCGACGGCCAGCCGACCGGAGCCAAGATCGTGGACCGGCCCTTCTTTGATCCCAAAAAGGAACTTCCAGCGACCGCGAAGGTGGCCTGAAGGGGGATGCCGACAGGTCAGGCTGATCTTGGGACGTGCGCAGGCGCGTCCCAGGTCAGTTCCCGTGAAAGCGCGCGGGCAATTTCGGAGATCTTGGGCCCAATGTCCGCGCGGAAAGCCGGGGTAAAGACCCGGGTTGATCCGGTCGCACCGATGGACATGGTCGCCCCCGGTCCTTCCTCGGCCAGTGTCGCCGCGACGGAACACATGCCCCGCTCGATCTCCTCGACACATTCGGCGTACCCAAGGCGGCGGATGGTTTTGAGCTCCGCCTCAAGATCTTCGACCCGGGTGAGCGTGAATTCGGTATAGGCCTTGAGCCGTCCCTCCAACCCCTGTGACAGGCACAGATCCGGAGAATAGGCCGCCACCGCCTTGGAACAGGAACAGGCGTGGAGCGGTCGCTTGCCAAGGCCGGGATGCAGAAAGGACACTCCTGTGTCCGGCGTTTCGACGTGAATGATCTCAACCGCCCGACCACGTAGGCGCGACAGAAAGAAGGCGGCACCGTGCCGGATTGCTGCCTGCTTGAGCGTGGGACCGATAAGGGCGATCAGGGTACTGTCGGACTGGTCGGCCTGAGTGATCCGTTTCAGCCGGGTCCCGATCGCGAAACGGCCCTTCGCCACGGGCTCCAGCAGGCCCGCGCTGACCAGATCCTGGACCAGGCGGTAAGCTGTCGGCTTGGGCAGGTCGGAATGGGCGCAAATGTCGGCCACGGTGGCCTCGCCCTTCTGCCCGACGATCTCAAGAACCAGTGTCAAACGTTCGAGATGCATACATTTCTCGTATCGTGATAATCGGTTTTTCGATATATGGGAAAGACAGGGGAATCAAGGGAGGAGCTTCAACCATGGACGGAGTGTGTTGTGGACCGGGCTATGCCAGCCCTGCTGAGGCAATCAAGGCGCCAAGGGAGAAGCTGCTTTATACAATCGCGATCTACACCGGCACCGGCATTCAGAAGCCGGATTATCTTGCCACGGTGGACGCAGACCCCGGCAGCCCGACCTATTCCCAGGTGATCCACCGGCTGGAGATGCCCGGGATCGGGGACGAACTGCATCATATGGGCTGGAACGCTTGTTCCTCCTGTCACGATGACGATTCCATGTCGCGCAAATATCTTCTGGTCCCCGGGGTGCGGTCCAACAACATCCATATCGTCGACACAGCGACCGATCCGCGCGCACCGCGTCTGCACAAGGTCATCGACGGGGCCGAGATCAAGGCCAAGACCGACCTTTCTGGGCCTCATACGGTCCACTGTCTGGGATCGGAAATCATCATCTCTTTCCTCGGGGACGCCAAGGGGGAGGCACCGGGCGGTTATCTGCATCTCAACAAGGATTTCGAGATCCTGGGACGGTGGGAAAACTCCATGGGCGACATCCCCTTCGGCTATGATTTCTGGTACCAGCCCCGCCACAACGTGATGGTCAGTTCCGAATGGGCGGCCCCCAACACCTTCATGCCGGGCTTTGATCTGGAAGAGGTGGGCTATCTCAAGTACGGCCGCCGCCTGCATCTGTGGGATTTCGAGAAACGCGTACCGGTCGAGACCATGTACCTGGGGGAAGACGGGCTGATCCCGCTGGAAGTGAAATTCCTCCACGACCCTGACAGCACTCACGGCTTCTGCGGCGCAGCCCTTTCCGCCAACGTGATCCATTTCTGGAAGAACGACGCGGGCACGTGGGAGTGGGAGAAAATCATCGACGTCGGCAATGAGCCGCACCCTGAGTGGCCCATTCCGGTGCCCGGTGTGATGTCCGCGATCCTGGTTTCGATGGATGACAAGTATCTCTACTTCAACAACTGGCTGCACGGAGACATGCGTCAGTACGACATCACCGACCCGCATAATCCGAAACTGACCGGTCAGGTCTGGATGGGCGGCTTGCTGGGCAAGGCCCCCGAGGTCAACGGGGTCAAGGTCGCGGGTGGCCCGCAGATGTTCCAGCTGTCGCTGGACGGCAAGCGGCTTTACGTGACTACCTCGCTCTTTTCCACCTGGGACAATCAGTTCTATCCAGAAATCCGCACCCAGGGTGGCGTGATGGTGATGATCGATTGTGATGTCGAAAAGGGTGGCATGAAGATCAACGAGGGCTTTATCGTTGATTTCGGCAAGGAACCCAACGGCCCCAGCCGGTGCCACGAAACCCGCTATCCCGGCGGCGACTGCACCAGCGATATCTGGCTGTGACCATGTCACGCACCATCGAGATCGCCAACCGGGGCGGTCAGACGCTGAGGGTCGATCCGCGCCGCCCTCTGCTGGAAACGCTGCGCGAACAGGGGGTCGATCTGCCTTACGGGTGCAAATACGGGGGCTGTATCACCTGCGCGGCCAAGTTGACGGCGGGCGAAGTTGATCAGCGGCGCCAGGTGGCGCTGAACAATCGTCAGATTGGCCAAGGCTATGTCCTGCTCTGCGTCGCGCGGCCTCTGAGCGACTGTACGCTGGAGATCGGTGTCGAAAGCCATGACAAGCTTTATCGCAACCCTTTCCTTGATCCGCTTGAGCCACACGAATTGAAAGCGGACATCGCCACACCAAAGGAGACCTAGATGCCAGAAGCCGATGTTGATCGTCGTTACGACTATCCCCAGGAATACCTCTCCGACATTCTGAGGTCGGTCAAAACCATCGCCATGGTCGGTGCCAGCGCGGACAAGACTAAGTTCAGCTATGGTGTGCTTCGGGTGTTGAGCGAAACGGGATATGACATGGCCCCGGTCAACCCCAACCCAAAGGTGACCGAGATCCGGGGCATCCCGGTCTACCGCTCGCTCCAGGATATCGACCGGCCTGTCGATATGGTCGAGGTCTTCCGACCCAAGGAAGAGCTTTACGGCATCGCCGAGCAGGCCATCGAGATCGGGGCGAAGGTTCTCTGGGGCCAGATCGGTGTTTACGACGACCGGGCGGCAAAACTGGCCGAGGAAGCCGGGCTGAAGGTGGTCATGGACCGATGTCCCAAGATCGAGCTTTTCCGGCCTTTCTGGAAACCGCGGCTCGATCTTGCGATCTGAGCCGACGCACGGTCATCTGTGGCAACGGCGCGAACCATGTGTCGAACGATCACGAAAAGCGGGAAGGACCTCTTCCTGGTGACGCCTGTGGCGATTGACGATGGGCTTTCGCCAGTCGTGCAGTGATTCAGGAGGCCTGGGGCAGATTGGAACAGGTGCGGGCTGACGTCATGGTAGGATGCGCTCTGCACTGACATCTCGATCTGCGCGAAGGGATCACGCACGTCGCACTCTGGGCTGGCGGGTTTCTTTGCTTTGAAGGTCAAGCCTGAGCGCAGGCACAACTGAGTTAAAGCAAGCATTCGGCAAGCGCAGGGCGCCATCAGGGACAGAACTGGCATCCTCCGGCTTCACCTCATGCCGCATCGTTGAACCAATGCTGGATGGGGATGTGGAAAGGATCGCGCAGATGCGTCCGCTTTTGCCGCGCGGCAAAGGGTTCATGGCCCAGATACCGGGCCTGTTGCGGTGGTGGTGATGTCCGGCCTTCCTGAAGTATTGCTTTGTCCAGAACCGAATTGAAAATCGATATTCCCGGCTTGGGGGAATCAGCGACTCCTAGGTCAATAGATCGGACTGATCTGCGCAGACTGTGCATCGGGGTAATACGATGTTTGCCTTCGACCTTGACCGATAGCCTCGCCAAGAGCCTCGGAAGGGGCAATTCGCAGGCATTTCCGGGGGGATACCTGCAGCTTTGCTTGTTCGAAGCGACGAAACACTCCAAGATGGGACTGTCGAAAGCGAGCATCGGATATGTCTCGATTTGCCTCATTTGTGATTGCCTTGTCCCTCATGCTCTTGAGCGTGGCGACTGCGGCTGATGCACGTCGCGTAGCGCTCGTGATCGGCAACAGTGATTATACCCACGCTTCGACCCTGCCCAATCCTGCCCGGGACGCCCGGGATCTTGCCGCCGCCTTCACCCGGCTTGGGTATGAGGTGGAATTGGTTGAAGATGCCTCCCGGGCGCAGATGCTGGATGCACTGCGCAACTTCCGCGCCCAAAGCCTGGGGGCGGATCACTCCATCGTCTACTACGCGGGCCACGGAGTTGAGATTGATCGAAAGAACTTTGTCGTGCCAGTCGATGCGGAACTAAAGGCCGATATCGATGTCGCCTATGAGGCTGTCCCGCTCGATCTTCTGGTGGCGGCGACCTCCGGTGCGCGGAACCTGCAGTTGGTGGTGCTTGACGCCTGCCGCGACAATCCCTTCCTCAAGCAGATGACCCGTACCCTTGCAACACGATCGATTGGCCGGGGGCTCGCGCTTTATGAACCCAACGGAAACACCCTGGTTGCCTACGCGGCCCGAGAGGGGACGGTGGCGCTGGACGGGACCGGGTCCAATAGCCCTTACGCCATAGCCTTTCTGTCGGCGCTGAACCGGCCGGGGCTGGAGATCGGGCAGTTCTTCCGGCAGGTGCGCGACGCGGTAATTCGCCAGACCGAAGGCCAGCAGGAGCCTTTTCTTTATGGCTCTCTCAGCGCAGACCCGGTCTATTTCCAGCCCGATAATGCGGCCCCGGCAACGCCCCTTCAAACCAGCAAGGCGAACGAGGCGACCGCAGCACTACTCAGCGACACGCGGCTGGCAATTGATCTGACCTTCTGGCAGAGCATCAAGGACAGCGCGCTGCCGTCCGATTTTGAAGATTATCTGAGCCGCTTCCCGGAGGGGCAGTTCACGCCCCTGGCAAGGCGGCGGCTGGCTGCGCTGAAGGCGCCGACGCCTCCGGCGCGGTCCACGGAGACGCAAGAGGCCGCAAAACCAGCGAAACCCAAAGCAGAGGAGGCCCCTGAGCCCCTGCGCCTGTCCCGTGACGCGGTGCGCGATCTGCAGGCCCGTCTCAACATCCTCGGCTTCTCCGCCGGGGTAGAGGATGGCCTTGCCGGGCGCCGGACCATGGCGGCCATCGCCAATTACAGGGCCGCGCGGGATCTTGGCAAGGCTGCGCTGATTGATGCCGCTTTGATGGGCAAGATCGGGGCAGAGGTGTCTGACGGAAGGCTGGCCGCCTACCGTGACGCCGCGCTTAAGGCGGCAAAGAAGAAACCGACACCGACCACCGTGGCCAAGCCTAGGGCGCAAGGCTCCACAGCGGCGAAAAGGCCAGCCAAGAAAGCCCCCTCGACCGACAATCTGGCGGGATATGTCGGTCGATCCTACTGCCGTTCGAAAGGCGGGCAGGTCCTGAACGGGCGTAACCTCAGCGACCGGCCGATCTGGTGCATCACGGTTCTGTCGCTCAACGGCGCACAGATGCGCTACCGCGTTTCCCAGCGCCAGCATGCGGGCCTGCCGATCAGCACGTCGGAGTTTACACGCAGTCTCTCCGGGAACCTGACCTACGGGTCGGTGCGGCTCAGTTCAAGTGGTGCGGGCTCTCTCGTCGCCAATGGTGGGACCTTCGTAGCCTCGCAAATCTATCGGTAAGGGGCGTCGGGCCAATGGGCCTGACCAGGCACCATCCACGGGTGAGAGCGGTTCTTTGCTGGACCGTTTTGTGCTAAGCTGAGATATTTTCTGACCAGTGAAACGCTCCCTATTCAGCGGGGTTCCGAACCGATGCAATGCAAATCCTGTCGGCGTCCCCTACTGCCCGAAGCCGCGAATGACAGCGCCTATTGCGATCGGCCGGAGTGTCAGACACGCCGCAAGGTGGAGGCTTCCGCAAAGCTCGCCCAGTCCAAGCAGGAGCAGAATGCGGCCTGGTTTGCGCTTACCGAAAAACGCACCGAAGGGGTCATCAGGGCGGCAGCGGAGGAAAGCGGGCAGCCAGATCTGGACATGATTTCATACGGCCTGGCCCCCTATGTCGACCTGCCACTGGTGCCGCAGCCCGAGGTACGGCGAAGGGACTTTGCTGCGCATCTAAGGGCGATCATCGCGGAAAGCTTTTCCGCTACGGAGCAGAGCGGGGAGCCGCCCGCCGAGCCGGAAGATGATCCCGGCTACAAACGCCGAAGAGGACAGGAAGAGCCCGATCCGATGGCGCTGAACGCAGCCTGTATCGCCTGTCAGGGCGACTGCTGCTTGCAGGGGGGGACGCGGCACGCCTTTCTCAAGAAGCCCCATATCGACTATGTCCGTTGGTGCGCGCCCGAGGCGGAGGCAGAGGAGATCCTGGAGATATATCTGTCCCATCTTCCCGATCAGAGCATATCGGGCAGTTGCCTCTATCATGGGGAGTTCGGCTGCACCCTGCCGCGCGGACTGAGGGCGAACATCTGCAACAGCTTTCAGTGCCGGTTCCGGCTCAAGCTGCTGGAGGACTACATCATGAAACCGGGCAGCGGTGCTGTCGTCGCGGGCATCTCACGTGACCATGTGGATGATCCTAATGCGGGGGCACCCTATTTGCGGGTCGTCTCGGTAACCGACGAAGGGGATGTGACAATCCATTCGCACCTGAAACTGCCCGCCTTGCCAAGCCCGGAGGGCAGGGACGGTTCCTGAGCGGAGAGGCCACTCAGGCAATGGCGAAAGGATCGTCGAGGACCCCGGCAACGGGCATCAGGAATTCGCCGGTCGCGGCATCCAGTGCGGACTGGTGGAAGGCGTCGATGGCCGCGACGGCGGCGTCGATGCTGTCCTGTGTTCCGGTGAAGAGGGCCATTACAGAAGCAGCGTTATCTGTGTCCGACATCCCCTTGTGCACCGCGAAATAGGCGCCGATGTCGGTCTTGGTCTCCAAATAGGCCCGGTCAGCGATCTGCTGATTGACGAAGTCCTGGCCATTTTCCGGCTTGAGGTCGGACTTTGCCCCCTGCAGCACCTGAAGGATGAACTGGTCCCGCATGACCGATCCTGCGTCCAGCAGCCCCACCCAGAAATCAATCCCACTCTGATCCGGTGTCCGGCCCAGGACGTTATTATAAACCGAAGTGGCGAAGTCGTTGTTGGACGTGCCTTCGGGATAGGTCGCCAGGGTTTCCGGCTGCGGCCCAAAGAGGGCAGCCATCTCTTCCAGAGTAAGACCATTGGCAAAGG
Organism: Sulfitobacter sp.; assembly: GCA_013002405.1. GTDB lineage: Bacteria > Pseudomonadota > Alphaproteobacteria > Rhodobacterales > Rhodobacteraceae > Sulfitobacter. The sequence continues at coordinate 24,654 of JABDKA010000128.1, read as the reverse complement.
CTGTGCCCCAGAAGTTCAGCCCCACGGCATCGGGCGCGCGGTTGAAGTAGGCGATGTAAAGCTCGATGAAACTTTGGAATTCTTCCGCTGAAAGCCCGGTAGGGCCGCCAAACTGCTGGAGGTTGAAGGGCCCCGAAAAAACGTCGGTCGCGAAGTCGATCAGTTCCATATCGACGAGGTAGTCGAAACCGTCGCCGTCTGCGCGCCGGTCCTCAAGGGTCGTTTCCGTGGAGCTCAGCGTCAGAGTGTAGCCGGTGTGCGCACCGCTATAGACGGCCATATCGGTGCCCGCGCCCCCGTCCAGGATGTCGTCCCCCGGGCCGCCGATCAGGCTGTCGTGCCCGGCCTCACCCAGAAGGGTGTCATTGGCCGCGCCCCCGTCGATCATCTCTGCCGTGTCGCCGCCCTTGACGAAATCATCACTTCCACCGACAACGATCTGGCTCATCTCGCTTGAACCACCGTTGGGATTGATGCGGGCGATTGTGCCCGGCAGGGCGTCGACCACGACGACGTTCTCATCGTCAAAGGCATAGCCCGGCCATTGCGCCAGCAACTCGCCGATGGCGACCGGCTTTTGGGAGAAATCGAACCTGAGCAGCAGGGTACCCGATTGCGAATAGACCTCAGCGCCAGTGACGGTGCCTGAAAGCTCTGATACGGACGTCGGCTGTGTCTTTTCAAAGCCCCCGCTCAGATCGATCAGCAGATAATCCCCGGTAACGCCCTCCAGGAACAGGGCGGAGGTACCGTCAGCCGAGATAAGCTGCGTGTTTGCGTTGTTGAGCGCGAAGGTCGTAGGGCTTTCCGAAAGCGTATTCGGACGGACATAGAAGTATTGCTCACCTTCCGGCACCGTGTCGTAGTCAGCAGAAAGGGCCGCGGCGAACTGCGCGGACGCAAGGGTCGGTTGTGGCAGGGGCGTCGCCGCCGCCGGGGCGGACTGCACGGAAGCAAAATTCGGCAGGCTGTAGGGATCGGCAGCATTGTAATTCACTTGATAACCAAGGTCTTCCATCGCGCCTAAGGTCACTGTGCTGAGCGGGTTGTCGATCACGCCCGGGGGTCTTGCGGGCGTATCCGTCGGACGGAATTGGATCCGCGGTGTCATCAGTTCATTGATCAGCAGGGCTTCCCGCCAGTACTGCAGTGGCAGGGCACCGTCCGCGCCATCCTCGAGCAGGACGTTTCCGTTCGCACTGCCATAGAGTGTCGAGAATTCCCTGAGCGCATTGCTGCCCGTATAGATGGCTTCGCTGCCACTTCCCTGCACAAGGCCGAATTCCTCCCAGAGGGCGCCAAACCCAAGGGCCCTGCCGATGGCGTTGGCGGCAAGATCATCAAGGTTGTTGATGACCCTATCGGCTTCGTCTGAATTGACCACGATGCGCGCGTGGGTGGGCAGCGATGCACCATTCCCGATATCGTTCGGACGTTGGTCAAGAACACCGGAGACGGCAATGATGGTCTGTTCAACGTTGGGGAAGACAAGATCGAAGTCTACGATGACAACCTCGATCAGGATGTCGTCAACGAAACCGAACCCTTCGACCGAAGCGAAGGGCAGGTCGGCTATGATGACGTTTTCCCAGCGGTTCTCGGCTGTCTCAAAGGCCTGTCGATAGATCTCCGGCCCTTCATACCGAAGTTCTATGTCAAAATCATCGTCATCGACCACACCGCCAAGATCAGTCAGAACCAGCTGGTAGTCGCCGACGTCTTCCAGAAAGCCGCCCGCCGAAAGGTAGTGGGTGCCGCCCTGATTGGTTGAGAACAGGATCTCGCTGTTTGACCCATCCCCGCCGTCGTCGTTTTCCGTGCCCGGCAGCAAAAGGCCGTTGCTGTCATGCACGCCCAAAAAAGCTGGGTCCGACAGAGCACCGCTGCCGTCCGCCGACACCAGTTCAATCCGATAAAGTCTGTCGGCGGCCAGCTCTGCCCGAAACCAGTCCGCATCGTCCGGAAAGTCGATCCTGCCGTTTGCGCTGCCCCCAATTGCAATCTGGCCGGCGGTCGAGGGATCGGCGGAGAAATCGTCGAGCAGACCGAGATCGTCGATGGTCACGGTATAGGTGCCGGTTGCATCGCCAAAGCCGCTCACTTCGATTTCGTAATCCCCGGTCGTCGGCGGTGTGAAGTTCGAAAGACTGTTGACGCCCACACCGCTGTCGTCGTCGCTGGTCTGGGAGAACGGTGTGCTGCTGCCGGGGCTGAAGGCCCCGACAAGGAAGGGGTCGGTCAGGGTGCCGCTGCCCGTGTCGGCTCCCAGCAGGTTGATCTGATAGGTTGTGCCCGCGTTCAGGGTGACGGTGAAGCGGTCCGTGTCGCCGGGTGCCTCGACCTCACCCGTGCTGGGGGCACCAAGTGTGAGCTGGCCAAGGCCCGCGGCAACGCCGGGCAGGAAATCGTCAAGATAGCGCTGGAAGTCGACGCTGAGTGTGTAGTCCCCGATGCCGAGATCCGCCGCGCTGGCGATCTCGATCTGATAGGTGCCGTCCGCGGCCACCGTGAGGCCCGAGACAAGCGCATTTGCGCCGACGCCGCTGTCACCGTCCGACGTGCCCGCCACCAGCGCCCCGCTACTGTCGAATAGCCCGATGATCTCTGGGTTCACAAGCGACCCGCCGCCGGTGGGTAGGCCTTCGAGCGAAATATCGTAGACAATTCCGGCCTGAAGCGTGACCTCGAACCGGTCGCGGTCCCCTTCGGTTTCGATATTCCCGAAGGTCGGAACGTCGACCAGCACCGAACCCAATGTCGTGGCAAAATCACCGGGCAGGAAATCGTCGACGCTGCCGAGCAAGTCTACAGTCAACCCGTATCCGCCGATGCCCGAGGGCGTGTGGCTGCCCACCTCGATCTCATACAGTCCGCTGGTTTCGATGATGACTTCAACGGACGCATCCAGACCCGGACCGCTGTCGTTGTCGGTTGTCCCGGCAAGAAGCGCGTTCTGGTTGTCGAAGATGCCGAAAAGCTCGGGGTCAAGAAGCGTCCCGCTGAGCGATTCGGACCCTGTCAAAGCGATGGAGTAAACCTGATCCGCCTCAAAGAAGACCTGGAAGCGGTCGCGGTCCCCCTCAGTTTCGATGCTGCCGGTTTCGGTGCTGTCGACAGCAATGCTACCAAAGATTGTTGCCGCGTCACCCGGCAGGAAGTCATCGACGAGGCCATCGCTTGTAAGGCTGAGTGTATAGGTGCCGGTCAAACCTTCCTCGGCGCCCACCTCGATCTGGTAGTTTCCGTCGGCCGCAACCGTGAAGCCCGAGAGGAGCGCATTAAGGCCTACGCCGCTATCGCTGTCGCCGGATCCTGGCTGAAGCTGATCCAGACTGTCGTACACGCCCAGGATTGTCGGATCGATCAGCGTACCGCCCTGGGTATCGGCGCCCTCCAGTGACAGGGTATACAAGCGGCCTGCCTCAAGCGTGGCTGTGAAGCGGTCCAGATCGTCGCTGTATTCAAGCGTGCCTGTCTGGGCCTGCCCAAGCGCGATACTGCCAAAGACATCGGCAAAGGACCCCGGGAGGAAATCATCCTCCGTCCCCAGCCGCATCAGTTCGACCGTGTAGGCGCCGCCCTCCGGTACCAGGCTGCCGATTTCAAGGTCATAGAGACCCGTTGTCGGAACCGAGAAGAGCGGCACGGTGCCGTCAGGGATTGGGTCATCGTCGGTGTCGGCGGTGCCGGTCACGAACTGGCCGAGGCTGTCGAATACACCGACCAGTTCGGCGTCACCGACGCCCGTGTCACTGGTAACCATGAGGCTGTAGAAATCCCCCGCGACAAGCGACATCTGGAAACGGTCGAGGTCGCCCGCAAAGTCGATGTGCCCCCCGGCGATGCCATCCACCGCAAGGCTGCCCAACAGGGTTGCGGCAACGTCAGCGCCCGTGCTTGGCAGGAAGTCGTCGATGGTGCTGATACTCAGGGAATAGTCGCCGGTCGATCCGTCCTGGAACGCGCCTGCCTCGATTGCATATTCCCCGCTGGTATCGACGCTGAAGCGGTTCACGAAGGCATGAAAACCGATGCCGCTGTCATTGTCGGTCGTGCCGGGGACAAGGGCACCGAGCGGGTCGAACAGGCCGTAGATTTCCGGATCGGTCAGAGCGGGCCCCGACAAATCGCTGGAAACCAGATTGATCACGTAGGAATGCCCTGCGGTCAGGTCGACGACAAAGCGGTCCCGGTCGGATAGCTGCTCGATGCTGCCAAGGCTTGGGGTATTGATGATCAGGCTGCCGAATTCGGTGGCGGCGTTGCCTGGGAGGAAGTCATCCATTTCTTCGGAGAAGGTGATGCGCTGGCTCGACTGGGTCAGCGCGCCGCGGGTGTCGATGACGGTAAAGTTCAGACCGACAATCGCGCCGGGGGCGGCGATACTCTCGCTCAGGAATATGTCGCCATTGGCCGTGATATCGCCCGTCACCGTACCGCTGAAAGAGGTGGGAACGACGGTGAAAAGCTCACCGCTCCCGTCGGTGAAGTTGGTCAGGACGTTTCCGATAATCCCCGGCTGATCAAAGCTGAAACCCGTGATGTCCGTCGGCACGCCTTCGGGGGCGGAATTGATGTTGAGGTAGATATTCTCGGCAATCGTGGCTCGTTCGAGCACGCCCGTGACCGATCCACCATCGATGTTCGTAAAAACCGCGCCACTGCCGTCCGCCGTGGGCCGCACCCAGTCTACGAAGCCGTTGGTCGTGATCCTGACGTCCTCGTCATCTTCGACCAGATCGTCGTCTAGTGCGGTGAACTCAAGGTTGAGAAAGCGGTCGGTGGTATTGCCGATGAGCGAAAAGTCGGGGTCACTCGCCATGCCTGAATCGAAGACCGCGGCGCCGGAGAAGCTGACGCTGAGAACGCTTGAAGTGACAACCAGCGCCCTGTCGAAACCGATGTCTTCGTATTCGAGGGCGAAATCAATTGTTTCCCCCTCATTGATCTCCTCGGAGATCAGTGCGTCGACGCCAAGATCATCAACCTGGAGGACGTAGGTTCCGGTTGGATCTCCCTCATCGTCCGGGCCGGCCACGGCAAAGAAATGGGTGCCCGTGTAGGTCGGGATAAAGCGCGTGAAGCTGTTCAGGCCCTCACCGCTGTCGTCGTCCGAGAAGCCGAGCATGTTGCCAAGCGGATCGATAAAGGTGCCCGCCGCATTGTAGATACCGACGAAAAACGGATCATCGAGTGTGCCGACGCCCGTTTCGGCTCCTTTCAGGTTGATCTCATAGGTGTTGCCCGCCGTGAGCGAGATGGCGAACCAATCCTCGTCACCTGAGGTCTCCAGCGTCCCCATGGCGTAGGTCGTCGCCATGCCATCAACAAAGAACGCTCCGGTCGTGCTGACGTCGGCTGCGAAATCGTCAAATGGCCCAAGGTCTTCGGCATTCAGCGTATAGCTGCCGGTCCCGTTTGACGCCAGGTCATCGCCGACGGCGATGAAGTAGGTGCCCGAAGCGATTGGTGCAAAGGTCAATTCGGCGCTGTTATAGGAAGACGTCTCCGAGATTGCCGAGAAGGCCTCGTTACCCAGATTATCCAGCACCCGCAAACTGGGCATGGCAAAGTCGGACAGATAGCTGTCCTCGCCCATGAAACTGAACCGGTAGGTGTGGGCCGCATCAAGCGTGATGGCGAACCAGTCCTCGTCATCTTCCGTCTCATTGATGCCGACGACGGAGCCGCCCAGGGCAAGGGTGCCCTCCGTTGACGGATCACCGGCGAAGTCGTCTGTCGCAAAGTCGATTTCCAGCAGCGAAAGGGAATAGCCGCCAAGGGCACCGCCCGCTGCCGCCGCCGAGACGAAATAATCGCCGGTCGTCGGCGCGGTGAAGATGACGCGGCTGTCCAGGCCGCCGCCGAAGTCGTTATTCACCGTGTCCGGGATCAGATTGTCTGGGTGGTCGTAATAAAAGTCCCAGGCGTAGCTGTAGATCCCGTTGATGAGTGGATTTACAAATCCGAAGGCATTCAGGTCAAACTGATAGACCGTGCCCGCTGTTAGCGCGACGCGGAAGAAATCTTCGTCTCCGAGGTAATTTATATCGCCGCCGACTGCGCTGTTGATCGGCAGCGCGCCGTCAGAGGAGGGGTTGTTGCCCCAGTCGTCGAAAAGCAATGCCTCGTCGATGGTGAGCGTATAACTGCCCGTGTGTCCGTCGTAGGCTGCAACCTCGATGTGGTGGGTGCCCGTCGTGGTGGCGAGGTAGCTGAGCGTGGCATTGTCGCCAGATCCCTCTGCATTGAAGGAGTAGGGGATATATTCGCCAAAGGGATCAACGATGTAGTGTAACAGTGGGAAATCCAACGTACCGTCGAAGGTCTCAGCCCCCAGAACGTTGATGTCATAGGTTTCGCCGGCAACGAGGGAGACAGCGAACCAGTCAAGGTCCATGTCCGCCTCGATCATGCCCATGATCGAGCCGTTCAGCGGCAGGAAGCCGGTCGTCAAACTGTCGTCGGAAAAGTCGTCGAAATAGCCCAGGTCGGTGACATTGAGCTGGTAGCGGCCGGTGAAGAGCAGGTGGGTCGAAGCATCGACATAATGAGTGCCGGTATAGGTCGGCACATATTCAAAGAAGCTTTCCACCGGATCGGATTCGAACCCAGGGTTCTCGCCGCCGCCTTCACCGGAGTTGGTTATGACATCCCCGTTCGCGTCCCTGAGAGGGTTCAGGATCAGGTCGGGCGCGTCCGCCCAGGTGCCGGTGCCGCTGCCATAAAGCTCAAAAAGGTAACGGACCCCTGAGACCAGTTCGATCTCGAACCAGTCGGTATCACCCTGGAATTCGAACTCACCCAATGCGAAGCCGTCGGGCAAGACCATCCCGGTTGTTGTGACGTCAGAGCTGAAGTCATCGAAGGGGCCCAGGTCGGTAACGCTGACGCTGTAGGCACCGGTCCCTACGTTGTAGGCGGAGGCCGAGATGAAGAAGGTGCCGCTGGAGGTTGCGGTGAAGGTCGTGCTGCCGCTTCGCGTTTCGATATCCGCGTCGTCGCTTTCGGCGCCGACGATCAGCAGTCCGGCACTGTCGTAAAGCCCGCGCAAGAAGGGATCCGGCAGGGAGTTGAGATCATCCGCGTAGAGTCCATCGACACTGATTTCGTAGCTCTGACCCTCAATCAGCGACACCGCGAACCAGTCCTGGTCCCCGATGGTATCGATATTGCCGGTGGCCGATCCGCCGACGGCGACAGTACCTTCCGTCAATGTTGAGGCGTCAAAATCATCGGGCATGGCAGTTCACCTTGTGCAGCTTGGTATCGCCGAATTTGAAACGATGAGGCGCGCTGGACCTTGGCGGCAGACAGATACAGGGGCGCAAGAGGGCAGCGACGAGATACATTGGCTTGGTCCGATAGCCTGCGTGACCTCGCCCATCCAAATCGGATACTGGTTACACATCCTCGATGAGAGGCGGGAACCCCTCTAGAGTCAAGGAAACCTTTACTTTTCCGGGCACGTCCTCATCGATTCCACAGTCCGCCGGGAACTGCACGCCGCACCATTCGGGCAAACCCGTGTGACTATTCAATAATTCGTGTAGGATGCTTCCATGACCCGGGCCTGTGGTATGCTCGGCCAAGAGCCCCCGGAAAGGTACGATGAAATGAAGAATGTCTTGCATAGCCTTCTCTTCGCTGCGGCCTTCTTGGTGAGTCTTGTACCCCCTGGCCTGGCCAGTCCCGAAAGGGTGGCGCTGGTGCTTGGGATGGCGGATTACGAGGCGATTGAACCTCTGGCGAACACCCGAAACGACGCGGAAGGTCTTGCCAGGACTCTGACGGACATCGGTTTCGATGTGACCCTTGGCCTTGATACGACGGCAGAGGAACTTCGTGCGCTGATGCGGGACTTCGCCTTCCGGTCGGAGACCGCCGATCTGGCGCTGATCTATTTCGCCGGTCATGGGATCGAGGTGCAGGGAGAAAACTTTCTCATCCCGGTCGATGCCAAACCCCGCTCAAATCTGGAGGTGCAGCAGCAGTCGGTCTCCTTGCAGGAATTGCTTGCGGTGGTCGAAAGGGCACGCAAGATGCGCATCGTGATACTGGACAGTTGCCGTAATAATCCTTTGGGCGGCATGATTGATCTCGAACAGGTCCAGTCGACCAACCTGCAGTCCACCACCGAGGCAACGCGCGGCGCGGGCGGACTTGCCGCGGCCAATCCTGACCGGGGGACGCTTGTCGCTTTTGCCGCCAAGGATGGGCAGGTAGCCCTGGACGGAAACCGTGGCAACAGCCCCTATGCGCGGGCACTGATGGACAAGATGGCTAAGCCGGGACTTGAGATCAGCCTGATGTTCCGCCAAGTGCGCGATGCGGTCCTGAATGAGACGGGCAACCTGCAAGAGCCCCATACCTACGGATCGCTTTCCGGCACGCCCTTCTATCTGTCCGGCGCGTTGGAGGGCCAACCCGACATTTCGGGAGGTGAGCCAGCCAAGACCTGGTCGAAACTGCGGCCCGATCAGGAATCCCAGCTTCTGGCACTCGCGCAGCTTGGCGATACCCGCTCCATGCTTGGTCTGGCCTACATCCGTCTGAATCCAGAAGATCCGCGCTTCGACCCCGCCGCAGCGGTTTCATTCCTGGAAGACGCAGCCGCCAAGGGTTCCCCCGAGGCGCAGATGGAGCTTGCCAAGCTTTTCGAGCAAGGGATCGGTGTAGAGCAGGACGAAAAGCGCGCGCTTGAGCTTTACCGGGCGGCGGCGGATCAGAATTTCGCCGATGCGGTGAACGATCTGGGTTTCCTCTATTACCACGGCGGGCTTGGCCTGCGGGCGGATGTGACGAAGGCGCTAGAGCTTTTTGAACGGGCCGCAGACCTGCGGCAGCCAGAGGCGCAGTTCAACTTCGCGGCGCTGATCGACGATGGGCTGATCCCGGACAAGGGACCGACGGACGCCGCAGGTTATCTCTATGCCGCTTTGCGGTCAGGCAGCCAGGATGTCCTCAATCTTCTGCTAGAAAGGCCCACCATGTTTTCGCTCAAGACGCGGCAGGAACTGCAAAAGCAGCTCAAGAACTACGATTTCTATACGGGCAAGATCGACGGAGACATCGGCCCCGGTACGAAGCGGAGTATCAAGGCGGCCTACGGTCTGAAAGAGGGCTGAGGCCGCCCAGAACCCTTGTCAGGCAGAGCGGAGCAGCACCTTGTTGGAGCCGACGGCGGCGGCGATGCGCTGGTAATGGATCGCGCGCTTGGCATCCGAACTGGCAGACCGTAGCAGCTTGGTCTCTGCCTCCTCAAGAATGTTGGCCGCTTCGAGCTTGAGGCTGGGCACCGTCTCGGGCCGGACCGCGGTGATGGGCGGAGTGGTCACCGTGGCACCGGTTTCCGTCGTCAGCGTGGCCCGCACCGCCGGCTTTGAACGGTCGCGGTTTTGACTGCTCAGACTCCTGAGATCGCGCGCCGCATCCTCGATGATTTCCTTGGCATCGGCATAGTCTCCGGTGGCGGGTATATCCTTGGCCAGTTCGCTGTAGAGCGTTGCAAAACAGTCAATCTGGTACTCTGAACTGGTTGCCATACAGATGTCTTTGATCTGCTCGATCTGCTGGACGATGCTGGCCGTTTCGGGGTCCGATGCAACAACGCTCGGCCCGTCATCCGATGGCCCTTCACCCGGTTCCATGGTGTCCGAATACTGGTTGCCGATCGGGCTGCCGCCGACCTGAGCGAGGCGGAGATGATCGAGATCGACCACCACTGCAGGGGAGGCGGCTGGAGCAAAGGCCTGCTCGGCTGGCGGAGTAATGGCGTGAAGCGGTGTCGCCACCAGGCTGAAAGGGGCGAGAAGGCCGAAAAATCGGCGGATGTGTCTGGTAGATTTCATAGCTTCAGACCTTTCTGCTGGTGATAATACAGGCAGTAGAAATTCGAAAAAAAATACGGGCAAAGGTGCGAAAAGCACCGGATAAACATGCCTGGGCGATGCTTCGATGCTACGGCGCGTCCGGTCACAAAGCAAGGGTTGCGATCTGCATCACGCCCGCACGCGCAAGATGTAGGAATTTGCCTCATTCCGATGCATCAAGGTCCTCCCAGGGCTCCTCTGGCCTTCGATCGAGACGGCGGGGAAGGGCGAGTGGGCCTCAGTCCCTGTTCCGCTTGATCATTCACTCCGCCGAGGTGGCCACAAAGAAATAAACCCATTCGCCTTTGAAATCGGCATGCTGCGCGCGCGCTTCGGCGACCCGCTCCTCCAGCCAGCCCAGGTAAGGACCGGCAGGCTCGGTCAGTGGTCTCACCCCCTCATAGAGCGGCGCGGAGGCGGCGAAGGCCACGGCGATTTCCTGCCCGTAGGGTGGTCCGACCCTGAGGAAGAGGCCAGGCTCACCGGGTTTAAGCGCCCGTTCGGATCCGATCTGGCGGCTCGTTTCTGCGGGGGTGCGTTCCATCGGAGTATATTCGTTCGGCATCAGGTGCAGGACGCTTCCCGCGGCATCGAAATAATCCACATAAAGGTATGCATCATAGTCAGCTCCCTGCAGATCAAGGACCAGGGGCTGCCCGTCGGAATAGCGGAAGACGCGCGCGTGGTGGTTCTTCCCAACCAGTAGCGGATTGGCGATCTGGTCGGTGGATTCGGGCAGGCCGACGCGGGCAATCCCGGCCAGCGCCCCGCATTGCGGGCGTGGCAGGATCAGCAGATCCTCCTGAACAGGGATGCTGGCACCCATCCGCTCCTGCAGCGCGCTGAGGACGGAACCGCGCAGCCCCTCCTCTGGAATATGCCCCGAAAGGATCAGCGTTGCAGCCTCTGGATCGAAACGGACCTGAAGGCGCGAACAGGGCACGGCCTCCATCAGGCCCGCGATGCCATCTTTTATGTCCGCAGCCTCATCCTTCAGATCACCGGGCTGCATGAAGCTTTGAAAGGCGGCGAGAGATACCGGATCGACCGGCCCGTCGCCACTGCCGGGAAAGGCGAGGGAGGCACGGGCAGAAAGGGCGGGGAGGGCCAGGTCAGCGGCGGCATAAAGATCAGGCTGGGCAAGATCGATGGCGGTGCTGTCCGGTGCCTTGGTTTGTACCTCTTGCTGCGGCACGGCGGCGCTGTCCGCGGGCTGCGCAGCAGGGGTTGCTGAGGGCAACTGCTCCGGGCTTTGCCGGGCCTCTTCAAGCACCTCCCGCTCTGGGTTAAGGAGCGGCAGCGGCGGGCTCTCCTTGCGCAGGGCCGCCGCGCTGTGCGGGGCGGCGGATAAGGATGGGGCAGCGACAGCAAGGCCCGCGACGGAGAGGCTTGCCATCCGCGCGTCGGGGTCCGGCGTTGGGCTGGCGGCTGCCAGGATAACTGTTGCCGGTTTCCGACTGCCGATCCTTTGGGCCGGGACCGCTGCAGCCTGCTCGGCGCGGGTGCCCGAGGTTGACTGCGCCACGGCCGAAGGTGCGGATGGTGCCAAATCAGCCACCTGTGAGCCCGACGCTTCCAGCGGTGCGGCCTTGTGCAGCGCCAGGGAACCGGAGGCGATTACGCTCTCTCCGGTTTCTTCTTCGCCCGCCTCTGCGATCTCGGGGGCCCGTTCCTGTGCATCGCTGCGCTTCACCTGATAGGCAGTCATCTGAAGCCGGGTTTCCGGGCCGGGCTGATCCGGCACCGGATCGGGCTGCACCGACCACAAAAGGACACCGGCGGCAGCCACGTGGGCGCAGGCCGACATGACAAATCCAATCCCCCAACTCGCCGGTCCCCGCACTAGGGCCCTCCCAAGCTTGTCTCTGGCGTGACCACCAGGGCGATGTTCACCGCGCCCAACTCCTCCAGCCGCCGGACGAGCGGAAGGACATGCCGCAACTCTGTCTGCCGGTTCGCGTTTACCCGGATCAGGGTTTCGGGATCATCCCCCACAAGATCGGCAAGAGCCTGTTCCAAGGCGACATCATCCACCAATTGTCCATCGAAGGCGAAGGAGCCCTCGGCCGAGACGGCGATGGTGCGCCCGCCCGCAGGCATGTCCGCGCCGGTAAAGGCGGTTGGCGGCATCACGTCGAAGGGTGCCGTGGCATCCATCCGGCCGATCAGCATGAAGAAGACAAGAAGAAAGAAAACCACGTCGATCAGCGCGATGATCGTCTCGGGCGGTTGACGGGCAGGGGCGCGCGCAAGCCTCACGGTGAACTCTCCAGCCGGATGACCTGCACGCGGGTCAGTCCCGATGCGGTGGCACTGTCCATGACAGAAACAAGCGCCTGCATGTTGGCCGCCCCGGAAGGCAGAATCAGCAGGCGTTGGTCCGGGTCTACTTTGAACCGTTCCGCAAAGAGGCGCTCCAGTTCTACGGGCCCTAAGTTCTGGCCCCGCACGGCCACTTGCCCATCCGCGCCGATGCGGACCATCAGGACGGGGCTTTGCGTGGCTTCGGTTGTCTCGGTGGCGGGGGCGTTTCCCTCCGTGCGCTGCAGCGCCGGGATCATGTCAAGATTGATGTAGGTTGACGTCACCATGAAAAAGACCAGCAGGATCAGCATCACGTCGATCATCGGCACGAGGGAGATGAGTGCCTTGGGGGGCCTTGTCCTTTTGAGCAGGGGAGATGCCGGTGCCGCCATGTCGAGGGCCTCACCCCGCCTGCCGTTCGGCTGAGAGCATCAGCTGCGCGACGGCACCTTCGATCATCTGGGCCCCCCGTTCAGCGCGGGAGGAGAGGAGTGAGGCGCCAACGGCCGCCGGGATCGCTACCAGAAGGCCCGCCGCCGTGGTCAGCAGGGCCTGCCAGATCCCGCCCGCAAGGACCGAGGCGTTTGCAGCACCCTGCGCAAGTTCCAGCTCCTGAAAGGATTGGATCATCCCCAGCACGGTGCCCAAAAGGCCCAGCAGCGGGGAGATCATGGCAATCAGCTCAAGGAACTGGATATGCCGGTTCATCCGCGCGAATTCATCATTGCCACGCCGCATCAGCTCGGTCATCAGCGGCTGTCCGCTCAACCCATCCGTCAGCGCCTGGGCGGCATAGGCAAAGACCCTGTCGGCCGGCGCGCGCCCTGCGCTAGCGATGGCGATGGCGCCCGCACGATCGCCACCCGCGAATTTCTCGATGGCCGCCTCACGCGTGCCGCTTCCGGAGGTGACCGACCAAAGCTCAATCGTCTTCATCGCGATCACGGTCAGGGAAAAGAGCGACAGGACTGCCAGAAGGGCGATGATCGGGCCGCCCGTGCCGATATCTTCGAAGAGACCGAACATCGCCTATTTGACCAGCTTTGCGTCGGTCTTGCTGTCCAGGTGAAGGAAATCAAAGCAATCGACTTCCTCCTCGTTCTGCGGTTTGCAGATCGAGATGTCGTGCAGAAGGATTTCGGAGATATCGCCGCAGCCGATCTCGGGGATGGCGAAAAGCTTGAGCGTGGTGCGCTGAATCGGCAAGGGGGCCGCGTCGATGGACAGCAACCGGTCAATCACCCCGTTTCCGTCCAGTATCGCAAGGCTCATCTCGAACCCTTCAAAGCTTTTCCCGGTCTCGTTGCGAAAGAGGAAGAAGGCCTGGCATCCGCCACCTTCGCCTGCCTCGAACTTGTTCAGCTCCACCGTCAGAGGGCCGGTCTGCGCGGACACACCGGTGGCCAGGAGCCCAAGAAACGAAAGCGCTGTGAGGAATTTGGCAGTTCTCATGTTGCTCTCCAATAGATTCGGCGGTCGGCCGAGGACCATGACTCCGCCGACCGCATCCAGGGTCACTTCCGGCTGGTTGGCTGCACCAGGAGGGGGAAGCGCATTGAGGTAAGTGTCCGTTCTTCAAACGTCCTGAGCGCCAGGGCGGATGATTGGTTGATCAAAGCAAACGCCAAGTTTGCTTTTCGGTCAAGGGCGGTGAAGAATGGGAAGCGGACCAGGCAACGACCATCTTCAAGCCCCGACAACGGTCCTGGTCGCGGGCGGTACGGGCAGGGGAAAGAATTTTATCCATGCAGGGTATGAATGCCGATCCTTCTCATTACCTTACCGCGCTTCAGGGGTTTGAGGGACGTCTGCGCGGACTGGTCGGGACGCTTGCCGGTGAACTTGCCGGGCAGACCCGGCCCAATGCCGCCAAGATCGACGTCCTATGCGCACAGATCGATCTGTTGACGCGCGAATACCTGCAGTTCCTGCCAGAGATGAACCGGGACCGCGTGGGGCAGGAGACGGCGGCAGGCTCAACGGAAGGGGTCATCGACCTCAGGCGGCAGTGGGGTGAAACCACTGCGCGCCTGAACCACTTCCGACTTGAGATCAACACATGGCCCACTGTCCGGTCACTGGTGCAGGAACAGCGCAAGCCCAAGCGTCAACCGCTCTACCAGCCTGAGGTGAAGCTGCCCAAGACGACCTTTGCGCAGTTGGGAGCAAGCGATGATGTCTTTCACTGGCTCCACGCGATCCTGAACCCGGCGGATCAAAGCGATGATGCGAGGGATCACAATTGTTTTCCCGATATCGCCCTTTCGAACTTTGAATTTCATCAGCACATGCACGCTGCTTACCGTCTTTGCCTGGCGCAGGATCGCGCCGAACCGGTGCGCTTTCTGGACGTCGGATGCGGCGGCGGGCTCAAGGTCCTGTCGGCGCTGCGCTATTTTCCCAAGGCCGAGGGTTTTGACTTTGACCCGGCCTATGTTGCGGCGGGTCAGCGGCTGATGCAGATGAGCCCCGACCTTGATTGCACGATCTTTCAGCAGGATGCCCTGACCTTCGACCGCTACCAGGAGTATGATGTCATCTACTTTTACCGTCCGATCAGCGATGAACCGCTCTTGATCGAGATGGAGCGCAGGATCGCCGAACATGCCCGACCGGGCACGGTTTTGATCGCGCCCTACGTGAGTTTCCCCGACAGGCATGAGGATCTTGCTTGTGGTCATATCGACGGTGCAATCTATACCGTCGGCATCACCGGCAAGGCAGCGCGCAGACTCAAGATAAAGGCGGAGCGGGTCGGCCAGTTTATCGTCAGGCCGGACACTACAGCCCTGCAAACGGTCTGGTCCCCAGTTCTGGAGGCATCGCGCGCGAACGGCTACGACATCCCGGCGCGGTACCAAAAGCCGAGTTACTGACACTGGATGACGAGGTTGGACGTGTTCCGTGCAGACCGTCTATGTGTCGTTTCGGACCAAGGTCGACGGCGCGGATTGCTTACCTTGGGGGGCGCTTCGCCGTTGGGTAAGGACTCCACAAAAAGAGAAACTCAGACTCAATCCTGGCTGCGCCGAGCGACAAATGCTGCTTGCGATCACCGCGACGTGCATCGCAAGACCGAAGAAATCGGCGGATAATACGCAGCAAGTTTGAGGAAAACGGGGGGATCGGCCCCGTCAACCCACAACCAAAAGATATTATTCTAGATTTTTGGACAGGAATTGATACCATCGTTACGTAAGGTCACGTCTGCTCGTGTGGCCCTTCCGATTATTTCGTAGGTGTGGGGCGACTGCTTTGTCTGAATTGATGAAGGCCCATGGTGATGATTCACCAAGCGGCGAAAATCTGGAGTACGATCCGGCGTTTATGGCGATGGAGCTTGCCGCGCAGCCGGAAGAAGAACGCCAGGCCGGGAAGGAGATCGTCGCTGGCAGCGACCCCGATTACAAGGAGGTTGCCGCCAAATCGCGCGAGGTGCTGAACCGCAGCCACGACATTCGTGCGGCGGTCTACCTTGCGGACAGCGAACTCCGTCTAAACGGTCTTGCCGGATTTGCCGTGGTCACGAAGTTCCTGCGCTATTGCCTGGAAGAGCATTGGGACACCTGCCATCCGCAGTTGGACGAAGACGATGACGACGATCCGACGATGCGGATCAATGCGGTCACCAATCTGGCCGGGCGCGCCACTATCCTGCGTTCCCTCTGGCGCTGGGCTCCGCTGACCGACAGCCGCGCCTTCGGTCAGGTTACGCTGCGCGATATCGAGGTATCGGAAGGGGATGCCCCGGCAGCCGAAGATGAAACACCGATGCCCGCCTCCGATGTGCAGGCGGCCTTCATGGATACGGATGAGGAAAAACTCAGGGCCTTCTTCGACGCCGCCACATCTGCCTTTGAGGATGTGAATGCAATCGACGCGGTCTTTCTGGAGAAGACCCCCGGTTTCGGCCCGTCGCTGGAACCTCTGCAGAAGATGCTTGGCGACATCGTCGAGATTCTGTCCAAGCATGTCGGCACTGAGGAAGAGGCGCAGGACGCAAAGGCTGGCCCCTTGGCCAATGGCGAGGACACCTCCGCCACCGGCCTATCCGGCAATGTCGCTGTCAGTGCACCAGGACAGATCGCGTCACCGGCCGATGTGGCCAAGGCGCTGGACAGCATCATCGACTATTACAAGCGCAATGAGCCTTCCAGCCCGTTGCCCATCCTGCTGGCACGGGCCCGTCGCCTCATTGGGGCGGATTTCCTGACCATCATGAACGATATGGCGCCCCTTGGCGTCGAGAATGTCAACCTCGTCGGAGGAATAGAAGAGGATTACAGCGAATAGGCTTGGCCGTCCCATTTTGACGACAAGTGCATGAAAAAGTTCAATAATCAATTGTTAGATAACGGGGAGATACAATGTCCAGTTCACAGAAGTTCATCGCGCGAAACCGCGCGCCCAGGGTGCAGATCGAATACGATGTTGAGCTGTACGGCGCCGAGAAGAAGGTGCAGTTACCCTTTGTCATGGGCGTCATGTCCGATCTTGCGGGCAAGTCCGAGGTTGCACAGCCCGGCATCGCGGACCGAAAGTTCCTGGAGATCGACGTCGATAATTTCGATGACCGGATGAAGGCCATGAAGCCGCGGGCGGCCTTTTCGGTCCCCAATACCCTCACCGGGGAGGGCAACCTGTCGGTCGATCTGACCTTCGAGAGCATGGATGACTTTTCACCCGGGGCCATTGCCAAGCAGGTGGAGCCGCTGCGCAAGTTGATGGAGGCGCGCAACGAGCTGTCCAACCTGATGACCTACATGGACGGCAAACCCGGCGCGGAAGAGCTGATTTCGAAAGCGATGAATGATCCGGCCTTGCTGAAGTCACTGGCCGCCCAGGCCGCACCTGCCGACGAAGCAGACGAAGAAGCGAAGGACGAGGGATAAGATATGGCGCAAGATGCAAAAGAAGTAGAAGGCGTTGCCGAAGAGGTTCAAACAGAGGAGTCCGATTTCGCGAGCCTTCTGCAGAAAGAGTTCCGCCCCCGCACCGACTCCGCCAAGACCGCGGTACAGACCGCCGTCACAACGCTTGCCCAGCAGGCTTTGGAAAACGCATCGCTGATTTCCGAGGATGTGCTTTTGTCGTTGGAGGCGATGGTAGCCGAGATTGACCGCAAGCTGTCCCAGCAGGTCAATGAGATCATCCACCACGATGAGTATCAGGAGTTGGAAAGCGCCTGGCGCGGCCTGCATTTCCTGGTGAACAACACCGAAACGGATGAGATGCTCAAGATCCGGGTGTTGAACATCTCCAAGAAGGATCTGCACAAGACCCTGCGCAAGTTCAAGGGAACCGCCTGGGACCAGTCGCCGATCTTCAAGAAGCTGTACGGTGAGGAGTACGACCAGATCGGGGGCGAACCCTACGGCTGCCTTGTGGGCGATTACTATTTCGATCACACCCCGCCGGACGTTGAACTTCTGGGCGAGATGGCCAAAGTGGCGGC
This sequence comes from Sulfitobacter sp., assembly GCA_013002405.1. Lineage (GTDB taxonomy): Bacteria > Pseudomonadota > Alphaproteobacteria > Rhodobacterales > Rhodobacteraceae > Sulfitobacter. Next base: position 7,023 of record JABDKA010000128.1, on the reverse strand, counting down.
CTCTGCACACGCGCCATTCCTTGCGGCGGCGGCACCCTCTCTCATGCAGTTCGAAAGCTGGGGAGAGCTGTCCAATCCGCGCGATCTGACCAAGATTTTCCAGACCCCGGAATATGCCGGCTGGCGCAGCTTGCGTGACAGCGAGGACAGCAAGTACATCGGTCTTGCCATGCCCAAGTTCCTCGGGCGGCAGCCCTACGGGGCCAAGTCGAACCCGGTTGAGGAGTTCGCCTTCGAAGAGGAAACCGGCGACGGCGATTCATCGAAGTTCGCCTGGGTCAATGCGGCCTTCGGGATGGCGATGAACGTCAACCGCTCCTTCAAGGAATACGGCTGGTGCAGCCGCATCCGCGGGGTGGAATCCGGTGGCTCCATCGAAGGTCTGCCGACCCACACCTTCCCCACCGACGACGGTGGCGTGGACATGAAGTGCCCAACGGAGGTGACCATCGGCGATAGGCGGGAGGCGGAGCTGGCAAAGGCAGGCCTCATGCCCCTGTTGCACCGCAAGAACACCGACGTTGCATCCTTCATCGGGGCCCAATCGCTGCACAAGCCGGCCGAATACGATGATCCTGACGCGACGGCGAACGCAAACCTTGCCGCGCGTCTGCCCTACCTCTTCGCGACCTGCCGGTTCGCGCATTACCTCAAGTGCATGGTGCGGGACAAAGTTGGCTCCTTCAAGGAACGGGCCGAAATGGAGCGGTGGCTGAACGACTGGATCATGCAATACGTCGACGGCAACCCAGGCACATCGAGCGAAGACACCAAGGCACGCAAGCCCCTTGCTGCAGCCGAGGTTGTGGTTGAGGCGGATGAGGAGAATCCGGGCTATTACCGCTCACAGTTCTTCCTGCGTCCGCACTACCAGTTGGAAGGTCTGTCGGTTTCGCTACGCCTTGTGTCGAAGCTGCCTTCCGAGAAGCAATAAGAAAAGTGAGGCCGCAGGTCAGCGCTCTGCGGTCCAAATTCGATATTAACGCGGGTCAGTCCGCACCAAACAGAAAGGACGTGCATCATGGCCGTCGACATGTTTCTCGATATTACGGGTGAAATCGGAGGTGAATCTCAGGACGCGAAACACAAGGACGAGATTGACGTTCTTGCCTGGTCCTGGGGGATGAGCCAGTCCGGCAGCTTCCACGTGGGTGGCGGCGGCGGTTCCGGCAAGGCCAATTTCCAGGATATTTCCGTGACCAAATGGGTCGACAAGGCCTCGGCCATCCTGATGGTCTATTGCGCCAATGGCGATCACTTCTCGGACGCCAAACTGACCGTTCGCAAGGCCGGCAAAAAGCCGCTTGAGTATATCATCATCAGCATGAAGGACGTTTTGATCACCTCCGTATCGACGGGTGGTTCGGGCGGTGAAGACAAGCTGACGGAGAATATCACCCTGAACTTCCGGTCCTGCAAGGTTGAGTACATTCCGCAGAAGAAGGACGGCAGCGGCGACGCGGCCAAGACCTTTGAATGGAACATGGCTGAGAACGAACCGAAGTTCGGCTGATCGGACCGCCGCATCCCGACCGCAACGATTTTGTAGCATTGCTCTGAGGGAGATCGCTGGTGGAAAACACGGCACATGACCTATTGAAAGCCGGCGACATTGCCGGTGCATTGGCTGAATTGAAGGACAACGTGCGCGCGCGTCCTGACGATGCCAAGTTGCGGATCTTTCTGTTTCAATTGCTCTGTGTGCTGGGCGATTGGGAAAAGGCCGTGGCGCAACTCAAGCTCTGTGCGCAGCTTGATGCCGCGGCCATCCCCATGGCCCAGACATACCGGGAGGCGATCATTTGCGAGGTCTTTCGGGAAAAGGTCTTCTCGGGAGAAAAGGAGGCCCTGATCTTCGGTCAACCGCAAGACTGGGTGGCCTTGCTGGCTCAGGCGCTAAAGGCCCTGGCCAACGGCAGGGCCGCCCAGGCGGCGGAGCTGCGTGAAGAGGCCTTTGACAAGGCACCGGCCACCCCAGGTGAGATCGACGGCGAGGATTTTGCCTGGATCGCGGATGCGGACATGCGGCTGGGTCCGGTGCTGGAGATCATCATCAACGGCAAGTACTTCTGGATGCCTTTCAACGCCTTGGCGAGCCTCAGGATAGATGCCCCGGCAGACCTGCGCGATACGGTCTGGACCGCCGTCAACCTGACGCTGCACAACGGCGGTGAACTGGTGGGCCTGATCCCGACCCGTTACGCCGGTACGGCGGCACGCGGGGACGATGCGATGCGGCTGTCGCGCAGTACCCAGTGGGAAGATCTGGGCGAAGGTCTGTTTGCCGGTCTGGGGCAGCGGCTGTTGACGACCGACCAGGCGGACATTGCTTTGATGGACGCACGCAAACTGCAGTTTGCCGGGGCCAGCGCAGATGGCTGACCGTACGCTGACAGAGCGGCTTCAGCCTTCCATCCTGGACCGGCTCACCGATGACGCGCCCACCAAGAAGACGGAGCCCGCATCGGAGCGGATGATCGACATGCGCCGCTTGCGAGAGATCATCCAGCGTGACCTGTCATGGCTTCTGAACACGGGCAATCTGGACAGCGAAATAGATGCGGAACAGTTCCCGCACGTGGCCCGGTCCGTCCTCAATTACGGGGTACCCGATGCCACGGGGGATTTCGCCAACCTCAGACGGGCGAGCCTGGTGCGGGAGGCCATTCATCGGGCGGTCGAGCTTTTCGAGCCGCGCCTGATCGATGGGAGCCTCAATGTCATCAGCCGCACCAAGGACGCCAAGCGCGAGTCAGTCATCACCTTCGACATCGTGGGGGACATGTGGGCCGAGCCGATGCCGACGGAACTCTACCTGAGAAGTCAGTTTGACATCACGACGGGCCAGGTCTCCCTAGAGCAGGGAGGCTAGCGGCCAGTGGATACCCGCCTGCTGAGACACTACGAGACCGAGCTTGCGTTCCTGCGGGAGATGGGCGCGGAATTCGCCAAATCCTACCCCAAGATCGCATCCCGCCTGGGCATGGAAGGCATTGAAATCCTTGACCCTTACGTTGAGCGTTTGCTTGAGGGTGCCGCCTTTCTGACCGCACGTGTCCAGCTTGAGCTGGAGATGCAGTACCCGGCCTTCACCAGTCATCTGCTCGATGTCGTGTTCCCCCACTTCCTGGCCCCGACCCCATCCATGATGGTGGCCGAGTTGCTGCCGGATCTGGCCAATGCCGATCTGGCCCAGGGCTACAAGATGCCCCGCCATACCGTCCTGCGGTCGAAGATCGTGAGCGGTGCGCAAAAGGCCTGCCAGTTCCGAACGTCCCAGGATCTGGATATCTGGCCAATTGAGGTGACGGAGGCGGAGTATATCGATGGACGCGGGGCGCTTGTCGCTGCCGGTGTGGCCGAGGACAAGCAGGCCCGGGCCGCGATCCGGCTGCGTCTGACACGACACGCGGGCCTGCCGCTCAAGGAACTGCCGCTGGACCGGCTGACGCTCTTCCTTGGCGGGCAGCTAAGCACGGGCTGGCAGCTGTACGAGATGCTCTGTGCAAAGCCGACGGTGGTGGTCGCCAAGTCGCCCGATCGCCGCGCGCCCTGGACCGTGCCCCTTGCATCCCCGGTGCGCGCCAGAGGACTGGAGCGCGAAGAGGCCCTGTTGCCCACACCGCGCCCCTCCTTCGACGGCTACCGCCTGCTCCAGGAATATTTCGCGATGCCGGAGCGGACCCTCTTTGTTGAAATTGCCGGCCTCTTACCTGCACTGTCCAAAGCGGAGGAGGAGAGCATCGATCTCTATCTCCTACTGCGTGACAGCAAGCCAGAGATCGCCGCGAACGTATCGACAGATGCTTTCAAATTGCACTGCGTTCCTGCGGCCAACCTCTTTCCGAAACGCTGTGACCGGGTCCCCTTGTCCGAAAGGTTTACCGAATTCCATTTGGTGCCGGACCGCACCGCCCCGAAGGATTTTGAGGTCTTTTCAATCACCAGGGTCACCGGGATCAGCAATCGGGGCAAGGATGATCTGCCGCTCAGCGCCTTCTATTCGGCGGATGAGATGACCGCTGCGGGCGGGGGCGGATCGGCCTACTACACCCACAAGCGCCATCTGCGCCAGCGCAGCGAAAGTGAGGCCCTGCGAGGGTTACGCACCAACTACCTGGGCTCTGAAAGCTACCTTTCGATCGTCGACGCGGAAGAGGCACCCTATCCGGCGCAGCTGGGTCAGCTGGCGGTGGAGGCGATGGTGACCAACCGCGATCTGCCCATGCTGCTGCCAAGCGGGGTGGACGATGTCTTTCACCTGCCCGACGGGGGCCCGGTTGCCACCATCAGAACGCCCGTGGCCCCGACCAAGCCAAGGCCCTGCATCGCGCAGGGAGACGCGGCCTGGCGCGCGGTCAGCCATCTGACACTGAACTATCTCTCCATCTCTGACGATACCGGGGCAGAGGGCGGCGGGGCGGCGGCATTGCGCGAACTCATAGGGCTTTACGCCCCCATCGGCGACCGGGCGATGCAGCAGCAACTGGACGGCGTCGTCTCGGTGAAGACCCGTCCCATCGTGCGCCGGATTCACGAAGGTGTTCTGTCCACGGCGGTGCGCGGTCTTGAGATCACCATCGAGCTGGATGAGGCCCTTTTTGAGGGAAGTTCCGTGTTGGCTCTCACCTCCGTGCTCGAGCGGTTTTTCCAGAAGCACGCCACCATCAACAGCTTCACCGAAACGGTCCTGAAAACACAACAGAGAGGGGAGATCACGCGATGGTCACCAAGAAAGGGGACAGGCCGCGCGATCTGACCCATCTTGAGCGTCTGATCCGCGATCCGCAATCCCACCACATCTTTTTTGCCATGCGCGTACTTGAGGCGCAGGACCCCGACAAACCACGGTTCGGGGAATCGCGCAGGCCCCGGCAGGATGGCGTCCGCTTCGGGCAGGAGCCCGACCTTGGCTTCCCGCCGTCGACCATTCACAAGTTCGAGCCCGCCACCGGGACCAAGCCGCCCCAGCTCAAGAACTTCTTCTTCGGCTTCTTCGGTCCACACGGTCCGCTCCCGCTGCATTTGACGGAATATGCCCGCAGCCGCAAAATCAACTTCAACGATCCGACCTTCGCGGCCTTCGCCGATATGCTTACCCACCGGCTAATGAGCCTGCTTTATCGGGCCTGGGTGCGGGGACAGCCCACCGCCGCCTTTGACCGGGGCGAAAACAGTGAGGCCGAGAAGAAAATTGCGGCGCTTGGCGGGTTCCATGGCACTCATCTGCGGGACCGCGACGACATGCCGGATCTGGCCAAGCGGCACTATGTCGGTCTGCTTGCCGGGGGCACGCGCAATGCCGAAGGACTGGTGGCGATCTTGCAAGGTTTCTTTGACGCGCCCGTGTCGCTGGAGGAATTCGTCGGGGACTGGCTGACGCTGGAACCCTCGGACCGCTGGGAACTGGGGGCACCCGGCGGACTCGGCCAGACCACCTGCATCGGGGAAAGGGTCTGGTCTCACGCTGCGAAATTCCGGCTGCGGTTCGGGCCACTGTCCTTGGATGAATACAAAAAGCTGCTACCCGGATCACCGGCACTGAGCCGCCTGCGCGCTATTGTGCGCAATTATGCGGGCGATCAACTGGATTGGGATGTGAACCTGGTGCTGCGGGGGGGTGACGTGCCCCAGTCTCAACTTGGCGGAACGACGCAGCTTGGGCTTACCAGCTGGATCGGATCCGAGCCGCACCCGCCCGAAGTGGCGGATCTCTACATCAACCCCATGACCGACAATGCCTTAGAAGGGGCGCAGGCCGCCTGACAAGAAAATCAATCGCGCGACAGCGGAGGAGACTGCAATGACCGAAATCAGCCGTGTTGCCCTTTTTGGCAAGCTCAACAAGATTGGCTTCCAGTCAATCGAAGGTGCCACCGTCTTTTGCAAGATGCGGGGGAACCCTTACGTGGAGGTGATCCACTGGCTGGCGCAACTCGTTCAGGTCGATAATGCCGATCTCAGCAAGATCATCCAGCACTACGATCTGGACCCGTCAAAGCTTTCCGCCGACATGACCCGCGCGCTTGATGCACTGCCGCGCGGTGCCAGTTCGATCTCCGATCTCAGCTCCCATTTGCAGGATGCGATGGAACGGGCCTGGGTCTACGGGTCGCTTCTGTACAATTCCAATCAGGTGCGCACGGGTCACCTGATCCTGGGGATGCTGAAGACACCTGAACTGCGCGCGATCCTGATGAACATCTCCAAAGAGTTCGCCAAGATCGGTGCGGATGATCTGTCTGACAACTTTGCCAAGGTGGTCGATGGGTCGGTCGAGGACAAGCTGCGCCCGCAGGACGGTTCGCATACGGGAGGCGGCGCAGTGCCCGGTGAGGCATCCGCCGCGATGGCACCGGGGGCGATGGGCAAGGAGGAGGCGCTGCAGCAATTCTGCACCGACCTGACCGAGCAGGCCCGGAACGGAGAGATTGACCCCATTGTGGGCCGGGACGAGGAAATCCGTCAGATCGTCGACGTGCTGATGCGGCGGCGGCAGAATAACCCGATCCTGACCGGAGAGGCGGGTGTGGGCAAGACCGCCGTGGTCGAAGGCTTCGCCCTGCGTATCGCACGTGGCGACGTGCCCCCGGCACTTCGCGACGCGCGCCTCTTGTCGCTGGATGTGGGGCTATTGCAGGCAGGCGCCTCCATGAAGGGGGAGTTCGAAAATCGCCTGCGGCAGGTGATAGAAGAGGTTCAGGCCTCGCCTGTGCCGATCATCATGTTTGTCGATGAAACCCATACCCTGGTCGGGGCAGGTGGTGCGGCAGGGACAGGGGATGCGGCAAACCTGCTGAAACCCGCGCTGGCGCGCGGAACCCTGCGGACCATCGGGGCGACGACCTGGGCGGAGTACAAAAAGCATATCGAAAAAGACCCGGCACTGACCCGGCGTTTCCAGGTCGTTCAGGTGGAGGAGCCGGACATCCCCAAGGCCATCATGATGATGCGCGGCATTGCGACCATGCTGGAGAGCCACCACAAGGTACAGGTCCTGGATGAGGGGATAGAGGCGGGCGT
>JABDKA010000117.1 GCA_013002405.1 Sulfitobacter sp. | reverse complement strand
AAAATGATATCCTCTGCGTCCATCGCCTGAGGCAGGAGGCCGGGGTTGAAGGGATAGGAAAGACCCGAGGTATGGGTCAGGCACTGGTGCAACGTCGGTACAGCACAGGGCTCCGTCTGGTCGATCGTCGTGGCACCCGGGATCAGGCATTGCATATCGGCAAAGCCGGGAATGAAATCCGACAAGGGCGCATCAAGGTGGCAAAGCCCCTTTTCCACCTGCATCATCAGGGCGACGGAGGTGATGGGCTTGGTCATCGAATAGATGCGGGCGACCGTGTCTCTTTCCCAGGGCAAATCCCGCGCCAGATCACGCAAACCGCAGTGGTGGTAATAGACCTCTTCACCCCCGCGCGTGATCAGGGTGGCGCAGCCTGCGAACAGGCGGCGCTCCACGTAGGACTGCATCCAGTCCGCGATCCGGTCCAGCCGGGCGCCGTCAAAGCCTTGCATCACGCCCCCGTTGTCAGACTTCGAGCCATTCCTTGCGCACGTCCTCGCGCGCCTTCAACTCATCTGGGGTGCCTTCGAATACGACCTGACCGTGACCCATGACATAGACCCGGTGGGCGATGTCCATGGCGATGGCCAGCTTCTGTTCCACCAGCAGGGTCGAAAGACCGCGGTTTGCAATCTCCTTGAGCACCTCGGCCACCTTCTGGGTCATCTGCGGTGAGAGACCCTCTGTCGGCTCGTCGATCATGACAAATTCCGGATCGCCCATCAGCGTGCGGCACATGGTCAGCATCTGCTGTTCGCCGCCCGACAGGACCGAGGCTTCGACATCGGCCCGTTCATTGAGGTTGGAAAACATCTCGAACATGTCCTGCATGGACCAGCGGCCCTGTCCGTCCTTCTGGCCGGGTTTCAGGCCAAGGTTCAAGTTCTGCCGTGTCGTCAGCCCGGGAAAGATATCGCGGTTTTCGGGGACATAGCCGATGCCGAGGTTGGCGATCTCATAGGCCTTCTTGCCCGCAATCTCCTGTCCCTTGAACCTGACGGAGCCCTGCGGCTCCACCTCGCCCATGATGGCCTTGCAGGTGGTCGAACGGCCCACGCCATTGCGGCCCAGAAGGGCCACAATCTCGCCCTCCTGCACGTTCATCGTCACACCCTGCAGGATGTGGGACTTGCCATAGTAGGCGTGCATATCGGTGACTTCGATCAATGTTCTGCCTCCAATGCGGCACCAAGGTAGGCTTCCTGAACCTTCGGGTCGGCGCGCACGTCAGCGGGCGCGCCAGTGGCGATGATCTCTCCGTAGACCAGGACGGAAATCCGGTCCGCAAGGCCAAAGACCCATGTCATGCTCCACCATCACCAGGGTCTTGCCCTCGGTCACCTTCATGATCAGGTCGGTGATATAGTCGGTCTCAGAATGGCTCATGCCAGCGGTGGGTTCGTCCAGCATGATCACGTCGGCCCCGCCAGCGATGGTGATCCCGATCTCAAGCGCGCGTTGTTCGGCGTAGGATAGGGTGCCCGCGGGCAGGTCACGCCGCTCCAGCAGATTGATCTGATCCAGGATTTTTTCCGCTCCTTCGGTCAGATCACGGCTGCGGTTCACGAGGTTCCAGAACGAATACTTGTACCCCTGCGCCCAAAGCAGGGCGCAGCGGACGTTTTCGAACACCGTCATCGCCGGGAAGATGTTGGTGATCTGGAAGGAGCGGCTCAGCCCCTTGCGGTTGATCTGAAAGGGCTGGAGCCCGGCAAGGTCTTCTCCGTGCAGCTTGACGGTCCCTGCGGTGGGCGGAAAGCGGGCGGTGATCAGATTGAAGAGTGTGGACTTGCCCGCACCGTTTGGCCCGATGATCGCGTGGCGCTCGGCCTTGCCGATACTCAGATCGATGCCGCGAATGATTTCGGCCTTGCCGAAGCTCTTCTTCAGGCCAATCAGTTCAAGGGCGGGAACGCTCATGCGGAACCTCCTGCGGTGTTGGCCTCATTCCAGGCGTCCCTGAGGGCCGGGGCCGTGGTCCGCGCGATCCCCAGTCCGATGACGGCGACCCCGATGAAGATGACCCAGGGGAGGATCGCGTGACTGTCAAAGGTGGTCCAGAAGAGCGTCATCTCATGGTCCCCGGTTGAGGCATGGCGCACGTGGAAGACCATCTCGACCAGCCCGCAGACCGCCAGAACACCGATGGCACCGGGAAGGAGGGTCTTGAGATAGGGCACTATTAGCCCGCCCGCCTTGCCCAATCGGAAGGCCGGGACGTGCATCATGAGCAGACCCGCCAGACCACCGGGGAAGAACATCACCGTCAGCACGAAAAGCGTGCCCGCGTAGAAGGCCCAAAGCTCCGTCTGGAGCGAAAGCACCGTCTGCACCAGAGTGAAGACGATGGCCCCGATGATGGGCCCGAAGAAGAAGCCGACGCCCCCCAGAAAGGTGACCAGAAGGATCACACCCGATGAGGCGGTGTTGAGATTTTCCTCGGTCAGGATCTCGTAGTTGATGGCGAAAAGCGCGCCTGACACCCCGGCGAAGAAACCCGAAGCGACGAAGCTGAAGAAGCGTACCCAGCGGGCCGAGTAGCCCAGGAACTCCGCGCGCTCGGGATTGTCGCGCACGGCATTGGCCATCCGGCCCACCGGCGTACGGGACCACAGGTACATCAGCCCCGCGCTCAGCAGCATCCAGAAGGCGGTCAGGTAATAGACGTTGATTTGCTGTAGAAACTCGTTCCCGAAGAAGGGCATGGCATAGGTCCGGTCGCCCGAAATCCCTTCCTCGCCTCCGAAGAAGGCCACGATGATCACCGAACAGGCGGCGATCAGTTCCCCGACACCGAGCGAGATCATGGCAAAGACGGTGCCCGCATTTCGTGTGGAGAAGGAGCCGACGATCAGCGCCAGCCCCATCCCGAAAAGACCGCCGAAGACAGGCAACACCGGGAGCGGGAAGGAGGCGAAGAAATCGCTCATGTTCATGATGTGCATGCAGGCGAAACCACCCACACCCGCATAGACCGCGTGCCCGAAGGAGAGCATTCCCCCCTGTCCCAGCAGCATGTTGTAGGCCAGGGCAAAGACCACCGTGATCCACATCTGGTTCATGATCGTCAGGGCAGAGTTGGAGGTGAAGATATAGGGCAGCATCGCCAGCAGGATCGCCGCAACGATCCAGGGCAGCATCGTCAGGGTCATGGATCCGGCCCGCATCCGCTGTGCAGCGCGGGAAGGATCGGTTGTTATCTGTTCCTCGGGGCGTGCCCCCTTCGGCAGCTCTGTATTGCTCATGTGTGACGCTTCCCGAAGAGGCCCGCCGGACGGAAGATGAGGATCAGAACCATCAGGATATAGGGCAGTATGTCGGCAATCTGCGGGCTGGTGACCGTCCAGAGATCGCGGAAGATGTTGTCATCCAGATCCGCGGGCGTGACGACGCCGATCCCGTTCAGGATGTCCGACATCTCGATGTTGTAGGACTTGGCAAAGGTGGTGATCCACCCGATCAGCAGTGACGCCGCGAGTGCGCCCCAGAGCGAGCCCAGCCCCCCGATCACGATGGTCACGAAGACGATGGAGCCAAGCACGAAGGCCATGCCGGGGAAAGTGCCCAGCACCGGACCGGCAATCACGCCCGCCACTCCGGCCAGCGCGGTGCCCACGCCGAAAACCCCCATGAAGATCAGCGGCACGTTGTGCCCCAGCGCCTCAACCGTGCGCGGATAGCTGAGCGCGGCCTGAATGATCATACCCACCCGTGTCTTGGTGAGGATGTAGAGAAGCCCGATGAAGATCGCGACGGAGATGAAAATCATGAAGATCTTGTAGGCCGGGATCGAATTGCCCGCGATGGCGAAGGCGGTGAAGTTCAGCACGTCCGGGATAGCATAGGGCATCTGGTTCTTGCCCCAGATGAATTGCACCAGTTCCTCGATCAGCAGCGCAAGGCCGAAGGTAAAGATCAGCTCGGGCACGTGGCCATACTGGTGGACCCGCCTGAGCCCGTATCGTTCAACCCCGGCGCCGAGGACGCCCACGATCAGCGGGGCGATCAGCAGGCCCATCCAGAAGCCGGTGTAGAGGCTGATGGAATAGGCGAAGTAGGCCCCAAGCATGTAAAAGCTGGCGTGCGCGAAGTTCAGCACGCCCATCATGGAGAAGATCAGAGTGAGACCGGCGGAAAGCATAAAGAGCAGCAAACCAGTCACAAGCCCGTCGATCAGATTGACGAGGATGAGTTCCATCGAGACCCCCGGGGGATAGAATCAAAAATGAAGGCGGCCGCACCGCTGGTCTGCGGTGCGGCCCCGGTCACGTCCCGATCAGGGGCGCTTCATGTCGCAGGTGGTCGGGCTGTCCATGGAAGCCATCTCGACGGTCGACTCTGCCACCAGGCCAAAGCCCGAATTGTCATAGTCGAAGGTAATGCCATCGTCGGTATGGGCATGGATGTGCACGTCCTGGATCAGCTGGTGATCCTGCGGACGCATCATCAGCTTACCGCCCCAGACGCCATCGTGCTCCATACCTTCCAGGGCATAGGCCACCTTGACCACGTCATCGGCGGTGCCAGCCTCGTCGATTGCCTTGGCAAGCATCTCCATCACGTTGAAGATACGGCCCTGGCTGATGTTCCCATCGGGGTACTTGGCCTTGAAGCCCTTGTAGATCTCAGCCGCACGCTCGCTTGGCGGAGGGTTGATCTG
>JABDKA010000109.1 GCA_013002405.1 Sulfitobacter sp. | reverse complement strand
ATGTAGAACACAGTGGGCATGACCACGCCTAGGAACAAAAGCAGGAAGGGATTATCCAGCAGTCTCTGCATTGGCGGAATGCGTTCAGAAACTTCTTTTTCCGCCTTGCTGGGTGTCTTCGCCATTGCGCATCCTCCTTGAACGTTCCGGTCAAGGCTACATTTGCTGTGACCAGATAATCCTTGACGAAAGTCAAGTGCGCCTGAATGGACCGGTTAACTGCGGAAAAGCAGAGCAATAAAAAGCCCCGGTCTGCCATTTGAAAAGACCGGGGCAGGCCCACTTGAACAGTGGATGGGAAGGGCGGTGAGGACTATTCCGATTTTTTGGTGGCCTCTTGCAAGTAAGCGATAAGGTTGGTGATTTCGGCCTCTTTTCTCAAACCTGCGAACACCATCTTGGTGCCGGGGATGAATTTTTTAGGCTTTTTGAGATACTTCGACAAGGTCTCGACGGACCACTCGACCCCTGCTTCTTTCATGGCTTTTGAGTACTTGAATTTATCGACCGTCCCCGACTTTCGGCCGAACAGGCCCACCAGGTGTGGTCCGACCTTGTTCTTCTCCTTATCCACCACATGGCAGGCCCGGCATTTCTTGAAGACTTTCTCACCATTCTTTGGATCGGCAGCAAACGCGACGCTGCTCGTCAGGCCAACCAGTGCGATGGTCGCCAGAGCTGTCAGGTCTGTTCTCAACATAAAAGGATACCTCATATCGCTCTAGGCCGCTTGGCGCTCCAGGGGCGGGAACCGTTCGAACGCATCTGCGAGAGCTGTTACCAATCTGGCCATCAGCCTATCGTCATGGAATGGTGTTGGGGTGAGACGAAGACGCTCTGTGCCCCTGGGCACAGTTGGAAAATTGATCGGCTGCACATAGATTCCCTGCTCTTCCATGAGATAGTCAGTGATGTCCTTGGCTCTGCGCGGGCACCCTACAAGTAAAGGCACGATGTGAGTCACCGAAGGCATCACGGGAAGTCCGGCTTGATCCAGCAACATCTTCAATCTTACGGCGCGCTGTTGGTGGGCAAGCCGCAAGTCATCTCGCTCCTTTAGTAGACGCACGCTCGCCAGCGCGGCAGCCGCGACGACCGGTGGTAGCGAAGTGGTGAAGATAAAGCCTGGCGCGTGGGAGCGAATGGTATCTACGAGATCAGTCGACCCGGCAATGTAACCACCCAGGCAACCGAATGCTTTTGCAAGCGTGCCTTCAATTACGGTCAAGCGTTCGGCCAGTTGCTCGCGTTCGGATATCCCCCCGCCGCGGGGTCCGTAAAGGCCCACTGCATGGACCTCATCAAGATATGTCATCGCATTGTATTTGTCCGCGAGATCGCATATTCCGGCGATAGGCGAAATATCTCCATCCATGGAATAAACTGATTCAAAGGCAATCAGTTTGGGCACTCCGAAGGGAGTTTGCTGCAGCAACAGCTCGAGATTCTCCAGGTCGTTGTGGCGAAAGATCTTCTTTTGCGCCCCGGATTGGCGAATGCCATCAATCATTGACGCGTGGTTGAGCTCGTCGGAGAAGATCACGCAGTTCGGCATAAGCTTTGCCAGCGTGGAGAGCGTTGCAGCGTTGGAAACGTAGCCAGACGTGAAGACCAAAGCAGACTCTTTGCCATGAAGGTCTGCGAGTTCTTGTTCAAGTTCAATAAGCAAATGGTGTGTGCCGGAGATGTTTCGTGTGCCACCCGCGCCTGCCCCCATGGCTTCCAGGGCGGACTTGCCGGCGGCTATGACGTCTTCATTTTGCCCCTGTCCCAAATAATCATTGGAACACCAGACCGTGACTTTTTCGGGCCCAGGTCCGTGATTTCTGGCAAATGGAAATTCCCCTGCAAGCCGCTCCAGATTAGCGAAGACGCGGTAGCGCCCTTCATCTTTGACTGCAGCAACTGCCTGCCCGAACAGCTTTTCATAGTTCATTTTTTCACCCGACTCCTCACAGTCTTCGCGCTGATCGTTCGGTAAGGGTGACCGTGGAAACGGACAGTTGCCTTGATCAAAGTCAATTCATTTTTCCTGGCTTGGGCCAAGCAAAATAGGAAGGTAGGTGAAGCAGAAGAGCGAAAATCCAGCCATCCATAACCCCCC
>JABDKA010000104.1 GCA_013002405.1 Sulfitobacter sp. | reverse complement strand
CTTGCGTCCGTGCAGGCTGAGCCGCCCGTGCGCACCTGGTCCGATGCCCAGATAGTCCCCGTATCGCCAATAGATCAGGTTGTGCCTGGATTCCGCGCCGGGGCGGGCGTGGTTTGAAACCTCGTATCGGGGGAACCCCATTTGCCCACAGATCTCCTGTGTGACCGTGTACATGTCCGCGCCAAGATCTTCGTTTGGCAGTCCGCGCAGCTTGCCACGTGCGTAACGATCCCCGAATGCGGTGCCCTGTTCGATGGTAAGCTGGTAAAGGGATAAGTGGTCTATTGCCATGGATAGAGCCTGTTTCAGCTCCGCTTCCCAGTTTTTGAGCGTCTGCTCCTGACGTCCGTAGATCAGATCGAAACTGACCCGCTCGAAGCGGTTGCGCGCTATGTCAAAGGCGGCAAGCGCTTCCTGAACCGTGTGGATGCGACCGAGGCGTTTCAGGTCTGCGTCGTTCAGGGCCTGAATGCCCATGGAGACACGACTGACCCCCGCCTGACGGTAAGCGGCAAATCGACCCGCTTCGACCGATCCGGGGTTCGCTTCGAGCGTGATTTCAAGATCATTCGCTAGGGGCCAGAGGTGCCGTATTTCGGCGATGACCTCGGCAACAACGTCGGGATCCATCAGACTGGGTGTTCCCCCGCCGAAAAAGACGGCATTAAGTACGCGCCTTTTTGTCTCAGCCGCGCCGCGTTTTAGTTCAGCCAGATAGGCATCCCGCCAGGCCAGCTGGTCGATCTGTTGGCTGACGTGGCTATTGAAGTCACAGTAGGGACACTTTGCCTCGCAGAAGGGCCAGTGAATATAGAGGCCAAAGCCACCCTGACGCCAGTCCTCAGTCAAAACAGCCCTTCAAAAGCTTGGCGACCGCATCCGCGCGGTGGCTGATGGCGTTCTTCTGGGCGAATTCCATCTCGGCAAAAGTCAGATTGTACCCGTCAGGCTGGAACATCGGGTCATAGCCGTGTCCCAGTTTGCCGCGAATGGGCCAGACGAGCGTGCCTTTGACCCTACCGGCAAAGACTTCATCGTGACCGTCAGGCCAGGCCAGGACCAGAGTGGCACAGAATCGTGCACGGCGGGGATGGGCGGCGCCGCGTTCTTCCAACAGATTGTGCGTCTTGGTCATGGCCATGAGAAAATCACGGCCCAGGGGCGTTTCCGCCCAGTCAGCGGTATAGACCCCGGGGGCATTGTCGAGCGCTTCAACCTCAATCCCGGAATCGTCTGACAAAGCGGGCAGGCCGGTGGCCTTGGCAGCTGCATGGGCCTTGATCCGGGCATTGCCGACGAAGGTTGTCTCGGTCTCCTCCGGTTCGGAAAGACCCATTTCGGCCGCGCCAACGACGGTGATACCCCGCGGCGCGAAAAGCTGCTGCATTTCTTCCAGCTTGCCCGCGTTATGGGTTGCGATCAGCAGGCGATCCCCGTCGAACTTGCGCATCAAGCGGTCGCCTCTTTCTGGATCGCGACCAGTTCGTTCACACCCTTTTCCGCGAGGTCGAGCAGGTTATTCATCTGATCGCGGGAATAGGTGGCGCCCTCCGCACTCATCTGCACTTCGATCAACTGCCGGGAGCCGGTCATGATGAAATTACCGTCTACACCGGCCTCGGAATCCTCGGGGTAGTCCAGGTCCAGCACCGGCTGTCCCGCATAGATGCCGCAGCTGATCGCGGCGACGGGATCGATCAGCGGATCGCTGACAACATCGCCAGCTTTCATCAGCTTGTTCACAGCCAGCCGCAGAGCAATCCAGCCCCCGGTGATCGAAGCGCAACGCGTGCCGCCGTCGGCCTGAAGAACGTCACAGTCCACCGTGATCTGACGCTCACCCAGGGCAGAGCGGTCCACGCCGGCACGCAGCGACCGCCCAATGAGCCGTTGAATTTCAACCGTGCGACCGCCCTGCTTGCCCGCCGATGCCTCGCGCCGCATCCGGGTGTTGGTGGCGCGGGGCAGCATGCCATATTCCGCCGTCACCCAGCCCAGGCCCGATCCCTTGATGAAGGGGGGCACGCGGTCCTCGATTGTGGCGGTGCAAAGCACATGGGTATCGCCCATCTTGATCAGCGCGGACCCTTCGGCGTGCTTGGTAAAGCCCAGATCAACGGAGACGGGACGCATTTCATCGAGGGCTCGGCCGGAGGGACGCATGATATATCCTTTTTGATTGACCTTTTGGGCATAACGCCGCCGCGTTACAGGATGCAACCCCGATTGACGTTTGGGGACAGGGTGCCTTTATAG
>JABDKA010000098.1 GCA_013002405.1 Sulfitobacter sp. | reverse complement strand
CGGGTGATTAGCTCAGTGGTAGAGCGCTTCGTTCACATCGAAGATGTCAGGAGTTCAAATCTCTAATCACCCACCACCTTGTTTCTGTGTTTTAGATGGGCGCTTGCCTTTCGATTCCCGGGCTGACTAGACTACTTTGAAGGCTGGCCGTCGAATGCCAAGAAAAACCGGTATTCCAGCCAGAAAAGTGGCTTGAAGCCCGCCATTCCCTTGGGCTATGACACGGCAAGGCGGGTCGTTAGCTCAGTTGGTAGAGCGCTTCGTTTACACCGAAGATGTCGGGAGTTCGAGCCTCTCACGACCCACCAAAATCCCGCTTGCGCCCAAGGCCAAGGTTCCCGCTTTCAGGATTGGCTCACGTCAGCACCTCCGCCTCCGTCGGGACGATATCCCAGACCTCCCGGACCTGTCCGTCGACGATACGCCAGACGACTACGACGTCCAGGGCGATCTTCTTGCCGTCTATCGTCAGGATATCGCGGACATGAACAAAGACCAGTTCGTTTCCAATCGGGATGATCGACTGGGGGTCGACCCGAAAGGTGCCTTTGGACAAGGCTGCCACTTTGCGGAAAAACGCCTTGATGCCTTCCAGCCCGATATAATCACCCGTCACATCGGGAAGGTTCGGATTGTGGTAATGCCAGACCACGTCATCCGCAAATAGCTCAGGCTTGGCGTCAAGGTTGCCCAGGTCGATCTGTTTGACCACCTGGATGCTCGGCGGGTCTTGCGTCATGGAGCGGTCCCTCGCGGCTTTGACCTAGGCTGCACGATAAGTACGCAACCGCAGCGCGCCTTGACCTTTGTCAAAGGCCCGAAAGCCCCTTGCGCGGGGACGCACCAACCCTGTGCAGGCTGCCGTCTTGTTTGCCCTGCAAAGGCTGTCTAGCTTTCATGGCACTGATGATAGGAGCCGCAGTGATGAGCTGGAACCCCGCCCTCGACCCCGATTGTCCAACCGGTGATGCGGTTGATGCCATTGAGACCGTGATCGTGCCCCGCGCCCGGGATCTGGGCGGATTTGAAGTCCGGCGCGCGCTTCCCGCGCCCGCGCGGCAGATGGTCGGTCCCTTTATCTTTTTTGATCAGATGGGGCCGGCGGAGTTCCTGACAGGCAAGGGGATCGACGTGCGGCCCCACCCGCACATCGGGCTGGCCACGGTCACCTACCTTTACAAGGGCAAGATTCACCACCGTGACAGCCTCGGCACTGATCAGTGGATCGAACCGGGGGCGGTGAACTGGATGGTGGCCGGGCATGGGATCACCCATTCGGAGCGGGCGGACGGCGATTATGCCAAACAGCCGCACAGCCTTTTCGGTCTGCAGACCTGGGTAGCCCTGCCCAAGAAGTACGAGGATGAGTTGGCCACCTTTGAACATGCGCCGAAAGAGACCCTGCCGCTGCTGGAGGGCGAAGGGAAGCAGGTCCGCCTGATCCTTGGCACCGCCTACGGAGAGCGTGCACCGGTCAAAGTCTTCTCGGAAACCTTCTATGCCGATGCGCTGCTGGAAGCGGGGGCCAGCATCCCCTTGCCGGACGATCACGAGGACCGGGGGCTTTACGTTGTCTCGGGCTCCGTCACGGTTGCCGGGCAGGAGTTCGACGCCGGTGTGATGCTGGTCTTCCGGCCCGGAGATCGTATTTCGGCGCGGGCAGGGGACGAGGGCGCGCGTCTCATGCTTTTGGGCGGCGCGACGATGGATGGGCCGCGCCACATCTGGTGGAATTTCGTAGCCTCCTCGAAGGACCGGATCGATGCCGCGAAAGAGGCCTGGCGCGCGGGCGATTGGGTCCATGGGCGGTTCAAATTGCCCACCGGAGATGACGCTGAATTCATCCCGGCGCCGCGCCGATAAGGCACCGAAGTTTTCTGGAAAATAGCCTGCTTTGCGTCTTGACGGTCCTGCAAGGCGGACATATTACAGCCCAACGCAAGGGCGGGAACGCCTGACCGTGCAGCGGGCGGTTGTAGCTCAGTTGGTTAGAGTACCGGCCTGTCACGCCGGGGGTCGCGGGTTCGAGCCCCGTCAACCGCGCCACCGCTGCCCGAAAAGGGACCCCATCACGGGGTCCCTTTTTCGTTTGTCAGCCCTGCTTTTTCAGGAATTGCTGCAGGACACGTGTGGTTTCCACCGGGGACTGGTCGATGAAAAAATGGCTGCCGGGGACACCCGCGCCATCGTAATTGGTCAGACGATCCGCCCAGGTGGCAGGCACGTCATAGGCCCGCGCCATGGCCCCGTCCGCCCCATAAAGCACGAGGGCGGGGCAGGTGACACGTTTGTCCAGATCCGCACTGTCGTCGGCGAAATCGGCGCTCAGGGCATCGCGGTAGTCGGCGCACATCCCGCGGATCGTCTCGGGCCGCCGCCAGGCGGCGCGGTAGGCCGCCAGCGCCGCCGGGTCAAAGTCCTCGATCTGTGCCGACCCCCATCCCAAGAGGCAGCTTTCATAGTAGGTATCGGGATCGTGGGCGATCATGGTCTCTGGAAAGGGCTCGGGCTGAGCCAGGAAAAACCAGTGATAATAGGCCCTTGCGACATGACGGTTAAGTTGATCCAGCAACAGATGCGTCGGGACGATATCCATCACCACCAACGACAGTACCGCCTCGGGCGCATCCAGCGCCAGCCGGTGGGCCGTCCGAGCGCCCCGGTCGTGTCCTACCAGATGAAATTCGTCAAACCCCAGATGGGCCATCAGCGCGCGCTGATCCTCGGCCATGTTCCGGAAGGAGTAGGCCCCTTCACCGTCCGGCTTCCCGCTGGCCCCGTAACCCCGGAGATCCGCCGCCACCACAGTGAAATCCCGCGCCAGTTCGGGCGCCACCGCGTGCCACATGGCGTGAGTCTGGGGAAAGCCATGAAGCAGCATAACAGGCGGGCCCGCGCCGCATTGGGCATAGGCAATCGTCACCCCGTTCACCTCCGCCGTGCCTGCCTCAAAACCCGGGATAATCGTCATGCTGCTGCCTTTCTTTGCCGACCTGTAAATGCAACTTAACAAACAAACTATCCCGGGTGTAGGAAGGGTGATGACCAGCGCGAACTCCCCTTCACGGCTTGGCATTGCCTGCATGATCGCTGGGATGTTCTTTATCTCTGTCAATGACATGCTGATCAAATCGCTTTCGGGCGACTATCCGCTGCACGAGCTGGTCTTTCTGCGGTCGGGTATCGGAATCTTCGTCAGTTTCACGCTTCTGCAGATGGAGGGGGGGCTGAAGCTGTTGCGGACGGGCAAGCCATTGCTGCACATCACGCGCGGGCTGCTGATTGTTTTTGCCAACAGCGC
This sequence comes from Sulfitobacter sp., assembly GCA_013002405.1. Classification (GTDB taxonomy): domain Bacteria; phylum Pseudomonadota; class Alphaproteobacteria; order Rhodobacterales; family Rhodobacteraceae; genus Sulfitobacter. Next base: position 9,098 of record JABDKA010000098.1, on the reverse strand, counting down.
GATTTATGCCGCCATCGTGGCCATGCCGCTGGCGACGGTGAATGCGCTTTACTTCGTGGCCCCGCTCTTTGTCACGCTGCTGTCGATCCCGATCCTGGGGGAACACGTGGGCGCCCGGCGTTTCGCAGCCATCGGACTCGGCTTCGGCGGCGTGATGCTGATGATGGCTCCGCAGCTGGCCAAGGGTGATCAGGGCCTGGGCTGGGTCGTGATTCTGCCGGTGCTGGCTGCGGGAGGGTATGCACTCATGTCTGTTCTGACCCGCAAGCTTGGGGAAACTTCGCGCGCCTCGGCGCTGGCCATTCACATGCAGTTCGCCTTCATCGTGGTCAGCATCCTGATGTACTTCATCGCCGGAGATGGACGCTACGTGGATGCGGGCACATCGGACAGCCTGCGGTTCCTGTTGCGCGAATGGGTCTGGCCGGAGCGGGGGGATCTGCTGCCCATCGCGGGCCTTGGGGCGCTCAGCGGCATTGTCGGCTACCTGATGTCACAGGCCTACCGGCTCAGCCGCGCGTCGGTGGTGGCCCCTTTTGAGTATGTGCTGCTGATCTTCTCGCTCTTCTGGGGCTGGACGATCTTTGGCGAATGGCCTGAGAACACGGTCTTCATCGGGGCCGCGATCGTGATCGGCTCGGGCATATTCGTTTTCCTGCGCGAAGGGCAGATGCGTACGGTCGGACGGGTCGAAGCGGTGCCGGACCGCGCGCGCTGACCGCAGTCCCCTGTCACGTCAGGGACTGCATTATCGCTTACGTAACCGCATCCAGGATCCGCGCCCAGGATCGGATCCCCTTGTGAAAGCTCTCCATGTCGTACTTTTCGTTCGGCGAATGGATCGCGTCATCGTCCTTGCCAAAGCCCACCAGCATCGGTTCGGTCCCGAGGATGTTCTGGAAATGCCCGGCAATCGGAATGGACCCGCCGCAGCCGATGTAGGCCGCCGGGATCTGCCATTCCTCCGTAAGTGCCTTCCGCGCCGCCTCGAACATCGGATCAGACACGTCGGCGGCATTGGCGCCGCTCGCCCCGTGTCCACTGAATTCGACCTCGCAATCGGGCGGCAGGGCGTCCGCCACCATCTTGCGAAAGCTTTCGCGGATGGCCAGCGGGTCCTGATCGCCCACCAGGCGGAAACTGATCTTGGCATGCGCCTCTGAGGGGAGGACGGTCTTGAACCCCGCCCCGGTGTAGCCGCCCCAGATTCCGTTCACCTCGCAGGTGGGACGGGACCAGATCATCTCAAGCGGTGTGCGGTCCTGCTCGCCCGCGGGCTCGGAGAGGCCCACGTCTTCCAGGAACTTCTGATGGTTAAAGGCGAGCCCTTGCCACTGGGCCTCCAACTCCTCGGGCAGTTCCGGCACGCCGTCGTAGAAACCGGGGATAGTGATGCGGCCCGTCTCATCGTGTAGGGAGGCGATGATGCGGCTGAGGACCCGGATGGGGTTCATCGCGATGCCGCCGTACATGCCGGAATGAAGGTCGAGCGAGGGGGCTAAGATCTTGATCTCTTCGCCTAGCAGGCCGCGCAGCATGGTCGTGATGGCGGGGGTCCGGCTTTCGAAGAGGCCCGTGTCACAGATCATGGCCACGTCGGTTTTCAGTTCTGCGGCATTTTCCTCCATGAAAGGAACAAGGGAAGGGGAGCCCGATTCCTCTTCGCCTTCCAGGAAGATCGTGATGCGGCAGGGCCAATCGCCCTTGACCTCTTTCCAGGCCCGCAGGGCTTCAACAAAGGTCATCAGTTGGCCCTTGTCGTCCGCCGCACCGCGGGCGCGGATGACCTGGCCCTTGTCCGTCTCCTGGACTTCGGGATCAAATGGATCCCGATGCCATAGTTCCAGCGGATCAACCGGTTGCACGTCGTAGTGGCCGTAGAAAAGCAGGTGCGGCCCGCCTTCGCCCGCGTGCCCCACGACCATCGGATGCCCTGGCGTGGGCCGCTTGGAGGCGTCGATGCCCATGGATTTCAGGTCCGCGACCATGTGATCGGCGGCCCGGTCGCAATCCGCCTTGTAGGCCGGATCGGTGGAGATCGAGGGGATGCGCAACAGGTCAAGCAGGCGCTCCGTTGCATTTGGCAGATCGTCGTCGATCCGGGCAAGGACAGCGTCAAGGGACATCGCGGGGCTCCGTTGGTGGTTGGATTTGGCGTGACCGTATCAGCCCCCCGCCCGGTGTCCAGAGCGGCTCACACCTCTTCCGCGCCTGCCCAGCGACTGATGACAAGGGCCGTGAGGGCGGCCAGGCCGAAGCCCAGCACCAGGGGTGTGATGGTTCGGTCCAGGCTGACTGAGATAAGCAGCCCCAGTGGCAGTGCAACCACCGTAGAGAGAGCACCGACCACCGCAGCCCCCAGACCGGCCATTTCGCCCAAAGGCTCCATTGCGAGGGCGTTGAGATTGCCGAACAGCAGGCCCATGGGAAAGAGTGTTGCGATGAGCCAGGGGATGAAGGCCGCAAAGGCTGGGGTGCCCTGCGCATAGGCGACAATGCCCAGAAAGACAGTGCAGACGGCAATCACCCAGATCAGCGCGAGGGTAGAGAGAAATCGCATGCCGAGCCGCTCTACCAGGCGCGAATTGACGATCGATGCCGCGCCGATTGCGAGCGCCCCCGCACCGAACCACAGCGCAAAAGCCTCACCCGTGCCGTAGATATCTTGATAGACCCGCTGCGCGATGCTGAGATAGGCAAGAAAGGGGCCAAAAATTGCCCCCGCGCACAGAGTGAAGCCAAGCGACGCGCGGGTCCGCAGGATGATCCCGATCCCGCTCAGGATGTTACGCACTGACAGGGGGCGCCTATGCTCGGGCTTCAGGGTTTCGGGCTGGCGCAGGCCAAACCAGATCCAGGTTGCGGCGGCCATGCCGAGAAGCAGCACGAAGGTTGCGCGCCAGCCGGAGAGGTTGATCAGAACCTGCCCGATGCTGGGTGCGATTGCCGGCACGATAATGAAGACGGCCATAACGAAGGACATGATCTTGGCCATGCCACGCCCCGCATATCCGTCGCGCACGATGGCCACTGCAACGATGCGGGGGGCCGCCATGGCAAGCCCCTGAAGCACCCGGCCAACCAGCAACATCGGGTAGGTGGTGGAGAAGATGCAGGCCATTGTGCCAAGGATGAACAGGACATAGCCCCAGTGGATCACCCTGCGGCGTCCGAAACTGTCTGACAGTGGGCCTGCCACCAACTGCCCCACCGCAAAGCCCGCAAAGAGGACGGAGACGACAAGATGGCCGCTGTCCCTGTTTTCGCTGCCCAGCTCCTGCGGGATGGCTCCCAAAGCGGGCAGCATCACGTCCGTGGTCATCGCCACAAGAGAAATCATGAGAGCGATCAGAACGATGAATTCGGGCAGGGAAGGGGCCTTGGTCATGCCCACCCGTGTCGCCGATAAAGCCATGCGCTGCAACGAAAAACGGGCGGCTGGGGCAATTGCTTTGAATTGACGGGAATGGCCCAACGAGTGCGACAAGTGGCGCGTTCCGAAAACATTGAAGCACCTAGAATAATTCTATATCGAACGTTAAGAGAAAGAACGGTGTGATCTGCCACCGACCGCTGCCGAAGAACGGAGAAGCCCATGGACTACGGGAACAAGCTCGACGAGGCGATTGCGCGTCTGCACGAGGAAGGGCGTTACCGCACCTTCATCGATATCGAGCGTCGCCAGGGGCAGTTCCCCCACGCGGTCTGGACCCGCCCTGACGGGACCGAGAAGAACATCACCGTCTGGTGCGGCAATGACTATCTGGGCATGGGACAGCACCCCCTGGTGCTTGAGGCCATGGAAGAGGCGCTGCGCGCAACCGGGGCGGGCTCCGGCGGGACACGGAATATCTCTGGCACAACTGTATATCACAAGCGGCTTGAGGCCGAACTGGCCGATCTTCACGGCAAAGAAGCGGCGCTGCTCTTTACCTCCGCCTACATCGCCAATGACGCGACACTGTCGACCCTTCCCAAGCTCTTTCCCGGTCTGATCATATATTCCGACGCATTGAATCACGCCTCCATGATCGAAGGCGTGCGCCGCAATGGCGGGGCCAAGCGGATCTTCCGGCACAATGACGTGGAACATCTGCGCGAGCTCTTGGAAGCCGATGACCCCGACGCGCCCAAGCTGATCGCCTTCGAGTCGATCTACTCGATGGACGGTGACTTCGGCCCGATCGAGGCGATTTGCGATCTTGCCGATGAATTCAACGCGCTGACCTACATTGATGAGGTGCACGCGGTTGGCATGTACGGTGCGCGCGGGGCAGGGGTGGCAGAGCGTGACCGGCTGATGCACCGCCTCGACATCATCAACGGCACCCTTGCGAAGGCCTACGGCGTGATGGGCGGCTATATCGCGGCCAGCGCAAAAATGTGTGACGCCATCCGCTCTTACGCGCCGGGCTTCATCTTTACCACGTCCCTGCCGCCGGCGGTGGCAGCCGGTGCAGCGGCGTCGGTGGCCCACCTCAAGCGCACACCGCTTCTGCGCGAAAAGCACCAGCAGCAGGCCAAGGCGCTCAAACTGCGGCTCAAGGGGCTGGGTCTGCCCATCATCGACCATGGCAGCCACATCGTCCCAGTGATCGTTGGCAACCCTGTACACACAAAGATCCTGTCGGACATGCTGCTGGAAGAGCACGGCATTTACGTCCAGCCGATCAACTTCCCGACGGTCCCACGGGGCACCGAACGGCTGCGCTTTACGCCCTCACCAGTGCACGGTCCCAAAGAGATGGACGCCCTCGTCGCGGCGATGGACGAACTGTGGTCACATTGTGCGCTGAATCGTGCCGAGGCGGCCGGATAAAAGCCAAAGTTTCGTGTTTCACATTGTGTTGTGTTAAGGTTATCGCAACAAAAGGCTAATTTCGAATCGACTTCTCTGATTTGAATAATAGTTGCAGGCGGGAAACGGGACGGTACTATGATTGGGCGCTGGTCCTCTAGGGACATTGCGGACGAGCACGAGGAGCCAAAGGGTTTTGACTCTTTTGAGCTTCGGCTGGGCGATGTCATGCGCGGTGAACGCGCGACGATGGGCAAATCCCTTCTCGACGTGCAACGTGAACTGCGCATCAAGGCTTCCTACATCGCCGCCATCGAAAACGCTGATCCCGAAGCATTCGACACCCCCGGTTTCATTGCCGGTTATGTGCGGTCTTACGCGCGCTATCTGGGCATGGACCCTGACAAGGCATTTGCGACCTTCTGTGCGGAATCGGGCTTTGCTGTCGCCCATGGCATGTCCGCCGAGGCATCGGTCATCAAGAAGCCCAGCTTTGAAGAGCGCAAGGCGCGCCAGCCCGAGAACGACCCCTTTTCACGCCCCGCCTTGCCCTTTACCCCGGCGGGCGAAAGCCTGATCAGCCGGATTGAACCCAGCGCCATCGGCTCAGTGCTGGTGCTGGTTGGGCTGATCGGTGCCATCGGATTTGGCGGCTGGACGGTTTTGAAGGAAGTGCAGCGGGTCCAGGTGGCCCCGGTCGACCAGACACCGGTCGTGCTGTCGGATCTCGATCCGCTGGACGGGGCGCTGGTGGCGACGCCGGAACTCTCCGGCGCTACTGCGACGCCCGCCAATTTCAAAGCCCCCCGCGTCGAGGCGCTGGACCGGCTGTACCGGCCTCAGGCGCTGGATGTGCCCGTGCTTGTGCCCCGCGATGCGCCCATCGCGACGATTGATCCGCGCACCATCGGCGCCTTCGCGGAAAGCCAGATCGAGGTACCCAACCCCTCCGAAACACTGATTACCGCGATCCTATCGGACCAGGGCGTCGAGACCCAGTCCCCCAACCGTCCACAGGTCGTAGAGCCCGCCATAGAAGGCGTGCGCATCATTGCCGCCTATGACAGCTGGGTCCGCGTCCGGGCCGCAGATGGCACGACGATCTTCGAAAAGGTCATGACCAAGGGCGAAACCTATGATGTGCCCGTGACCGAAGAACCGCCAACGCTACGCACCGGCGAATCCGGCGCGCTTTATTTTGCGATGGCGGACGGGTGCTTTGGCCCCGCGGGCGCGCGCGGCAGCATCACTTCCAACCTGCCGCTGAACAACGAGGCACTGGCCGAGCTTTACCAGCCCGTCGATCCAAACGAAGACCGCACGCTGAACCGGATGTTCGCCGATCTTTCTGAAAGCGACATCGACCCGGCCGTCCTGGCCGCGATCCCCTGCAAAACCGAATAGGCCCGCCATTGCGGTTGCGCCAGTGCTGACCTAGGTAGAGGGTGAAACCCCAAGCCTAAAGAGCGATACATGTCCCTCAACCACGTCCGTCCCTGGCGCAACATCTACCGCCGCACATCCCGCCAGATCATGGTGGGCAACGTACCGGTGGGCGGAGATGCGCCGATTTCCGTCCAGACGATGACGAACACGCTGACGACGGACGTCAAGGCGACCATCGAACAGATCCAGGCCGCAACTGACGCAGGAGTGGATATCGTTCGGGTTTCGGTCCCGGATGAGGCTTCGTCGCGCGCCCTCAAAGAGATCGTCCCGGAAGTGACCGTGCCCATCGTGGCTGACATTCATTTCCACTACAAACGCGGGATAGAGGCGGCCGAGGCCGGTGCGGCCTGCCTGCGGATCAACCCCGGTAACATCGGGGATGAAAAACGGGTCAAGGAAGTGATCAGGGCGGCGCGGGACCACAATTGCTCCATCCGGATCGGGGTAAATGCCGGTAGCCTTGAAAAGCATCTGCTGGAAAAGTACGGCGAGCCCTGCCCGGATGCCATGGTGGAAAGCGGGCTCGACCACATCAAAATCCTGCAGGACAACGATTTTCACGAGTTCAAGATCAGTTGCAAAGCCTCCGACGTCTTCATGGCGGCGGCCGCCTACCAGCAGTTGGCCGAGGCGACGGATGCGCCCATTCACCTTGGCATCACCGAGGCCGGCGGGCTTGTCTCGGGCACGATCAAGTCGGCCATCGGGCTGGGAAACCTCCTGTGGATGGGGATCGGTGACACGATCCGCGTGTCCCTGTCGGCGGACCCGGTTGAAGAGGTGAAGGTGGGATACGAAATCCTGAAATCCCTGGGCCTGCGTCACCGCGGCGTGAACATCATCTCCTGTCCCTCCTGCGCGCGGCAGGGATTTGACGTGATCAAGACGGTGGAAGCGCTGGAAAAGCGGCTGGAGCACATCAAGACGCCGATGAGCCTGTCGATCATCGGCTGCGTGGTGAATGGTCCGGGCGAGGCCCTGATGACGGACGTCGGTTTCACCGGCGGCGGCGCGGGCTCAGGCATGGTCTATCTTGCGGGAAAGCAGAGCCACAAGCAGGACAACGCCAGCATGATCGACCACATCGTAGAACAGGTGGAGAAGAAGGCAGCCGCGATAGAAGCGGAAAACACTCAGGCGGCGGCGGAGTAGGTACAGCCTTAGACCTGGGGCTTCAGGGCCGACGAATAAAGAGGTCCCGGATCAGGGCGGGGATTGCGCTTGGGCCCTGTCAGCCCCGCTTCTGGGCCGCAATCACTTCCATCTGGTCCGCTGGCAGATAGCCCCGCAGCAACTCATCCTCCATCACGAAGGTTGGCGTACCGGTGATGTGCAGCTTCTGGGCAAGTGCGCGGGTCTCGGCTATCTCGCGGGTCACCTCATCGCTGTTCATTCGCGCCTCAATCGCGTCAGCATCAAGCCCGTAGGTGGAAGCAAGGCGGCGCAGCGCGGGCAGGGCAATCTCACCGTTGTAGGACATCAGCGCGTCATGGATCGCGGCATAGCTTTCGCCGCCGCTGATCTGCCGCACGGCGATGGCAAAGCGGGAGGCCAGCACCGACTGATCGCCCAGGATCGGGAATTCCTTCACGATCCAACGAATATTACCGTCCGTTTCCAGAAGCTTGGCCACCTCACTGTGGGCCCGCTTGCAGTAGCCGCATTTGTAATCAAGAAACTCCACCAGGGTGATATCCCCGTCAGGGTTCCCGCCAACCCAGGAAAATCCGTCGTCAAAGATCGCCTCGGCATTGTCAGCCACCAATGACAGATCCGCTTGCGCCTGCTGTTCCGCTTCACGCGCCTGCAGGCGGTCGATGGCCTCCATGATCACCTCGGGGTTTTCCAACAGGTAGGCCCGCACCTCGGCCCGGAAAAGCGCGCGTTCCTCGTCTGACAGTTCCTTGAGGTCCATGGCTGCGGCAGGCAGGGCAAGCACCAGCGCAATAAGGGCGGCGGTCAGGCGGTAAAACATCGGGTGAGGCCTTTCGAAAAAGAGGTGGGTTGACGTTGTCCGCCGCACCCGTTGAAAACACGCGCAACATAGGAGCAAGCTGATGCGAAGTTCAACCCGATCCGTCGTTGATCCCTTCATCGTGATGGATGTCATGGAGGCCGCCGCCGCCGCAGAGGCGGAAGGCCGCCACATCATCCATATGGAGGTGGGCCAGCCCGGCACCGGCGCGCCCAAAGGGGCGACCCAGGCACTGAGCCGTGCGATGGATGAGGGTGCTCTGGGCTACACCGTGGCTTTGGGTCTGCCCGCGCTGCGGGCGCGGATCGCGCGGATGTACGGGGACTGGTATGGGGTCGACCTTGATCCGCGCCGGGTGGTGATCACCTCCGGCTCCTCGGGCGGATTCATTCTGGCCTTCACCGCGCTTTTTGACACTGGCGACCGTGTTGGCATCGGGGCGCCGGGCTATCCCAGCTATCGCCAGATCCTCAAGGCGCTTGATTTGCGCCCTGTCGATTTGCTGACGCAACCGCAGAACCGCTATCAGCCGGTGCGCGCGGATTTCGCGCAAGAGGCTCTGGCCGGGCTTCTGGTGGCCTCACCCGCCAATCCTACGGGAACGATGCTGGACCGTTCGGCGATGAGCGATCTGGTTGAGGCCTGTGCGGCGCAAGAGATGTCCTTCATCTCGGACGAGATCTACCACGGGATCGAATACGAAAAGAAGGCCGTGACAGCACTTGAGCTGACCGATGAGGTCTATGTGATCAACTCTTTTTCCAAGTATTTCTCCATGACCGGCTGGCGCGTCGGCTGGATGGTCGTGCCGGAGGATCACGTGCGCATCGTGGAACGCATCGCCCAGAACATGTTCATCTGCGCCCCCCACGCAAG
>JABDKA010000084.1 GCA_013002405.1 Sulfitobacter sp. | reverse complement strand
GTCTTGTCCAACCACGTTTGTTGTTTGGGAGAGGCTTCCTCGAATAGTGATGCAATTTCGGCTGCCGTCTTCTGCGCTTCCTTCCATGACGGAGGGAGGCGAGGCGAGAGCACTCGAACTTCCTCATTGCAACCAGCAAGAACCGCTCTGGTTGCATTATTGATCGCATTTCTGAACCATACTACGGTAGTATGGTCTTTTGGAACATCCCAGCCGTTCCCAACAAATGCGACCCTTTTTGCATCCTCTTTGTCTTTTCCAATTTCCCAATGAGCAAATTTCATAAGCGGCAGAGTGTCATTTAGATGCGAGACAAGTTTTTCGATTTTTTCATCAACTCTGTATTGATCCATTTGAGACGATTGCTTCAACAGGAGGCCAGTCTGTTTTTCCTGAGTTAGGCGCATTTTTTCTATTTCTTCTCTCTGAAGTGCCAACTCTTTCCCCTGAAGGAGAACTGTGATGATGATCCAAAGAAAGGCGAGAGAGCCTGCAATGCCTGCCAAAGTATCGCCTTTCTCATTCGGTGGTGAGAGCAGGAACCTACCAAAGTTTGAACGGCAGTCTTCCACATCACCGATTGTTTCGCAGTTATCCATCACTCCAATCACCGCGCAAAATATCACGAATAATGCCGTCAGTACGAAACCTAAGAAGACAATCTGGCCGCTTGTCATACAGGTCCCCCCAAATACCGCTTCTTCGCCTCTTCCATCCGCCCCATCTCGCGCACGGCGTTCTCAATCGCCACCTCGTCCGACTTGTCCGCATAGCGGAACTCGCTATCCGCGTAGCGGTTGATCTCCTGCACCAGCATCTCCACCGTGATGGGCACCCGCATCTCTGCGATCATCCCTTTCTTGGTCTCGTAATCCTTGAAAAGGAACAGATCCGGCTCCTCCATCCATTCATCCGGCAGTTCGAAATCCATTGCCCGGACCTTGACCGCGTCGGTGATGTTCTTGATCGCGCGGCCGGTGAAACGGTCATCCGCCTCCTGGATCCCCTTCAGGTAGGTGCCCAGCTTGTTGATCGTATCCAGTTCCCCGATCCGCTCCCGCACCGCCTGAAAGACCTGCAGCAAACCCTTCTCATGGGGGCGGGAGTGCGATTCAAACGAGGCCGCCACCGCCCGTTTGATCTCCTGCGCCTCAAAGACGTTGTGATCCCCAAGCGGAATATCGTGGTTCTTGCCCATCAGCAGGTAGAGGATATCAACGTAATCCTCCCGCGTCTGCGGCCCATCGACAAGGAACCGCGCGCCGGCCCGCTGCCGCAGGGCATCGTCTACATTCTCGGGGTAGTTGGAAAACATGCCAAAGGTACAGTTGCCGCGCACCACCGTGTTGGCCCCGGCAAAGGACTCCATCAGCACCGCGGTAATCTCCAGCTGGCCGGCTGAGGACTGCCGATCCCCCCGCTTTCCCGCCAGCTGGTCGATATCGTCAATGGTGCCGAAGCCGATCACCGACGGGTCAATGATGTTGTTGATAAAGGTCTTGGCGTTCTGTCCCGACTTGCCCTGGTAGCTGTCGATATTATCGGTGCTCAGGTTCTGATACCGGAACGGATAGCCCGCGTTGTGGCAGTATTCATTGATCAGCCCGGCCATCATCTGGATCAGCGTTGTCTTCCCCGTCCCGGGCTTGCCATCCCCCATGAAGGTGAAGATGAAACCGCCCAGTTCCGCAAAGGGGTTGAGCCGCCGGTCAAAATCATAGGCCATGAGCATCTTCGAGAGCTTCATCGCCTGGTACTTGGCAATATGGTTGCCCACCACCTCGTTCGGTTTTTTGAAGGTCATGGTGAGCGTGGTGCTCTTGGCCTTGGAGGCAGGCGAGAAACCGGAAACGGTGAAATCATCCGCCTCCACCCGCCAGCTTGCCGCCTCAAAGGCCGCAAGGCGCGGGGCGGTCTGGGCGCGCAGGGCGGCCTTTTCCATCAATGCTTCGGCAAAGGCGCTTACCGTGGCCACCAGCCGGGCGTCGTCGGTTGCATGGGCGGCGATATCCTGGTCCAGCTCCCAAAGGGCACCGTGCAGTGCAGTCTGACCGTTGTCGGTGAGCACTTCCTCGACTTCGCCCACTTCAACCGTCACCTCCGGCAGGTGTGCGGACAATAGATAGGCGGTCGCATTGCCGAAAACATGCAGCGTCACCAGCGCCTCCGCCGCCAACAGTTCGGTGAATTCCGTCTTTCGCGCAGCGGGAAGCGCCCCTTCCAGATTGGCCCGCTTCAGATCGCCCAGCCCCGAAACATCGGCGAAGTTCTCCGCCACCGTCAGGGCCAGCGCGATGGCGCGGCGCAGGGCCTGCATGACGGTCGCCTGCTGGGGTGAGACAAGCACATCACCGCCGTCCGACGACTCAATCGTCGCCAAGAGCTGCACCGCCCCCGTGGGCGTGGTCCGGCGTGTTGTCAGGCCCGGCGTTGTGCTGCGAAACCGCCGCCTTGTCCCCAGCCCCGCTGAGCGTTCCTCCGACGCGGCACTCGCCCCCTTGCCAATGCGCGGGGCATGGTCGAACCCTTCCAAAAGGCTCTGCGCCATGGGCATGTGGCGGGCAATCTCCTCCTCCCGCAATTCCATCGCATCGGCTGTCTGGCTCATATCGGAACCCTTCTCTTTATCACTCAAAATACTCCTGCCGGAGGCAAGAAATCTAATATTGCAACACGCGCCCGCTGGGACTGACCACGAACTTGCGCACCGTTGAAAAGCCCGGCGGCTGCTTTTCCTCCAGGACCTGGTAGGGGCGCTGCGGCAGGATGATGCTGCGTTCTTCCCGCGTGGCCCCCAGATCGGCACCCTTGGGGCCGAAGGGATCAAGCGCGAAGATCTCCCGCTCGACGGTCGAAAACCAGCCCGCCTTTTCCTCCACCACCCGGTCGGAAAGCAGATCCTCCTCCGTCCAGACCAGCGCCCAGTCCTGACCGGCTGGTGCATTGGCCTCGGCCAGAACGTCCCTCAGGGGGCCTGCCTGCTGGGTGAAGGCGTGGCTGTACATCGGACCCAGATGAAACCGCCGCAGCCGCTTGGGATGAAGATCGTCGAAATCTTCGTCAAAACCCTTGGCGATGGTCAGCAGCTTCAGACCGCCCAGCGCCTGGGCCGAAAGATGCGCCTGCACCTCGGGCCAGCGGCGTTCATCCTTGGGCAGACCAATCTGTCCGCTGTCCTCCAGATCCATCAGGTAAATCACCGGCAGGTTCACCTGGCTATCATAGCGCGCCCAGTGCAGCCGGAAGGTGCGCCGACCTTCGCGGATATTTCCGGTCCACTGGGCCTGCGGATCGTTCTGCACCCAGAACAGATCCCCGCGCAAAAGCTCTTCGTAATAAAGCCGCTGGGACAGGGCGAATTGCAGTTTGGTCGGGATTTCCCGACGACCAAGGATGGTTTCGATCATCTCATCCTTGAGCCGCTCAACCTCCGGCATGCCCGCCAGATGGTTTTCGGCCTGCTGGGCATCGTTGGCCATGGTCATCAGCTCAGTTGCCACCGGGAAGCCGCTGTCGCGCGCGTCGATCATAAGGGACCCGAAAAAACGGCCCGTTTCACGCCCTACCAGCAAATACTTGTGGCCCAGCGCGCGGAAGGTATCGGTCAGCTTGACCGCGTAGCGGGTCAGGATCGCTGTCTCCTCACGGGTCAAGCGTCCTTCGGCCTCCATCACGCCTGCCACCCGCAGCATGTGCTGCATGATGCCTTCGAATTTGGCGAAATAGCGTCGGCTGGCAAACGTATCGGTCAGCCCGACATGGTCCTTGAAAGGATCAGTCTGGTTGGTCATTGTGCAATCCACGCCACCGGCGCAAGCGGTACTGAAGCCATTTGCCCAGAAGCAGACCTGCTGCGGCGCCCAGCAACCCCAACAAGAAACCGATTTCGCTGCTGTCCATCCGGTCGCTGAACCGTTGCGCGACATGGTTCCCGATCATCAATCCCGCCATCATGCATGTCAGCTCGATGAGGTCTTCTCTTATGAAGCGACGCACGATCTCCATGCCGGATCAGCTACCATACGCATTCGCGTCATGCTTCTCCACGATCTTGGCAAACCGCCGGGCAAAGCGTTCGTCCGCCTTGGCCTTGGCCTCCAGCACCTCGCGGGCAAAGACCATGTGATCCTCGTGCTTTTCCATCATCTCGGCCATGCGCTGGTTGGTGGCAGCCCCGATGCCCGCCATGGCCGACTGTGCCTCCTGATCGGTCTTCACGCCGATCTCATTGATCCGGTGCGCCACATCCTGCTGCTGCGCGGTCTTGAGCGATTTGGTGAGCGCATCGTAGAGCACGACGCGCTGCTTGGTGTCTGTCTGGAGCTTGTTGATCAGAACCATCTGTGTCGCCGCCTGGTTCTGCAGTGAATCGATCCAGGTCTTGCCCTTCTCGATGTAACGCTCCAGCGTTTGTGACATGGCCAGCTTGACCTGCTCTTCCTGCACCAGCGCGTTGTAGCGGGTGTTGGCCGCCGCCAGTTCGGTCTCAAGCTTGGTGCGCTTGGCCGCGTCGGTTTCATTGGCGATGGCGTTTTCCAGCTTGAT
>JABDKA010000082.1 GCA_013002405.1 Sulfitobacter sp. | reverse complement strand
GCGACGGCCGAACTGCGCGCGACCCGAATTGCGCTGGCCGAGGCGCGGGACAATGTCGCGCGCGGCTACGCGGTTTTCCGGCAAAGGGTGCCCTATACGGTCTATGACACCTGCTACCGCCGTCATCGGCAGCATCGCGGGCTGATCCCTTACCCCTGCCCGCGTACCTACTACCGGACTATAAGTACCCCCGTGGCCATCAACGTGGCAGAGGAGCGCAAGAAGATCCGCGCGCTGCAACGGCAACTGCCCGCGCTGGAGCGGCGGGCCCAGGCCGGGGTGGCCCAGTGCAATGTCGCCTACCCCGCCTGAGGGGAAAGGCGCTTAGCCTATCAGGATCTCGCCGAATTCGTCCCGCAGGTTGCGCTTGAGCACCTTGCCGGTGGCGTTGCGCGGCAGCGCGTCGGTAAAGACCACGCGGTCCGGCAGTTGCCACTTGGCGATCTTGCCTTCGTAGATCGCCAGCACCTCGGCTTCGGTCGGGTCCTCGCCTTCGGCCTTCACAGCCACCAGAACGGGGCGCTCGTCCCATTTCTCGTGGCGTGCGCCGATGACCGCCGCATCGGCCAGTTTTGGGTGCGCGATGGCGATGTTCTCCAGCTCGACCGAGCTGATCCATTCGCCCCCCGACTTGATGATGTCCTTGGAGCGGTCCTTGATCGTGATGTAGCCGTCGGGGTCCATGGTGGCCACGTCGCCTGTGTCAAACCAGCCATCGCGCAGGGTCTCTTCGCGGGTCTTCCTGAAATAGCTGTCAAGGATCCAGTGCCCGCGTGTCACCAGATCGCCCTGGGCCTTCCCATCGTGGGGCAGCGGGTTACCATCGTCATCCAGAATTTCCAGCTCTACCCCGAAGACCGGGCGGCCCTGGTTCTCGCGCAGGCGGTGCTGTTCCGCTTCGGGCAAAACGGCGTGCTTGGCCAGGGGTTGGTTGACCGATCCCACGGGGCTCATCTCGGTCATGCCCCAGGCGTGGATCGTGTCGACGCCATATTCCTCGCGGAAGGCGGTGATCATGGAGGGGGGACAGGCTGAACCGCCCACCACCGTGCGCTTGAGGCTTTCCAGCTTGCTGCCCGCCTTCTTGGCCTCGCCCAGCAGGCCCAGCCAGATGGTTGGTACGCCCATGGCAAGGGTCACCTTGTAGGTGTCGATCAGCCCCACCAGCGAGGGGCCATCGAGCCCCGGCCCCGGCATGACCAGCCGCGCGCCCGTCATGGCACAGGCATAGGGCGCGCCCCAGGCATTGACGTGGAACATCGGCACTACCGGCAGGACGACCTCGGAGGCGGAAATGCCCACCGAATCCGTCAAGTTGATCCCGAAGGAGTGCAGCACGGTGGAGCGGTGGGAATAGAGCACACCCTTGGGATTGCCCGTCGTTCCGGAGGTATAGCAAAGACTTGAGGCGGTATATTCATCCATGTCCGGCCAGTCGAAACCGGCGTCACCGCCCGCGATGAAATCATCGTAGAAGATCAACCCGGGTAGGGTCTTCGCGGCCTCCGCATCTGCCCCCTCCATGAGGATGATATGCTCCAGATGCTCCAGCTTGTCGCGCACGGCGGCGACAAGGGGGACAAAGGTGCGGTCGATGAAAAGCACCTTATCTTCTGCATGGTTGAGGATATAGACCAGCTGTTCGGGGAAGAGGCGCGGGTTGATCGTGTGACAGACGAAACCGCCCCCCGAGGTGCCGAAGTAGATTTCAAGGTGCCGACGGTTGTTCCAGGCGATGGTGCCGCAGCGCGCCTGGGGCTCCAGCCCCAGCTTGGTGAGGGCGGAGGCCAGACGCCGGGCGTTCGCAGCCACGGCACCCCAGGTGGTCTCTTCCACCCCGCCACCGGTGTTAACGGAATAGATCTCTCCGCCTGAGTGGTACCTTTCCGCATGCTCGATCAGGCTTGAGATCAGCAGGGGTTTGTTCATCATCTGGCCAAGCATCGGTTTCTCCTCAGGTATCTGATTTCGACGCAGATTGGACAAAGGCCCGGTCAGTTGCAAGCCGATGCGGGGCCTTGACCCAGCGACAGGAGCGGTGCGTAAGTGCACCCAGTCTTGCAAGGGAGCCCGCCATGACCGTCACCGTCCGTCCAATCACCGCCGAAGACCGCGAGGGCTGGGACCGGCTTTATGCAGGCTATGCCGCCTTCTACCGGGTTGATCAGAGTCCGGAGATGCGCGACCGCGTTTTTGGCTGGCTCTTGGACGAGACCCATGAGGTCGAAGGGCTGGTGGCCGAGGATACGGAAGGGCGGCTGATCGGTCTTACGCATTACCGCCCCTTCGCAAGCCCCCTGCGCGCCGCGACGAATGGCTTTCTCGACGATCTTTTTGTCGAACCCGCCGCCCGGGGCTCTGGCGCGGCCCGGGCGATGATCGAAGCCGTGGCGGAAGTGGCCCGGGCGCGCGGCTGGCTGACGGTGCGCTGGATCACCGCAGATAACAATTACCGGGCGCGGGGGCTTTATGACCGGTTGGCCACACGCACCCAATGGGTGACCTACGATCTGAAACCCTGAGTGCGCTGACCTGAAGGAGCGGGCAAGCCCGGGCACGATCCTATTTTGCGGATGAGGGGGCTGTCTGCCCCCTAAGACTTCCCCGAGAGGTTTATTTGCAAGATGAGTAGGGCCTCAGTCGCGATGTTTGAGAAGGTGATCCACAAGTGCTGCAGTTGAGGGGTCCTTGTCGGTCGCCGGGCGCGCCCCTTCGATCACCGGCTGGAGCGAAGTAGCCAGTTCCTTGCCCAGTTCCACCCCCCATTGGTCGAAGCTGTTGATGCCGAGGATCGCCCCTTCGACAAAGACCCTATGTTCGTAAAGCGCGATGATCTGGCCCAGGGCGAAAGGATCAAGCCGGGCATAGGTCAGCGTGGTTGAGGGGCGGTTACCGGGAAAGACGCGGTGGCGGGCCTGGACTTCGAGCTCTTCGCCGTTCAGGCCCTTTTCGGCCATCAGTCGCCGCGCCTCCTCCAGGGAACGGCCCCGCATCAGCGCCTCGGACTGGGCCAGGCAGTTGGCGATCAGCAGGTGGTGGTGGTGAGCCAGTTCCGGCTCGTGACCGTTGGCGGCCACCATGAATTCGCAAGGGACGATCCGTGTCCCTTGGTGAATGAGCTGGTAGAAGGCATGCTGTCCGTTGGTGCCCGCCGCCCCCCAGACAATGGGGCCGCTGTGCTGCTCCAGGGTCTCACCCTGGAGCGTGACGCGCTTACCGTTCGATTCCATCTCGAGCTGCTGCAGGTAGCTGGGCAGGAGCAAGAGCCGCTGGTCATATGGTAGCACCGCGCGGGTAGCGTGTCCGCTGACCTGATTGTGCCAGATGCCGGTGAGTGCCAGCATGACAGGCAGGTTTTCCTGCGGGTCGGCCGCACGGAAATGAAGATCCATCGCCTGCGCACCCCGCAGGAAGGCATCAAAGCCCTTGGGACCGATGGCAATCATCAGGGATAGACCGATGGGCCCCCAGAGGGAGTAGCGCCCGCCGACCCAATCCTCAAACCCGAAAACGCGGGCGGGATCGATGCCGAAGGCGGCGGTCTTGTCGAGGGCGGAGCTGAGGGCCGCGAATTGCCGGGAAGGATCACCACCGTGGTCCGCCATCCAGGCCCGCGCGGTGCGGGCGTTGGTCATGGTCTCGATCGTGGTAAAAGTCTTGGAGGCGACGATCACCAGCGTCTTGCGAGCGTCAAGCCCGCGCAAGGTGTCGGCGATGTGCGCCCCATCGACGTTGGAGACGAAGTGGCAGCGTGGCCCGTCGTGGTAGGGGGCCAGGGCCGCCGTTGCCATGGCGGGGCCCAGGTCCGAACCGCCTATACCGATGTTCACCACATCTGTGATGTCCGAAGTTCTGATCTCATCGGCGAAAATGCGCATGCGCTGCAGGGTCTCAAGCACCTCCGGCATCACATCCGTGCCCTCGACCTTGACAGGCCCGCCCTCGAGGTTGCGTAGGGCCCAATGCATGACTGAACGGTCTTCAGTGCTGTTGATGCGGTCACCCCGGAACATCGCGGCGCGCTTCGCAGGTACATCCGCGGCCTCGAAAAGCGCGATCAGGGCCGCACGGATATCAGCGTCGATCTGCGTCTTGGCATAGTCGAGACGCATGTGCTCCGTCTCGACCGCGAAATCCTGCGCCCGGTCGGCCCCATCGAAAAGGCTGAGGATGTCCCGCCCTTCACCGGCCGCCCGCAGCGCCTCAAGCTGCGCCCAGATCTTCTTCATGGGGCCCAATGGACCGTGCCACTCCCCAGTACGGCGGCGATGGGCGCCTCGCGGGCACGCAGGCGCCGGGCCTTTTCCAAGGCCTCGCGCTTTTCCGCACCGTAAATGACCAGATGGGTGGACATGGCACCCTTCAGCGTCTCTGCCGAGAGGGTCACGCGTTCGATGTCTTGGTCCGGTGCCTTGATCCGGCAAAGAGCCGGTGCGTGGTGCGCCATCGCCTCCTCAAGCCCTTCGGCCCCGGGGAAGAGTGAGGCGGTATGCATATCTGTCCCCATGCCGAGTAGCAGCAGGGAGATGGGCAATTCTCCCTCCAGCCGCCGGGCCGCACGCTTGGCCCCTTCGACCGCGTTGGTGTTGGGGGCATAGAAGGGGATGAACTTTGCATCCGCCGCGTGACCCGTCAGCAACCGCTCGCGGACCAGTGCGGTATTGGAGCGCGGGTCTTCTTCGGGCACCCAGCGTTCGTCTGTCAGCATTACGTGCACATGTTCCCAATCGAAGCGGATGCCACTAAGAATGTCGAAGATCGGTCCGGGGCTGGCGCCCCCCGGCACCGCGAAGGAGGCAAAATCGTGCTGCATGAGGCACTTCTTCAACTCACTCGCCAAGAGGTCGGCGACATGCATCGCCAGCATCTCCTGGTCGGCATATTCAACGATATTCATGGGGATACCTCCCGCCATTGGCGGCCATCACGCCGCATCATTTCGATTGAATCCGTTGGCCCGTCAGAGCCGCTCTCGTAGGGTTTGGGCACATCGTGGCGCGCCTCCCAGCTTTCGATGATGGGATCGGTCCAGGCCCAGGCGGCTTCCACCTCGTCCCCGCGCATGAAGAGGGTCTGGTTGCCGCGGATGACATCCATGATCAGCCGCTCGTAAGCGTCGACCTGATCACCCTCATCGCCCAGAGCCTCCGCGAAGGTCATGTCGAGCGGCACATCGATCAGCCGCATGCCGCCGGGGCCCGGTTCTTTGATGGTCACACCCAGAGTGATGCCCTCGTTCGGCTGCAGGCGGATGGAGAGGACATTGCGGTGACGGCCCGCCTCCTCGCCAAAGATGGAATGGGGGGTCTCCTTGAAGACAACCGTAATCTCGGACGACCTTGCCGACATCCGCTTGCCCGTGCGCAGATAAAAGGGCGTGCCGGCCCACCGCCAGTTGCTGATGTGGGTCTTGAGGGCGATGAAGCTTTCGGTGCGGCTGCGCGCATCGCCAACGGCGGTACGGTAGCCCGGATGGGCCGCTTCATTCAGCGGCTCCGCCTGATACTGGCCCCGCACCACGTGATGGTGATCAACCGGATCAAGCGCGCGAATGACTTTCAGCTTTTCGTCCCGCACCGCATCCGGGTCAAACCGCGCGGGTGGTTCCATCGCGATCAGGCACAAGAGCTGCATCAGGTGGTTCTGCACCATGTCGCGCATGGCACCGGATTTATCGTAGTACTCTCCACGCCCGCCGACCCCGACGGTTTCGGCCACCGTGATCTGGATGTGATCGACGTACTGGCTGTTCCACAAGGGTTCAAACAGCATGTTACCGAAACGGACGGCCATCAGGTTCTGCACCGTTTCCTTGCCCAGGTAGTGATCGATCCGGTAGATCTGATGTTCGTCGAAATAGGTGGCAAGCGTCGCATTGAGGTCCTGCGCGGTGGCCAGATCGCGGCCAAAGGGCTTTTCCACCACGATCCGGGCCTTTTCATCGGCCATGCCCCATTTCTGCAACCGCTCGGCCAGATCCCCAAAGAGTGAGGGGCCAACGGAGAAATAGTAGGCCTCGACCCGCCCTTCCCCGGCCATCAGGGTCTGCAGTTCGGCCCAGCCTTGATCCCCCTTCGCGTCTATCGCGATGTAGTGGATGCAGGCCAGAAAATCATCGAGGTGGCTGGTCGCCGCCGCGTCCGCATCGCCAAATTCGATTATCGCTTCGCGCACCATGTCGCGAAAGGCGCTATTATCCATTTCACTGCGTGCTGCCCCGACGATGCGGGCATCGCCCGGCATCTGTCCCGCACAGAAGCGCCGGAACAGCCCGGGCAAGATCTTGCGCCGCGCCAGATCGCCGGTACCGCCGAAAATGACCAGATCGAAGGGATCCACCGGGATCACCCGGGATTTCATGCGCTCCATTACATCGGGTCGCTGTGCCATAGTCTTCCTTACCTGTCCGGCTTCCGCTGCTGCCAACCAAATTGTTAGCGCTATCATCGGCGCACTCTACCCATTTCCCGCCGCTTCACAAGGCCGTGCTTTACCCATCTGCAGGACTTTCCATGCCCGCGACATTACCTTAGCACATCTGTAAACCAGACCTGACGCTTAACAAGGACCATTCATGAAAGACCTGCCCGCCGCGAACGAAGGCAAGTTCATTGACCCCCAAATCACCGCCAAAGGCGAAAAGCGCGCCACTGTCGCCCTGACAAACCCCCAGACGCTTTGGTTCAATACAGGCACGCTCTGCAACATCGAATGCATCAACTGCTATATCGAATCGAGCCCCACGAACGACGCGCTGGTCTACATCACCGCTGATGAAGTGCGCGATTATCTCGACCAGATCGAGGCCCGCGCCTGGCCCATTCGGGAGATCGCCTTCACCGGCGGCGAGCCCTTTATGAACCCCCAGATGATCGAGATGACCGAAGCCGCTTTGGAACGCGGCTATGAGGTGCTGATCCTCACCAACGCCATGCGCCCTATGATGCGGTCCAACATGCAGGAAGGGTTGGTCCGGCTAAATAAGGCCTATCCCGGCAAGATGACCCTGCGTATATCGGTCGATCACTACTGCCGCGATCTGCACGATGCGGAGCGCGGTGAAGGCGCCTTTGAGAAAACCCTGCGCGGCATGGAATGGCTGCGCGACGAAGGGTTCAAGATGGCCGTCGCGGGCCGTTCCGTCTTTGGCGACAGTGAGGCGGACAGCCGGGCGGGATATGCTGGATTCTTCGCCCGAAACGGGTTCAAGATCGACGCACAAAACCCTGGAATGACGGTTCTTTTCCCGGAGATGGACGAGAGAATCGAGGTCCCCGAAATTACGACGGACTGCTGGGACATCCTGGGCAAATCACCCGCTGATGTGATGTGCGCCTCGTCCCGGATGGTGGTCAAACGCAAGGGCGCGGACCGCCCCGCCGTCCTGGCCTGCACCCTTCTGCCCTACAGCCCCGAATTCGAGCTGGGAGAGACGCTTGAAGAAGCAGAACGCGAGGTGGCCTTGAACCATCCCCACTGCGCGAAGTTCTGCGTGCTGGGTGGAGCAAGCTGCTCCGCTTGAGGCCCAGGCAGTCGCAGCCCCGGTTCTAGCCCCGGACTGCATTGCTCTTCCGCTAAAGCCGCACCACATGCCCATCGCGCGGATCCGCCGTGCCCCGCGCCAGGGCATCGTAGACCTCCGCCGCCTGCTCCACGCCCTTGTGCACCTTTACCGCCATCCAGTCCGACGCATCCGCCGCCACCCGCTTCCAGGCTGCGGTGATTTGCCGCTCGATCTCACCCGGTCCCCATTCCTCGCGCCGCTTGGCGATCTGCGCGGGGGCAAAGAAGAACTGCGGCTTGGGCCCCGCCAGTTCCTGCGCCGGATTGAACTGGTTCCAATGGCTTATCCCGACCGCCGCCGAGTGTTTCAGGGCGTCCCCAAGGTGCGCGTGGAGCGCCTTTTTCACCTGCGCGTTGCCTGACATATCTACGTAGACGGAGGACTCGGCGGCAATCTTCCCGACCTCATCGTAGGTGAGAACCTGATCGCAAGCCCCCAGTTTTTCGACAAATTCCTTGTTCCTCGCAGAGGTCAGGCCGACAATCCGATAGGGGCGCTCCTCCGGCTCCGCCAGATATTTGCACAGCCCCAGACCTGTCTTGGAGGAAGCGGACCCAACGATGATCTGCTGCGCCCCGAAGCAGTCATTGTCCATCAGCCAGTCGAAAAGCAGATAGGAGGTTGCCAGCAGCGGCTGCAAAAGCGCACGCAAGTGATCCTCTTCCTCGGATCCCGCACGCACCGGCGCGTACCGGTTATAGACCGCGGGCAGGTCCGCCCGGTGCGCCGCCGCATCCACGATGCCACCGTAGCCATCCGCCTCCGGCATGATCACCAACTCCTCAGCCAGCGGATAGAAGCCGTAGAGCCTTGTGCCCACCTCCAGCGCGTCGCTCTCACTTTCGGTGACCTCTGCAACGCCCCAGACAGGCACCTGCCCCTGCCCCTCAACCCCCGTTGGAAAGAACTTCCAGTAGCCGATGGCAAAACCCGAGGCGGCGTAGGTCACGTTGTTGGCGGTCAGAGCAAAACTTTCGAGCCGCAACCGCGCCTCGCCCGGTGCGAGGGGTGCGACCGGCACATCCTCCACCCGCGTTTCGGTGATCTTTTTCTGGTCAACCAGCAGTCTTTGCATCTCACGCTCCCTTTCTTGTTCGCGCAGCCTAGGGGCAAGCGGCGCGAATGGAAATGAAACGTGACGGCAGGCCGCTTAGTGTAGCGTGAATTCCCCGACCTGATTTTGCCACTCACCGGGGCGGATCAGCTTGCGATGGGTAAAGCGGACCGAATGCAGTGGCCCTTCGATCTCAGCCTGCCAGAATTCCACGAACTCAAACAGCTTCGGGTGATCAGGTGCCAGGTCGTATTCCTGCCAAGTGAAGGAGTTCAGCACATGGGCATAATCGGGCATATGATAAAAGAACTCCGCTGTGGTCAGCCCGTATCCCTTCAGCATCAGTTCGGTCTCGGATGGGGTCATTCTTACCTCTCATTCTTTACTCGCTTGATAAGTTTGCGCTGTTCAATATTGTTTTCAACGAAAACAGTGTTTTGGCACTCTGCTCCGCTGGCTGCCATGGCCTTTGCGCCACAGGCATTGCACCTGATATGCGCCCTCTGCTATACCTCACCGCAAGATATAGAGCGCTATTGAGAGCAGAGCAGATCACGTGAGCGACACGCCAGAACCTCCTGAAAACGAAGATGAAAACCGCCCGGAGCGTCCGGTCTACGATGGTCCCACGATCTCCATCGAGGAAGAGATGCGTACGTCCTACCTGGACTATGCCATGTCGGTCATCGTCTCCCGGGCGATCCCGGACCTGCGCGACGGCCTGAAACCGGTGCACCGGCGCATCCTCTTTGCCATGCACGAGACCAACAATACCGCCGACAAGCCCTATCGCAAGTCCGCCCGCCCAGTGGGCGACGTGATGGGCCAGTATCACCCCCACGGGGACAGCGCGATCTACGACGCGCTGGTTCGGATGGCGCAGGATTTCTCCATGTCGCTGCCGCTTCTGGACGGTCAGGGCAACTTCGGTTCCATGGACGGCGATAATGCCGCGGCGATGCGCTATACCGAAGTGCGGATGGACAAGCCTGCGGCTTATCTTCTGGCCGATATTGATAAAGAAACCGTTGATTTCCAGGACAATTACGATGGCAAGCAGCAGGAACCCACGGTCCTGCCCGCCCGCTTTCCCAACATGCTGGTTAACGGCGCCGGCGGCATCGCCGTGGGTATGGCCACGAACATTCCACCGCACAACCTGGGCGAGGTGATCGACGCCTGTCTCGCCCTCATCGAAGAGCCTGACCTGACCTCCGAACAGCTGATCGAATACATCCCCGGGCCAGATTTCCCCACGGGGGGCATCATGCTGGGGCGTTCCGGCGCGCGCAAAGCCTACCTTGATGGGCGTGGCAGCGTCGTCATTCGCGCCAAGACCCGGGTGGAGGAGATCCGCAAGGACCGCTGGGCCATTGTCATCGATGAAATCCCCTATCAGGTAAACAAGGCCACGATGATCGAACGGATCGCCGAACAGGCGCGCGAGAAGAAGATCGAAGGCATCGCCCACGTTCAGGACGAAAGCGACCGTAACGGTGTCCGCGTGGTGGTGGAGCTTAAGCGCGACGCAACGGCCGAGGTGGTGATGAACCAGCTCTTCCGCTTCACGCCGATGCAGACCTCTTTTGGCTGCAACATGCTGGCCTTGAACGGTGGCCGTCCCGAGACCCTGACACTGCGGCGGTTCCTCACCGCCTTCATCGACTTCCGCGAAGATGTCGTTGCCCGCCGCACCGCACACCTGCTGCGCAAGGCGCGGGACCGGAGCCATATCCTTTGCGGTCTGGCCGTGGCTGTCACCAATATTGACGAGGTGGTGGCGACCATCCGCTCTTCGGCCGATGGGGCCGAGGCGCGGGAAAAGCTGATGACCCGACGCTGGCCCGCGAAGGACATTCTGCCCTACATCGCCCTGATTGACGATCCGACCCATACCGCGAACGAGGATGGCACCTACAACCTCAGCGAATTGCAGGCCCGCGCCATTCTGGACCTCAGGCTGCAGCGCCTGACCCAGATCGGGGTCAAAGAGGTCACGGACGAGCTGGAAGAGCTGGCGGGCAAGATCAAGGAATACCTGGAAATTCTGGGCTCGCGGGAGCGGATCATGGGGATCATCTCGGACGAACTGAAAGAGGTCAAAGATCTCTTTGCCGTGCCCCGCCGCACCGAGATCGTCGACTGGTCCGGCGATATGGAGGACGAGGATCTGATCGCGCGGGAGGATATGGTCGTCACCGTTACCTCCGGCGGTTACATCAAGCGCACGCCGCTTGCCGATTTCCGCAGCCAGCGGCGCGGGGGCAAGGGGCTGTCGGGGGGGCAACTCAAGGAAGATGACGTGGTCACCACGCTCTTCGTGGCCAATACCCACACACAGCTTCTCTTCTTCACCACCGATGGCATGGTTTACAAGCTTAAAACCTGGCGTCTGCCCCAGGGGGGACGCACCTCCAAAGGCAAAGCCATCGTTAATATCCTGCCCATTCCCACGGGCGTTTCCATCGCCGCCATCATGCCCGTGGACCGGGATGAAGAGGAATGGGACGATCTGCAGGTTGTCTTTGCAACATCCGCCGGTACCGTACGGCGCAACAAGCTGAGCGATTTCACTAACGTGAAGGCCAACGGCAAGATCGCCATGAAGTTCGAGGATGAGCACGCCGATACCCTGCTCATCAACGCGCGCATCGCGTCGAACGATGATGACGTGATGCTGACCACCAATTCGGGCCGCGCCATCCGCTTCCCGGCGACGGACGTGCGGGTCTTCAACAGCCGCTCTTCCGTGGGGGTGCGGGGCATCAGGCTGGGCAAGAAGGACCGCGTGGTCTCCATGTCCATCATCCGCCATTTCCAGGCCGACCCGGATGAGCGCGCCGCCTATCTCAAGATGCGCCGCGCCATGGCCGGCATCGCCGATGAGGCGGATGAAGGCAGCGATGAAGAGGAAGGCAACGCCAACATGCCGCTGAGCCAAGAGCGCTATGCCGAGATGTCGGCGGCTGAGAACCTGATCCTGACCATCACGGCCAAGGGCGCGGGCAAGCTTAGCTCCTCGCACGACTATCCGGTGCGGGGCCGGGGCGGGCTGGGCGTGATGGCCATGGACAAGGCCATGCGCGGCGGCAACATCGTCGCCTCCTTCCCGGTGGAGATGGACGACCAGATCATGCTTGCCACCTCCAAGGGCCAGTCGATCCGGGTGCCGGTGGAGGGGATTTCCTTCCGTTCGCGCTCAGCCGGAGGTGTCAAGGTTTTTGATACAGGGGCCGGGGAAGAAGTTGTCTCCGTCGCCTGGATTGCGGATCAGGGTGAGGAAGAAGCGGCCGAGGAATAGGTCGCGACAAAGCCACGAACCAGGCATGGTTTCGCGGCGAAAACCTGTTCGTTAAAAGATGGTTGCCGGAGAACCCTCATCTCCCGCCACGCTGTTCCGGGCTTGACCCGGGACCTCGACCAGCACGTACCATCAGATCAGCCCAAGGCCCTGAATTAGATCCGGGGCTGTGGCATCTCTCAGAGGCTGTAAAGCTCCGAGAACTTTGCGGTGAGATAGCGCAAGAGCGGCTCCTCGGACGGCGCCTGCCCCGTGGCCCGCTCAATCACCTCGCGCGGCTCAAAGACGCCACCGTGACTTTGAACATGCTCACGCAGCCAGCCCGTCGCCGCCGATGTGTCCCCCTGCGCCAGTTGCACATCGAGATCCGGTATGGCGGCCCGCAAGGCCTCATGCAGGCAGCCCGCGTAGAGGTTGCCCAGCGAATAGGTCGGGAAATATCCAAGCAGACCCACGGACCAGTGTACGTCCTGCAGCACGCCGTTAGAGGCCCGGTCGACCCGGTAGCCGAAGTCCGCCTCGAACCGGTCGTTCCAGGCCGCCTCCAGGTCCGCGACCTGCAGATCGTGGCTGACCAGCGCGCGTTCCAGGTCAAAGCGCATCAGGACGTGCAGGTTGTACTGCAACTCATCCGCTTCGGTGCGGATGTAGCCGTCGTGCACGCGGTTCACCACGCGGTAGAAGGTTTCCGCGTCCGCCACGCCAAAATCGCCGAAGGCCTCGCGCATCTGGCCATAAAGCCAGCCGGTGAAGGCACGGCTGCGGCCGATCTGGTTTTCGTAGATGCGGCTCTGGCTTTCGTGCACCCCCATGGACACGCCCTGCCCCACCGGTGTCAGCAGATGGGCCCGGTCGATCCCCTGTTCGTAGGCGGCGTGGCCGACCTCGTGAATGGTGGAATAGAAGCAGTTGAAGGGGTCCGTCTCATTCGTGCGGGTGGTGATGCGCACATCAAGGCCTGAGCCCGAGGAGAAGGGATGGACGGCCTTGTCCACTCGTCCGTGGCTCATGTCATAGCCGAAGGCGCGGGCAAGCTGGCGCGTCAGCTTCATCTGGGCGGGCTCGTCAAAGCTGTGGGTGAGCCGGGGCGGTGCTTCGGCCTCGCGCACGGCGGCGCGCAGGTCTGACATGACCGGACGCATGGCCCCGAACATGGCCTCTATCTCGGCCCCCGTGGTACCGGGTTCATAGTCCTGCAGCATGGCGTCGTAGACATCGCCGCCTGCCGCCAGCGCCTGACCTTCCTCGCGTTTCAGGGCGATTACTTCTGTCAGGGTGGGCGCGAAGCTGGCAAAATCGTCGTTGGCGCGGGCCTCCGCCCAGATGCCCTGCGCCTCTGACGTGACCCGTGCGATGCGGGCGGCAAGGGCGGCGGGCACCCTGCTCGCCCGGTCGTAATCCCGGCGGATGTGGCGCAGGTTGGCGCGGCCCACATCGTCCAGCGTCGCCGCGTCGATCTTCTCCAGCCATTCGGCCACCTGGGGGGCGACACGGCGGGCGTGCAGCACGGACTGCATTGCGGCCATCTCCTCGGCCCTCTGGGGGGCTGCGCCGCGGGGCATCATGGTTTCCTGGTCCCAGCCAAGGCGTCCCGCAACCTGGGAGAGGGCCTCCGTCTCGCGCTGAAAGGCCATGAGGTCATCGTAAGGGGTCATGTCAGGCGGCTCCTCTGAGGGATTGGGCAATGGGGTACCCGGAGAGGAACCTTGCGCGAATGATCAGCACCCAGAGGACCACGGCGAGGGCCTGGTGGACAAGGGCGATGTGTACGGGTGCCGCATAAAGGACGGTGAAGATGCCCCAGACGACCTGAAGCGTCAGGACCGCCATCACCGCGTTGAAGGCAAAGCGCGTGGCGGCATGAGCGCTCTTGCGCCCCCTGAGCCAGACGACCACGCCGAAGATGAACAGAAGGTAGCCGGACATTCGGTGCATGAACTGCACAAGTCCCGGATTTTCAAAGAAGTTCCGCCAGACGGGCTCCAGGTTGAAAGCATCGGGCGGGAAGAACTGGCCCTGCATAAGCGGCCAGTCGATGAAATAGCGGCCCGCGTCGATTCCCGCGACCAATGCGCCCAGCAAAATCTGCAAAAAGGCGAAGTGCATCAGCCCCGTGGCAAGGGAGAACTGCTTGGCCTCTTTGGCACGGCGGGCCTGCATCAGATCCCTTTCCGGCCTCCCCAGCATCAGGACGTACCAGGTGATAAAGCCCAGGATCACGAAGGCCAGACCAAGATGCGTAGCAAGCCGGTAACTGGCCACGTCCAGCATCCCCTCCCCGCTGGTCACGCCGGAGGCTACCATCCACCAGCCGATCGCCCCCTGCAGCCCACCGAGGCCGCCCAGCAACAGCAAACGGGGTGTCCAGGCTGCCGGGATCTGGCGGCGCAGCAGGAACCACATGAAACCCACAAACCAGACCAGACCAATCACCCGGCCCAGCTGTCGGTGGCCCCATTCCCACCAGTAGATGACCTTGAAATCAGCCAGAGTCATCCAGGAATTCTGAAGCTGGAATTCGTCGATCTCCTTGTATTTCTCGAACTCGGACTGCCAGTCTGACGCGCTCAGCGGCGGGATGGCCCCGGTGACGGGCCGCCATTCGGTAATCGAAAGGCCGGAATCAGTGAGCCGGGTCATGCCGCCGACGGCGATCATGAGGAAAACAAGGGCGAAGAGGATCATCAGCCAGATACGGATGGCCCCGCGCGCGCTGCTGCGGCCACGGTCAATGAGGCCGGGTTGGGCGATCGGGCGACTTGGCTCCTCGGCGCCCACTTCTTCGAACAATTTGCGTTTTTCAGCCATGGGTCTCTCTTTGGGTCGTTCAGCCCTTAGCTACGCCTTAATCCCGCTCTTTCCAACGTACCATTTGACGCATCATGCCGTGCAGCATCTGCACGTCGGCCCGCGTCAGCGGCAGGCGCGACCACATGTTGCGCAGGTTCACCTTCATGGAGGCCGCCTTGTGATCGGGGAAGAAAAACCCGGCCTCTTCCATCCGCTCCTCGTAGTGTTTGGCAAGGTGTTCGATCTCACCACCCGAGGCCCAGTCGGTACCTGCCATGTCGGTGCTTTGCAGGGTCACTTCGCTGGTCTGGCGCTGCCATTCATAGCCCATCAGCAAGACGCATTGGGCAAGGTTGAGGGAAGGGAAATCAGGGTTCACCGGCACGGAAATGATGGCATTGGCCCGGGCGATGTCCTCATTCTCCAATCCCGCCCGCTCGGGGCCGAAAAGCACGGCGACGCGCTGGCCTGACGTGATGCGCGCGGTGGCGTCGGCCATGGCGGCCTCGGGTGCAAAGACCGGCTTGGTCAGGTCCCGGTCCCGGGCCGTGGTGGCGTAGACATAGTCACAATCCTCCAACGCTGCGGGCAAATCCGGGCACAGCCGGGCCTCATCCAGCAGTCGCCCCGCGCCCGAGGCCATGGCGACGGCTGCCGGGTTTGGCCAGCCGTCCCGGGGGGCGACGATGCGCATATGATCGAGGCCGAAGTTCCACATGGCGCGGGCGGCGGCACCGATGTTTTCGCCCATCTGGGGGCGGACCAGAACGATGGCCGGGATGGCGGGTGGCGTGATCATCGGGGCCTCTTACGCGGGGCTTTGGCGCAGCGCAAGGTGGGCTCGGTCCTCGGGCTCAGCGGCGGTTGAGAGGCCCCGGCACGGGGGCCGGGACTGTGTTGTGATACAACCAGGGCGCAAGGCAGTCCCGGATCAGATCAGGGACCGCCCCCGAAGGAGTTTTCTTTTCCCCCAGCCTCGGTTACTCAGACCGCAATCAAGACAAGGACCCCCGGCATGAGCACGCCCGAGCAGCCGCAGATCTATCTCATCACTCCGCCAGAGATCGAACTCCGCACTTTCCCCGATAAATTGGCCGCCCTGCTTGACGCCCATGAGGTGGCCTGCGTCCGAATGGCTCTTGCCACCCGTGACGAGGATCGGCTGAGCCGTGCGGGCGATGCCCTGCGGGAGGTGACCCACGCACGGGACGTGGCGCTGGTCATCTCGGACCATCTGCTGCTGGTGGAGCGGTTAGGGCTCGACGGCGTACATCTGTCTGACGCGGCCAAATCCGTGCGGCAGGCCCGCAAGGCGCTGGAGGCGGAGGCGATTGTGGGTGCCTTCTGCGGCACTTCGCGCCACGACGGTATGACCGCGGCGGAGGCCGGGGCCGACTACATCAGCTTTGGCCCGGTGCAGGCCAGCGCCCTGGGCGATGGCAGCTTTGCTGAGGCGGAGCTGTTCGAATGGTGGTCCGATGTGATCGAGGTGCCGGTGGTCGCCGAAGGGGCACTTGATGCGGAGATGGTTCGCAAGCTCGCCCCGCACACGGATTTCTTCGGCATCGGGGATGAGATCTGGGGCGTGGAAAATCCCAATGCAGCCCTCACCGCGCTGATCCAGTCGATGGGCTAGAGCAGGGTCCGCTCCACCACCCACCAGGCCCCAATTGTTGCGATCACGAGGGAGCCGGTGACGGACAGGGCGCGGAACATCACCTCATGTTCGCGCACCTCTTCCTCCATCCCGTCCAGAGGGGCCGCGCGGGCCGCCTGAACGGCGAGCCAGATCAGCACAGCGGCCATGGCGATGACGGCCAGCTGTCCCAGTTCCACACCCACGTTGAAGCCGATAAGCGCCGGGATGAACTGTCCCTGCGGCAGGCCGAAGTCCGCGAGAACCGAGGCAAAGCCCAGCCCGTGCAGCAAGCCGAAGCCAAAGACAACCAGCGGCCGCCACCGGCTGAGCCCGGATATAAAGATGTTCTCAACCGCCACATAGACGATCGAGGCGGCAATAAGAGGCTCCACGATAGAACCCGGGACGTTGACCAGCCCGAGCGCGCCCAGAGCAAGCGTGACCGTATGGGCAAGCGTGAAGGCGGAGACCTGCCACAGCAGCGGACCCAGATGAGTGGAGAGAAAAAAGAGCCCCAGCACGAAGAGGATGTGGTCCAGCCCCTGTGGCAGGATATGGTCGAAACCGACGGGAACGTAGGACCCGAAGGCCTGCCAGCCGGTCTGGGCATCACCCCCTGCCAGCGCGATCTCAGGCGAGGATTGACCTCCGTCGAGATAACCGGTGAAGGGCTCCTCCACGCCTTGCTGCCGCAGGACCATCGCCCCTGCCCCGTCAGGCCAGGTGAAGACGAGCGTGCGCGCGGCCGCGTCAATACCGTCAGCGCGCAACTGCCATTCGGAGACCCGCGCCAGTTCAATATCGACCCCCTCGGGCACCCGGACGGAGACACTGTCCAGCGGCACGGGCGCACCATCCACCGTCAGCATGGGCAGGCTGTTCCAGCGCTCCAGCAGGAGGGGCGCGCGGGCGGCAATCTCAGATCCCGATAGGGCGCGTAGATCGTCGTAGCCCTCTGCATTCTCGGCATCGTTGGTGTCCGTCACGGCATCAAGGTCGATCTCGGCCAGGAAAGCCTCAAGATTGATCCGCAGCACCAGTTCCGCCGTCTCCCCCGCGACCCTCAGATCGCCAATGGTGGGCTGCAATTCGTGCGCCCGAAGCGGCGCAGAGCCGAGCAGAAGGCTTGACAAGAGCGTCAGCACCGCCAGCTTGAAGATTGCCTCAAAGTGAGTGATCGCCATGTTCCTGTCCCGTCTTCTTCTGTCCGCCGCACTGTCGCTGTCCGGCCTTTCGGCCACTGCCCATGAATTCTGGATCGAACCGTTGCGGTATCAAGTGCCGAACGGCGAAAAGCTGCAAGCGCTTTTCAAGAACGGCCAGGAATTTGAGGGGATCAGCCTGTCTTTTTTCGACCGCACAAGCGCGCGGTTTGAAATGCAGGCGGGGGAAGAGACCATCCCCGTCACACCCCGGGCGGGCGACAATCCGGCGCTGGATGTGGCCGCGCCGCTGGCGGACGGCCTGGTGGTGGTGGCCCATGAGACGACACCCTCACGACTGACCTACAATGAGTGGGAGAAGTTTTTGGCCTTCGCCGCCCACAAGGATTTCCCCAATGCGGCGGCGGATCACGCCAAGGCGGGCTGGCCGCTGGAAAAGTTTCGCGAAACCTATACCCGCCATGCCAAGGCGCTGATCGCCGTTGGTTCGGGGGAAGGGGCGGACCGGGAGATGGGGCTTGCGACGGAATTTGTCGCCATGACAAACCCCTATGCGGCAGGTTTCGACAACCAGATGCGGGTTCAGGTGCTGCTGGAGGGGGAGCCCCGGGCCGATGCGCAGGTCGAGGTATTTGAGCGCGCGCCATCGCGTGAAGTGACGATCACGCTGCACCGCACGGACGCAGACGGGATCGCAACCATTCCGGTCAGCCCCGGCCACGAATACCTTTTCGATGCCGTGGTGCTGCGCCCCTTTGACGCTCAGGATCCCGGGGATCCGGTTTGGGAGACGCTCTGGGCCGCGCTGACCTTTGCGGTGCCCTTCTAACCGCTTGCAGCCCATCGGCGCGCGGGGCTAGATGCGCGGATGACGCCGTCACCTGACATTCTTTGCATCGGATCAGTCCTTTGGGACGTGATCGGACGGGCCGAGACGCCCATGCGGCTGGGCTCCGACATGCCCGGGCGCATTACGCGGCTGCCGGGGGGCGTGGCGCTTAACATCGGAATGTCGCTGGCGCGTTTCGGGCTGCAGCCGACCCTGCTGAGCGCGGTGGGGCGTGACCCGGAAGGGGATGAGTTGATCCGTGCCTGCGATGCGCGGGGGCTCCAGACGCGGCACATTTATCGCTCAGACGATCTGCCGACCGATCAGTATATGGCCGTCGAAGGGGCCAATGGGCTGATCGCGGCCATCGCCGATGCCCACTCGCTTGAGGCGGCGGGGGACAAGAT
>JABDKA010000066.1 GCA_013002405.1 Sulfitobacter sp. | reverse complement strand
CGATATCTTCGCCTCCCTTGTCGAAATCCGGGGCATAGCTGATCCGGTTGCGGAGGTTGTCCATGGCAAGGCGAAAGGCGAGGTCTGGCATCGTGAAACCCTTGGCCCGCGCACGGCTCAGGAAATCGGTCACATAGGCATCAAGCCAGAACTCCCCAGAACCGGCGCACCAAAGGCCGAAGGCCCCGTTGCTGGCCTGCCGGGTCAGGATACGCGCGATGGCGCCTTCGATCTTGTCCCGGATGTCTGCGGGGGCCCCGATCCCGGCGGCCTGTGCCATGTCACTGACATAGAGCAGCGGCATCGCACCCGAGGTGATCTGTTCGGTGCAGCCGTAGGGGTAACGGTCCAGCACCCGTAGCAACCCGGGCACATCGAAACGCGCGAAGGGGCCCGCCGTCAGCGTGGCGCTGGCCGTGCCGGGGCGCAGGTCGGCAAAGACATTGCTGTCGAAGGTAAAAGTCTCGCCCGCGCCAAGCGCGAATTGGCGCGTCACAGCGATTTCGGGATCGTTGTTGCGCACCGGAACCGTCAGCAGCTTGCGCAGCTCTTTTCCGCCGGGCGTTGTTGCCACGAGGGTGATCAGATGATCACCGATCTCACGCCCGCTGAGCGGGACAGAGATACGCGCGCTGCCCTTCTCTGCCAGCACCACTCCATCCGGCACCGTTCCAAGCGCAATGCCAGCGTCGGCGAACGCCTCAATCGTCACGGCGCCCGCTGGCCCTTCGGCGTGCACGAATTCCAGCAGCAAGCGGCTTTCGTCCCCCGGTGCCAGGAAGCGCGGCAGGGAGGCCGTCACGACAACCGGGTCACGGGCCACGGTTTCAGCGTCCGCGTCACCGACGGCAGTCGCGGACCATGCAACAGCCATCAGACGTATGGTGCCATTGAAGGCCGGTTTGACAATCTCGACCTCCGCCCGGCCATCGGGACCGACAGCTATGGGGCCACTGAAGGAGGCCATCAGCTTTTCCGTGGGCGGCGGTGACTGGATCTGCGCACTGGCTGCAGCGTCCCCGCCCGACCGCACGTTGCCCATTGCGCCGTTCATGCCGTCGATGAGCCTGCCATAGATGTCGCGCATCTCGACCCCCAGCCGCCGCTGACCGAAATAGTGCCCTTCGACATCCGGCGGGGTAAAGCCGGTGAGGTTGAGAATGCCCTGGTCGACCGCCGCAAGGGTGACATAGGCGGTTTCCCCCTCGGCGATACCCGCCACTGTGACCGCCGCACGGAAGGTGCCCGCCTGACCATCTGTCACCTCAGGTGCCTCAAGGCCGACGGTCAGGGCCCTGTCACCCGGTCGAACTTCGGCGTAAGCCAGACCAAGGGCGCGGGACGGGTTGAGACCGGCTGCCACATCCATGCCCCACAGGGCCGACGCGGTGATGTAGGCACCGCTCCCCCAGTCCGGGGTCACGGTCAGAGGCACCAGGTTTTCGCCTTTGGCAAGTGCGATCACCTTGCGCTCAATCACGCGGTTGGACAGCACGGTCAAAAGCGCAACGCCCTCCTCCCTAGCCACCATGCGCACCCGTACGAAATCGCCAATGTCGAAGCTCTCGGCATTCAAGGACAGCTCCAGCAGGTCGGGCGTGTCCGTCGACCCGTCGCCGCCGTACCATCCGGAATAGAAGGCGAAGGACGAGATGGCAAAAGGCGCACCGATCTGTTCGACGACCAGTTCATACTGCCCCCACTCGGTCGCCGCGCTGACGTTCAGGGGAACCTCGCCAAGATTGGCCTCGCCACTCTCCACCCGAACGCGGCGTGTGACCGGTTCCCACTCCCAATTGCCGTACAGCTGGTACCACTGGTACCGCCTATCGACGCGGTTGAGGGTCCAACGGACCTGCATCGGTTGCACCTCTCCGCCCGGTGCGACGCCGATCAGATCGAAGGCGGCGGTGCTGCCCTCCTGCAGCACACCCTCAAACAGTGGCTTGATCCCGATCATCGGCTGGTCCGGTACGATGTCCTTGATGATCCGCCTTTCCACCGGGCGGCCCGATCCTTCGGCAACCCGCAGGATCACCTCAGCCTCAAGCGGCAGCCCGGGGTCTTCCTCAAGCTGCGGCAGGTTCAGCGCGAGGGTTGCATTGCCTTCGGCATCCGTAACGGCATCACCGATGTAGGTGGTCTTGGTCGGCACCAGGCGGTCATGCTCTCCAAATCGGTAGGCGGGCCAGCCGTCGCGTTCCCGGGTGGTGCGCAGGCGGACTTCGCCCTCCACCGATAGACCCGCACCCGGTGCCCCGAAGAGATAACGCACCTCCACCTCCAGCGGTGGCCGGTCCTGCAACCGCAGCGGCGTGTCGGGAAGTTTCATTTCAAAGTCGATCCGCTCGGGCTGAAAATCCTCGACCAGTACCGTCTGACTGGCGAGCACGGGGGCGCTGAGATCGGATTTGATATCGACACGCCAGGCCCCGCGCGGCACCTCACCGCTTAGCGGCATGGCAAAGACATGACCGCCTGCCTTGGCATCCTGACTCAGGTGGCGGCTATATTCGACCCCATCGGGACGCCGCAGGATGGCCGTGACCGGAAGACCCTCCAGTGCCTTGGCCCGCTCGTCCCGGGTCAGGACGGTGGCATAGATCGTCTCTCCCACGCGGTAGGCACCGCGGTCCGTTGTCAGGAAGGTGTCGATGGGTGGTGCGGGTGGACGGCCCTCAACGCCCCGGTCCGACAGATCAAAGGCCGGGTCGGCGAGGGACAGAAAGGCGATATCGGTGTCGCCTTCCTCGGCCATCAGCAGTGCGGGCGCGGCGAACCCCGTTCCCCGGGTCAGCCCCGGGGAGAACTGCGCGAAACCGCTGGCGTCGGTTCTGGCTGTTCCCAGCACCGCATTGGCCCGGCTGATCAGGGACAGCGTCACACCTTCACGCGCGGAAGCATCAGCGAGACTGCGCACCGCAACCTGCAGGCCATCGACGCCGGACCAGGTCGACAGACCCAGATCGGACAGGACGAACCACTGGGTCGCCGCGGGAAACTCGTAAGGATCCTGACCGGGGACAGAGGCGCTGAGCGCGTAGATACCCGCGGGCTGATCCGCGAGGGCCGCGCCCAGAGGCAGCCGCGTGGTCATGTCTGCGTTCAGGGTGTTCTGCACCTCGCCTTGGCCCGTCCAGATCTCTTGCGCCAGATCGTTTCCGAACTGGTCTTCTTCGTACTTGTTAAGCGGTCGGCCAAAATAGCTTTCCCGGATCGCGCGGACCAGGTTGCGGTCGCTGACCCGGCGAAGCTTCAGGTCGAGCGTATCGACATTCACCGTCTCAACCGGCAGGGCCGCGTCGGCGGCACGAGGCAGCACATAGGCCCGGCCCGGAAAGCGTACCGCTGGGGCCCGGTCCCGCACATATAGCTGCAGGCGCAGATCCCGGTGCAGGGTCTCACCGCTTGCGGCGGGCAGTCCTTCGCGGAAGGTCACCTCGTAGCGCTTGCCATGCTCAACCCCGTCAATGCAAAGCTGGGCCTCTTCCACCTGGACAACCAGGCCCCTGCCCGCGACCCGGACAAAGGGTTCGTAATCCATGCCCGTCTGGGCCAGCTTTTCGGAAAAATCCGCACAGATCCGCGGGGCGGCGGCGTTGCTGTCGACCCTGTGATCGGTGATCCGAAATCCGTACTTGCCGATGGCATCGTCAAGCGCGCGTTCCAGTTCTTCCAACTGTGTTAGGGACAGGGCAAGCCGGAGCGCCGGGATCATATCGCGGCCCCGGCGGTTTGCTTCCAGCGCGCGGGCCATGATCTGGAGTGCGTAGACCCGGCCCCCTTCATCCACGGCCCGCAGGTATCCGTTGGTTGCGGCCTTCAGCGCGTCGCGCTGCAGATTACCGCGTTCGTTCCCCTTCAGGGCAGGGGCGCGCCGCAGTGCAATGTCGGCATAGCGGGTCCAGAGTGCCCCCTCATCCGACAGGGCCAGCGCCCTGCCCGCCCAGCCCAAAGCGGACTGCAAACGGCCACTGCTCTCAGCCGCGTTCAAGGCGCTCTTCAGACCTTCGAGCGTTTCGTCGGAGATGGAATAGCGGCGCGCGTTCTCACCGACCAGTGCGCGCGCCTGTTCCAGATCAGCGCTGGTGAGGAAAGACAGGTCCGCCTGCCGCTGCGCTGCCCCGGCGATCACCCCTGCAGCGGTCGGCACTTTCCGGGCTGAAATAGCCCCGAGATAGGACTGCTGCTCAACAATGCGGGACTTTGGGAAACAGGCGTTGGAACGGCTGTTGAAGGTGAAGGCCACGCAATCGTCCTGTGCCGAGCAGGCCCTTCGGCAAGCCTCCTGCGTGGTGTCGAAGAGGTTGGTCAGGTCCGCGCCGTAGAAATCCACATCGCGGCTGTAGAGGTAGCGGTGATCCGGCAGGGCGTTCTGAGCGGTTCCAGACCCCGTCAGAAGGGACAGGAACACCAAGGAGAGTTGCAGCAAGCGGATCATCGGCATCTTAATCTCCATCTCAAATGCCATCAGCGTGCCATGTGACCCCCAAGCGGGCAAGCCTGCGCTGATTTTAAGCGGATGTTCACCTTGTTCGCTGAGTTTCGCATCTGACCCTCAGCGCCGCCGGAGCCACGAATGAGCCTTGCCAACAAGCTGACCGAAGAGCGGCGCGCGCGATTGGCGGCGGAGCGGCTGTTGGAGCTCAAGCAGGCCGAGCTTTTCGCCGCCAACCGCAAGCTGGGTCTGCACGCACAACGGCTGAGCGAAAAGATCGTGAGGACGCGGGCCGAAGTTGAGAACATGCGCGGTGAGAACCAGCGGGTAAAGTCTGACCTGTCGGTGGCCAACCGTCGGGTCGCCGTCACCGAAAGGCGACTTTGGCACACGATTGAGACGATCAACGACGGCTTTGCATTTTTCAACGGTGATTATGAGCTGATCATGGCCAATCGCGCCTACATTGACATCTTCGACGGGCTGGAATCGATCCGGCCCGGTGTCAATTACGTCACCATCTTGCAGGCCCTGACCGATGAAGGGATCGTCAATACCGGCGATATGACGCCAGCGGCCTGGCGGCAGATGATGACAGAACGGGTGCAAGCGGATGCCCCCGAACCGGTCGTGATCAAACTCTGGGATCACAGCCATATGCGTCTGATCGACAGGCGGGGGCCGGGCGGTGATCTGGTTACACTTGGCTTGGACATCACCGCCACCGTCAAATACGAAGAGCAGCTGAAGGAGGCGCGCGCCATGGCCGAGAGTGCGAGCCGCGCGAAATCCGCTTTCCTTGCCAACATGAGCCACGAAATCCGCACCCCGATGAACGGCGTTGTCGGCATGGCAGAGGTGCTTGGTGAAACCGAGCTGGATGAGGATCAGCGGCTTTACGTGGACACGATACGCCGGTCGGGTGAGGCGCTTCTGGTTATTATTAATGACGTGCTGGACAATTCCAAGATCGAGGCGAGCAGGCTTGAACTGAACCCGGAACCCTTCGACCTCAAGGCATCGACCGAAGAGGTTCTGCGGCTGCTAGAGCCCTCTGCGCGGGACAAGGGGCTGACCCTGCACCTCGACTATGACCACTTCCTGCCCAGCAGGCTGATCGGGGACCCCGGACGACTACGGCAGGTGATGACGAACCTTGTCGGCAATGCCGTGAAATTCACCGCCGAGGGGTCTGTCACGGTCCGGGCCACGGGCGTGCCGGACCACGTCAAGGGTCGGGTGACCGTGCATATGAGTGTGGAAGATACCGGCATCGGCATCCCCAAGGATCAGCAGGAACGCATATTTGGCGACTTCAATCAGGTGGAGAACGAAAGGAACCGTCAGTTCGATGGTACAGGTCTGGGACTGTCGATCACACAGCGGTTGATCGAGCTGATGGGCGGCCGCATTTGGCTGACTTCCGAAGAGGGCCTTGGCTCCTGTTTTGGCTTCATCGTTGAGCTTGGCGTGGCTGACGAAGAAGCGGCACCCGTCACCGTCCCCTTCGTGTCAAAACGAAAGGTCCGTCGCAGGATCAAGGTCCTGGCGGCGGAGGACAACAAGACCAATCAACTGGTGCTTCGCAAGCTTCTCAAGGAGCTTGATCTGGAGCTTGTCTTTGCCAACAACGGGGAGGAAGCTGTGCAGCTTTTTCAGGAAACCGATCCAGATCTCATATTCATGGATATTTCCATGCCGCGCATGGACGGCAAAGAGGCGACGCAAAGCATCCGCAAGCTGGAGGAGTGCAGCGGGCGACGGGTGCCGATCATCGCCATGACGGCCCATGCGATGGCGGGCGATGAAAAGCAGATCCTGGCGGCGGGCCTTGATCACTATCTGACCAAACCGCTGCGCAAGGCCGCCCTGATCGAACAGATCGAGGCCGTGCTGGACGACCGGTTTGTCGTCCCCTGGCCCGCTCAGGAAGCGGGGTAAGGCCGCACGAATACAGGCCGGTCAGGCTCTGACAGATCCGCGCGCCAGACATAGCCGCCACCGTCGAAATCGCGAATCGCCCTTGCATCGGTCAGTCGGTTCTGGATAACGAAACGGGCCATGGCGCCACGGGCCTTCTTGGCAAAGAAGCTGACCAATTTCGGGCCCTTGCCATCCTCCTTGTCCTCCATGAATTGCGGCGTGATCACCTGCAGTTTCAGGGCCTTCGGGGCCACCGCGCCAAAATACTCCTGGCTGGCACAATTGATCAGCGTGTCGGTGCCCAGCGCCTCTGCCTGCCTGTTCAGGGCCTTGGACAGATCATCGCGCCAATAGTCGTAAAGGCTGCCGCCGCGCCGGGTTTTCAGGCGGCTGCCCATTTCAAGGCGGTAGGGCTGGATCGCGTCAAGCGGCCGTAGCACGCCATAAAGCCCCGACAGAATGCGCAGGTGATCCTGGGCCCAGGCCAGTTCGTCAGGGTCGAGCGATGCGGCCTCGAGCCCCTGGTAGGTATCGCCCGCAAAGGCGAAGGCCGCGGGCCTTGTGGCATCCCTGTCCGGTTCAACTTGGAAGGACTGGAAGCGGCCGCGGTTCAGCCTTGCCAGATCGTCCGACAGGCTCATAAGATCCTTGAGCTTGCCCAGCGTCAGGTTGCGCGCCGTCTTGGCAAGGCGCACCGCGTCTTCCTGAAAATCAGGCGCGGTCGTCTCAACCGCGCGCGCATCCCAGTCGAGCCTCTTGGCAGGTGAAATCACGACCAGCATAGCATCCCCCGTAGCAGTCTTTGCGGTGATCTAACGCATCTGGGCCGGGGCACAAGGCCGCTGCGGCAATCAGCCCGCTTCGCGCAGGATATCAAGGAAGGCAGGTCCAAACCGTTCGGTCCGACGCTCGCCAAGGATGCGCGACAGGCTCTTCTCGTCGGGGCTGTGCAGCTGCGCAACTTTGGCGAGTTCCGAGGCGGAGCAGCTGAGCGGCTTGTCGATTCCGCTCTCACCGCGCGCCAGTTCTGCCTGCACTTCAAGCAGACGGTCGTAGAGGCCGCCTGCCGTTCTTCCTGCCAATTTTCGGCGGGTCGGGTGCATCTGCGCGGCTTCGCCATTGATCACTTCAAGAAACGCGCTGCCGTAGGTCTCCAGCTTCTTGGCGCCAACGC
Organism: Sulfitobacter sp.; assembly: GCA_013002405.1. Classification (GTDB taxonomy): domain Bacteria; phylum Pseudomonadota; class Alphaproteobacteria; order Rhodobacterales; family Rhodobacteraceae; genus Sulfitobacter. The sequence continues at coordinate 4,192 of JABDKA010000066.1, read as the reverse complement.
CGCCCACCTTTGCCATACCGTCCAGCGTGGCGGGGCGGCCTTCGGCCATCTCGATCAGGGTCCGGTCGGTGAAGATGATATAGGCGGGCACCTTCGCCGCCTCTGCCAGTGCGCGGCGCTTGGCCTTCAGCGCGGAAAGCAACGGCGCATCCTCTTCGCTGACCATCGCCTTGACCGCAGGGCGGCGGCCCGCGGCGGCGCGGATGGTGTCACGGCGCAGGGTGATATCGGCCTCGCCCCGCAGGATGGGGCGTGCGGCATCGGTCATCCGCAGGGCCCCGTGACGGTCGGGATCGGGGCGGATCAGGTCATGGCCCATCATCTGGCGAAAGATGGCCTGCCACTGGCGGCGGTCGTATTCCGTGCCGACGCCGAATGTGGGCAGGTCCGTGTGGCCGCGTGCGCGCACCTTGTCCGTCTCGATGCCCAGCAGGATGTCGGTCAGATGGCCCGCGCCAAACCATTCGTCCGTGCGCAGGATGGCCGACAGCGCCTTGCGCACGGCTGTTGTGCCATTGAAGGTCTCCGCCGGGCTGTCACAAAGGTCACAGCGCCCGCAGGTCACTTCTGTTTCATCGAAATACCCCAGCAGCGTCTTGCGCCGACACTCCAGTGCCTCTGCCAGACCCAGCAGCGCATTGAGCCGCGCGTGATCCGCCGCGCGGCGTTCGGGCGGGGCAAGCCCTTCATCAATCTGTGAGCGGCGCAGGCGGATGTCGTCGGGCCCGAACAGCGTCAGGGTCTCAGCCGGGGCACCGTCGCGGCCTGCGCGCCCGATCTCTTGGTAATAGGCCTCGATCGACTTGGGCAGATCGGCGTGGGCCACCCAACGGATGTCAGGCTTGTCCACGCCCATGCCAAAGGCCACCGTGGCGCAGACGATCAGGCCATCCTCCTGCTGAAAGCGGGCTTCCGCGATACGGCGGTCCTCTGCCTCCATACCGCCATGGTAGTGAATGGCCTTTTGTCCCGCCTCATTGAGCGCCCTTGCGATGCCTTCGGTCTTGGCCCGGGTGCCGCAGTAGACAATGCCGGACTGGCCCTTGCGCGCAGCGGCAAAGTTCAGGATCTGATCGCGCGGCTTGTTCTTGGCCGCAAAAGCCAGGTGGATATTGGGCCGGTCAAAGCCGCGCAGAAAGGCGCGCGGCGGCTGACCATTGAAGAGCTTCTGAACGATCTCTTCCTGCGTTTCGGCATCCGCCGTGGCGGTGAAAGCGGCAAGGGGCACGTCCAGCGCGCGGCGCAGTTCGCCGATGCGCAGGTAGTCAGGGCGGAAATCATGGCCCCACTGGCTGACACAGTGGGCCTCATCGACTGCGATCCGGCGCACGCCTACGCGGCGAAGCATGCCGGTGACCGATCCGGAAGCCAGCCTTTCGGGCGCCATGTAGAGAAGCCGCAGCGTGCCTGCCTCGAGCCCTTCCCAGACGGCGTCCGTCTCCTCCGGCGTGTTGCCGGAAGTGAGCGCCCCTGCGCCCACACCGGCCTCCTGCAGTGCGCGCACCTGGTCCCGCATCAGGGCGATAAGGGGAGATATGACCACTGTGAGGCCATCGTCAATGAGGGCAGGCAACTGAAAACAAAGGGATTTACCGCCGCCCGTGGGCATGATTGCCAGAACGTTCTCACCCGCGGTGACCGCATCGACGATCTCCCTCTGACCGGGACGGAATGCGTCAAAGCCGAAGACATCCTTCAGCAGCGTGGCAGCGCCATCGTCCAACGGGGCCATGTGGGAACCTGTAAAATTGTCTGCTCTTTTGATGCAGACTCCCACACTAACAAAAGGTGAACAAGAGGGTGTTTTAGTAGAAGTACATCGCGTTGTTCATCAGGATGATGCGGATCACCGCGACACCGATCAAAACGACAAGCGGCGCGAGGTCGATCCCGCCCATCTGCGGAATAACACGGCGGACACGGCTGTAGATGGGTTCAAGCAACCGGTTCAGGCCGTCCCAGATCTGGGACACCAGCGGCTGGCGCAGGTTGAGGACCTGGAAGTTGATCAGCCACGACATGATGACATGCGCGATTACGATGAAATAGACGATGTTCAGCAGAAGCATCAGGATTTGGAACAGGGATGTCATGGCGGCCTCATGTTGCGCGATGCCTGTCAGTTAAGCCGCGACGCAGCGTTGCGCAAGTCTGCCGCGGGGTCCCGCTTGACGCAGGCACCGCGCCGGGCGACTTCGAAGCCAAAGGAGTTTGCCCATGTTCCCCTTCGTTCGCATCGCCAAGGACATGTTTCTGGCCAGCCGCATGCCGCGTTTCACCTCCATGACAGAGACACACGTCAGCCAGCACATCTGTTGGCCCCATGACCTCGACTTCTGGCTGGAACTGAACAATGGGCGGGCCATGTCGCTCTACGACATTGGCCGGACGGCACTTGCCCAACGACCCGGGCTGATCGAAGCCGTGTGCCGTAAGCGCTGGGGGTTGACCATGGCGGGCTCCATCACCCGGTTCCGCCGCCGCATTCACGGGTTTGAGCGGTTCGAGATGCGCAGCCGCGCGGTCTGCTGGGATGACAAGTTCATGTACCTTGAGCAGTCCATGTGGAAGCGCGATGGTGAGTGCGCCAGCCACGTCGTTTTTCGTGCCGCCGTCACAGACCGGAACGGTCTGATCCCGCCTGATACGGTGCTCAAGGAAATGGGCCGCAGCGATCCGTCACCGGAGATGCCTGATTGGCTGAAGTCCTGGTCAAAGACGGAAGATCTGCGCCCCTGGCCGCCCATGGAAGCGGATCGGGCAGAACCGATTCCTGCATCCCGTTGATCACGGTCGAAAAATCAGGATCACTGACCCGTTGCATCGATCCGCCGGGAAAGAAGTATTCATCCATCCGCTGTTCGTCGATCACCTTGAACCCGCTGTGTCGGCTGTCCTTACTGATAAAGTCGGTAAGGGCGCGCACCTCGTCCTCGGATCCTCCAGAAGCTGGCAAAAGTTTCGACTGTTGAAGGCAAGTGCCCCGGTGATGCCAAGGACACTGTTGGCCCGGGTGGCGTGGCGGACGATATCATCAACCGCCGCAGTTGGCAGATCCGCAGCCGCGGTGCTGAGATAAAGGAGCCGTGGCACTTTACCCCCAGTGACAACTTAGTTCGGCGTTCCCGGACAAAGACCGATAGAATCGAACACGCCTCCTGACCCCAGTAGGCGGTATGCCGGGCGCACCGCACGCGGCGCTTGCGAAAAAACCTGTCGCCTGATCTACCTTGCTCAGGGCAAGGGTACGGGGACACCATGGCAGTAATATCCGCGCGCAAGCGCATTTGGGGCTGGTACTTCTTCGACTGGGCCAGCCAACCCTACAATACGCTTCTGCTGACCTTCATTTTTGGCCCCTATTTCGCACAGACCGCGACTGCGGCCCTTGTCGATGGCGGTATGGCCGTCGATGCGGCCAAGGCGCAGGCGCAGGCCTATTGGGGCTACGGGCTGACCGCGACGGGCATCCTGATCGCAATCCTGGCGCCCATCCTGGGGGCAATTGCAGATAGTTCGGGCAGACGCATGCCCTGGGTCTGGTTCTTTTCGCTGCTCTATGTGGTGGGCGCTGGCGCGCTCTGGTGGACCGCGCCGCAGGACTTCTCCATCCTATGGGCGCTCTTTTTCTTCGGGGTCGGACTGATCGGGATGGAGTTTGCGACCATCTTCACCAACTCCTACCTGCCCGAACTGCACACCGATAAGGATGAACGGGGCCGTATCTCAGGCTCTGGCTGGGCCTTTGGATACGTTGGCGGCGTGGTGGCGCTGATCGTGATGATCGGCCTTTTTCAGGCGACCGGATCGGGCAAGACAATGGCCGGTCTGCCTCCGCTCTTTGGCCTCGACCCTGAAACAAATGCCGATACCCGGATTGTCGGCCCGCTGACCGCGGTCTGGTTTGCGGTCTTCATGGTGCCTTTCTTCCTTTATATCCGGGATACGCCCACCGCGCTCGCCGACCGCTATACCGTGGGGAAGGGATTGCAGGATCTGGTCCGGACGCTGCGCAATCTGCCGCGGCACCCGTCGCTTCTCGCCTACCTTGGTTCCTCGATGTTCTACCGCGATGCCCTGAACGGCATGTACACCTTCGGCGGGATCTACGCACTGGGGGTTTTGAACTGGTCGATCATCGAAATCGGTGTTTTCGGGATCGTCGCAGCCATCTCGGGTGCAGTCTTCTGCT
>JABDKA010000251.1 GCA_013002405.1 Sulfitobacter sp. | reverse complement strand
ACCGTCGACGGGTCGAAAAGCTATTTCGACACCAACACCACCAACCACCCGCATTTCTACTGGGAAGACAGCGCCTCGCTGACCGACGCGCCAGCGGACCAGCTGGAAATCGCGCGCCTTCCGGATGCGCCCCAGGGGGCCGAGATCAGCAAGGTCGATGTGGTGATCCGGCTGCGGCGGACCTAGTCAGCAGGCCGGTTGCGCCCGCGCCTTCGGCGTCAGAACCACTGCCCCGGCTCCATCAGCCCCAGATCCAGCAGTTGCCGGGAATGCCATTCGAAAGGTGCTGAATTGTGCCATTTGAAACTGGCGATCTCATCGCGACTGCCGGGGTTTGACTTCAACGCCTTGGCGGTGCGGAAGGAACAGATCGCCGCGGTGATGTTGTGGTGCCAGGGGCAGGCGAAAGTATTGTATTCTTCATCCGCAAAAGTGTGATCACCGCGGATGCGCAGCCCCTTTTTCGCCCGGAAAAGCGGGATGCGGTCGATCTTGCGCCGCTCCGCAGGCACGTGTTCTTCGTAACGCCAGCGCAGACCGCCGAAGAAATCCAGCTGCCGTTCCTTAGGATGGCCATCGTTGGCCGCATCGGTCCTGGCCAGGGCGTAGTAGCCTGACCTGTCCATGAAAGCCTGATCCAGCGACACGGCATTGGGATGGGTTTTCAGATCCTCTGCGTAAAGGTCGATCACGTAGGCCAGCATGGCATCGCGCCGTTCCTCAGTATGAAAGGCGAGCATTTCCTTGACGTTGCGGGTCTCACAGAAGGGGTGAAAGAAGAACTCTGCATTGTAGCAGTAATAGACCCATTGACCGGCCATAGGGTCCATCAGCCTGTTCAGCGCCATCTCCATCGCGCCGGGCTGGGACATTTCATAGTCGACCCGCAGCACCGTCTCCACCAGGTCCCGCGGGAGCTCAAATTCAGCGGGCATGAGCGCAATCACGGTTTCAAATCCGGCCTGCTGGTGGTGGCGGAGCGTGGTATCAACCTCCACCTCATCCTCGACCATGACAATGGCCAGCGGGCCCGCGGCAAGGGCCGCCCGGTTGCGTTTGATCAGATCCTCTAATCCGGTAAAGTGCATCGTGCCTCGTTCGCTCGCTATTTTGGGCAGAATCGGTTAATTCACCGTGCATTGCAAGTGAGCGCATGGACTGTTAATGCGCCCCCTCCCTGCAGCGCCACGGATAATCCCATGACCACCGCCAAGAAGCTATTTATCAAGACCTACGGCTGTCAGATGAATGTCTACGATAGCGAACGCATGGCCGAAGCGCTTGGCGGGCAGGGATATGAGACGGCTTCCTCGGCGGAGGAGGCGGACATGATCCTGCTCAACACCTGCCACATCCGCGAAAAGGCGGCCGAAAAGGTCTATTCCGAACTGGGCCGCCTGAAAAAGCTGAAGGTCGACAAACCCGATCTGAAGATCGGCGTGGCGGGCTGCGTCGCCCAGGCCGAGGGTGCGGAGATCATCCGCCGTCAGCCCGCGGTGGATCTGGTCGTGGGTCCGCAAAGCTATCACCGCCTGCCGGAAATGGAGGCGAAGGTACGCGCGGGCGAGGCCGCACTCGACACCGATTTCCCGGCTGAGGACAAGTTCGAACATCTCAAATCCCGTCCCAAGGCTCGGCGCGCTCCGGCTGCCTTCCTCACGGTTCAGGAAGGCTGCGACAAGTTCTGCGCTTTCTGCGTGGTCCCCTATACCCGCGGTGCAGAGATCAGCCGCCCGGTCCTCCGCGTGCTGGAAGAGGCCCGCGATCTGGTGGAGCGTGGCGTCCGCGAGATCACCTTGCTGGGTCAGAACGTGAATGCCTACCACGGCGCTGGGCAAAAGGGTGATGTGGGCCTTGCCGCGCTGATCCGTGAGCTTGCGAAGATCGACGGACTGGACCGGATCCGCTATACTACAAGCCACCCCAATGACATGGATGATGAACTCATTGCCGCACATGCGGAGGTGCCCGAGCTGATGCCCTACCTGCATCTGCCGGTCCAGTCAGGTTCTGACCATATCCTCAAGCGGATGAACCGCAGTCACACGGCGGAAAGCTATCTGCGGCTGATCGAACGTATCCGCGCCGCACGCCCAGATATCGTCCTCTCGGGAGACTTCATCGTGGGCTTCCCCGAAGAAAGTGATGCGGACTTCGAGGCGACGATGGAACTGGTGCGCCAGGTCAAGTACGGCTACGCCTATTCCTTCAAATACTCCACACGTCCCGGTACCCCCGCGGCGGAGCGGCAACTCGTTGATCCTGAGGTGGCGGATGAGCGCCTGCAGCGGCTCCAGAGACTCATCACGCAGCACCAGCAGGAGGTCCAGCAAAGCATGCTGGGCCGCGAAGTTTCCGTGCTGGTGGAGCGTCAGGGCCGCGCCCCCGGCCAGATGCTGGGAAAATCGGAATACCTGCACGCGGTTCACATAGATGATGCCATGGCGCAGGTGGGTGACATCGCCCGCGTGCGCATCGTCGACAGCAAGACGAACTCGCTCACCGCGCGGCATATTCAAGCCGACAAGGGAGGCGAATGAGAACAAGTAGATACAACCCTGGAGAGGTGTGTTTTTGTTTGTCAGCGGTGGGCAGGTACTAAATATAGATAAATTCGCTTCACAGGTGTCCAAAATTTACCTAACGTGCTGGTAACAAGGGGCGGCCGCAATCGGGACAGGCGCGGCACTTCCCCGGGGAACGAGCAGAGGAAATCAGCCGTGGTGAATATTATCTCCAAAGCGGCCCGCGCCCTGGCAGGTCTGTCGCTTGTTGCGGCATTGATATTTCAGGCATCCGGGGCCGATGCGCAGACCAAATCACAGCAGGGCCGGGACAATGGCAGCTATACGCCCACCATCTGGGTTGACCCGGACGGGTGTGAGCATTGGGTCATGGACGACGGCGCCGAGGGGTATATGACCCCGCACACAACTCGTCAGGGCATACCGGTCTGCCGTCGTGGCAATCTTTGTGGTGTGATGAATTCGGATCAGTATTTTGCCACCGACAGCTACCGCGTTCACAAAGCGGGGCGCGCCCGACTGATGCAGTTCTTCCAAGAAACCGGCGCCGTTTCCTATATCATCACCGGCCATACCGACAGCCGCGCCTCGGACGCCTATAACATGCGCCTCAGCCTGAACCGGGCCAATTCGGTTGCCGCCATTGCGCAGAAATCAGGCGCCCGCGTCTCTGATGTGCGTGGCTACGGTGAAAGAAAGCCTGTTGCCACCAACAAGACCGCAGCTGGCATGGCCAAGAACCGCCGCGTCGAAATCATCTGCATCCGCTGAGGGGACATGACCGTGATGACACCGAAAATCCTTCTAATCACCGCCTGCGCCTTCGGCTTGTCGGCCTGCGCCGATTACGAGGCTGGCCCCTACAACGGCTTTTCCTCCGATAAGACGGTCGACCGTGGCTTTGACAAGAAACATCTCAGCCAGCTTCAGGCCGGTATCTGGGTGGACCCGAACGGCTGCGATCACTGGATCATCGACGACGGGGTGGAGGGTTATCTCTCCGCAAGGCTCGACAGGCAAGGCAAGCCGGTCTGTTCGGGCGCTGCACCCCCCACCCAGACCGTGGGCGATTTCAAAGGCGGCTCCACCGTGCGGGACCCAAACTGATCTTGCGCTGCGTGATGCACATAAGGGGGCCGGGGCGGGAAACGCTCCGGTCCTTTTTGCTTGGCCGGGGTGACAATCCGAACCATCGCGCCTACCTCTGTTCCATACCTATTGTCTCAAGGAGCCTCCCTTGCCAGCAAGCGATCTGATGACGGCCCAAGTGCCCAGTGCCGACCCCCTTGTTCTGGAATTTCCCGATAATCGACTGCTGATCGACCTTTGCGGGGCCTACGATGCGCATCTCGCCGCGATCGAAAAGGCGCTTGAAGTCCAGATCGTGCGGCGCGGCAATCAGCTTAGCGTGCTGGGCGATACCGATGCGGCGGGGCAGGCGGGCCAGGTGCTGAACACCCTTTACGCGCGGCTCGAAGGGGGCCGTGGGGTGGAACAGGCCGAAGTCGACAGCCTGCTGCGCATGGGCGGCAGTGACCTGGACACTGGCGTGCGGTCCGGTGATCAACTGGAAATGCCCGTTGGTGAGGCGATCGAAATTCACACGCGCAAGAAAAGGGTGGAGCCCCGCACCGAGGCTCAGAAGACCTATGTCAAATCTCTTTTCGACAATGAACTGGCCTTCGGCATCGGCCCGGCGGGTACCGGCAAAACCTACCTTGCGGTAGCCGTCGGCGTCTCCATGTTCATTGGCGGTCACGTGGACCGGATCATTCTCAGCCGTCCGGCGGTGGAGGCCGGCGAAAAGCTGGGCTATCTGCCCGGTGACATGAAGGACAAGGTCGATCCCTACATGCAGCCGCTCTACGACGCCCTGAACGATTTCCTGCCGGGCAAGCAATTGGCCAAGCTGATCGAGGAAAAGCGGATCGAGATCGCCCCGCTGGCCTTCATGCGGGGCCGGACGCTGTCGAATGCCTTCGTGGTCCTGGATGAGGCGCAGAACGCCACCTCGATGCAGATGAAGATGTTCCTCACCCGGCTTGGCGAAGGCTCCCGGATGGTGATCACGGGCGACCGCACCCAGATCGACCTGCCGCGCGGGGTTCAGTCGGGGTTGGCCGATGCGGAACGCCTGCTCAAGACGATCCCGACGATCAGTTTCAACTACTTCACCTCCAAGGATGTCGTGCGCCATCCGCTGGTCGCGGCCATCATCGAAGCCTATGAGGCGGACGCGGGACAGGGGTGACTGTCTACCCCTCTTTATCACTGAAAATATTCCGGGGGTCCGGGGGCAGAGCCCCCGAAAAGGGTTGATGCAGGAACTGGATATTCTCATCGAAGATCCGCGCTGGGAGGATGCCGACATTGGTGCGCTGGCCCCGCAAGCCGTCGGCGCGACGCTGCGCCATCTCAAGATCGATCCTGAGCTCTGCACGCTCAGCCTGCTGGCCTGCGATGATGCGCGGATTGCCGCGCTCAACGGGGACTTCCGGGAAAAGCCGCAACCGACCAACGTGCTCAGCTGGCCTGCCGAGGACCGGAACGCCAGGGCCCCCGGCCTCAATCCGCCCCCGCCGAACACCGACAGGTTCGGTACGATCGAGTTGGGCGACATTGCCATCAGCTATGAGACCTGCCAGGCGGAAGCGACAGCGGCGGGCAAGCCCTTGGCCCATCACGTCACCCATCTGATCGTGCACGGAACACTGCATCTGTTGGGATTTGATCACATCGACGACGGCGATGCGGCGCTTATGGAAGGGCTGGAGGTCAAAATACTTGGCAAACTGGGTCTCGATGACCCATATAGGTTGAACTAGGCGCTTGGCGCGCCGTTTCTCACGCAGGACCCAATGGGCGACAACGACGGATCTTCTAGCGCAGCGCAGGGCGCGCTGCAGGTTGAACAGGAAGACACCAAGGAAGAGACCGGGCAGAAATCCGGCGGCTTCTTTTCGCGTGTGATTGAGGCGCTCAGCCCTTCCGAAAATGAGGAAGAAAGCGAACTGACCGAACCGGCACCGGATCGTGTGACCGCGCGCGGCATGGCGAACCTGCGCCGGATGCGAGTCGACGATGTGGCCATCCCAAAGGCCGATATCATCGCTGTTTCCGTGACGGTCGACATGGATGAACTGGTTGCCGTCTTCAAGGAAAGCGGCCTGACGCGCCTGCCGGTCTATGACGGCACGCTCGATACGCCGGTTGGCATGGCCCACCTCAAGGATCTGGCCCTGCAATACGGTTTCAACGGCAAGCCCAAGAAATTTGATCTGCAGTCCATGCTGCGCCCGCTTCTTTTCGTCCCGCCTTCCATGAGCATCGGCGTCCTGCTGACCAAGATGCAGGCGGAAAGGCGACACATGGCACTGGTAATCGACGAATACGGTGGGGTCGACGGCCTGGTTACGATCGAGGACCTCATTGAACAGGTAATCGGTGAAATCGAGGATGAACACGATACCGACGACGGCCATTTCTGGACCGTTGAGAAACCCGGCACGTACCTTGCCCTGGCCAAGACCCCCTTGGAGGATTTCGAGGCGGAAATCGGCCATTCCCTGACGGATCACGATACGGTCGATGAGGAAGAAATCGACACGCTGGGCGGTCTGGTATTCATGCTCTCGGGACGCGTGCCCACGCGGGGCGAAGTCGTCCTGCATCCCGATGGTCCCGAATTCGAAGTGATCGACGCTGACGCGCGGCGGATCAAACGCTTGCGGGTCCGCACCACCGGGGCCTCGGGGTGATCCAGCCCAAAGGGGCTTTCGCACTCCTGGCGGCGGCCCTTCTCGGGGCGGTCGCTGCATTCGGCCAGGCCCCCTACGATCTGCCCTTACTGGTGATCCTGTCTCTGGTCCTGCTGCTGCTGATGTACGATCCGGACGTTTCCCCATTCCATGCGGCGGTGTTTGGCTGGGCCTTCGGGACAGGCTATTTCCTGCACGCGCTGCACTGGATCCTCTCCCCCTTCATGGTTGATGCGGACCGGCACGGCTGGATGGCCCCCTTCGCGCTGATCTTTCTTGCTGCTGGGCTTGCGCTTTTCTGGGGTCTGGCCTTCTGGGCCGCGCGGATTCTGACACCCGGCGCACGCTGGCCCCTGGTACTGACCCTCCCGGCAGTGGAGCTTTTGCGTGCCTATATCTTCACCGGTTTTCCCTGGGCGATGCCCGCGCAGTCGCTGGTGGATGTCCTGCCGGGGCAGGCGCTGGCCTGGGTCGGGCCCTACGCGCTCAATCTGCTGATGGTGCTGGTGGCTCTGCTTGGTGCGGCGGCATTGAACCGGCAGAACGGCCTCACCACACGTATCCTGAGCGGGACACTTGCAATAGGTGCCGGATACGCCACTTTCCTGCCCGTGCCGGAGACCCCCGCGGCCCTGACGAATCACACGGTTAGACTGGTGCAACCCAATGCCCCCCAACGCGACAAATGGAACCCTGACAAGATCCCGCTCTTTTTCGATCGTCAGATTGGCTATACCGCCGCCACCCCGGAAAGCGCGCCGCCTGATCTGGTTCTCTGGTCCGAAACGGCCATTCCCTGGCTGCTGGAATATGCCGATCAGGCTTTGATCGAGATCGCCGCGGCGGGGGGTGAGGCCACCGTCGCCCTCGGCGTGCAGCGGCGGGCGGAGGACAACTTCTACAACTCCATGATCGTTCTTGACCGCGATGGCCAGGTCGATCAGCTTTATGACAAGCATCACCTTGTCCCCTTTGGTGAGTATATCCCTTTCAACGATCTGATCGCGCGCATCGGGCTGCGCGGGCTCGCGGTGCAGCTTGGTGGTGGCTACGCCGCGGGCCAGGGGACAAGGCTGCTGGATTTTGGCGCGCTGGGTCAGGCGCTGCCGCTGATCTGTTACGAAGCCGTCTTTCCCCAGGACACGCGCCACCCCACGGAACGTCCCGATTTCCTGATCCAGATTACCAATGACGCCTGGTTCGGCACCTGGGCGGGGCCGCGTCAGCATCTGGCCCAGGCCCGGATGCGGGCCATCGAACAGGGCCTGCCCCTGGCCCGTGCGGCCAACACCGGCATTTCCGCGATGATCGACCCGCAGGGCCGTATCCTGGCTTCTCTGCCGCTGAACAGTGCGGGGTTCGTGGACGCGCCCTTGCCTGCCCCTGCGGTTCCTACACTCTATTCGCGGATGGGTGATGTCCCGCTGGTCCTGCTGTTGCTTTTCGGACTCGCGACCTCTGCGATTGCGGGCCGCAGGGTTTAGCAATTGACGCCCCTCCTGCGGGCCGATAAGCCCTGTCCAAATGTGCCACAACGGCTTCCTGACGTGGCATCGAAAAACCATTGGAGCAATCATGTCCCGACAGAACTACGTCTTCACCTCCGAATCCGTTTCGGAGGGTCACCCCGATAAGGTCTGCGACCGCATTTCCGACGCGGTGCTGGACGCTTTCCTTGGCGAAGAGCCCGAGGCACGGGTCGCCGCAGAGACCTTTGCGACCACCAACCGTGTCGTCATCGGCGGGGAGGTGGGCCTGTCGGATCAGAAGAAGCTGTCCGAATACATGGACCGGATCGAGGATATCGCCCGGGCCTGCATCAAGGATATCGGCTATGAGCAGGACAAGTTTCATCACGCCACCTGCGAGATCACCAATCTGCTGCACGAACAGTCGGCCCATATTGCTCAAGGCGTAGATGCCGCCGCGAACAAGGATGAGGGGGCGGGTGACCAGGGCATCATGTTCGGTTTCGCCAGTGATGAGACCAAGCATCTTATGCCGGCACCCATACATTATGCCCACGCGATCTTGCGGCGCCTGGCCGAAGTGCGCAAGGACGGCACCGAGCCGACGCTGCGCCCCGACGCCAAGAGCCAGCTATCGGTGCGCTATGAAGGCGGCAAGCCGGTCGGCGTGACCTCCATCGTTCTATCGACCCAGCACGAGAGCGAGGCCCAGACCAGCGACGATATCCGCGCCATCGTTGAACCCTACATCCGAGAGGTCCTGCCTGAGGGCTGGATTTCAAAGGAGACCAAGTGGCACGTGAACCCGACCGGCAAGTTCGTCATTGGCGGTCCAGACGGGGACGCGGGCCTGACGGGCCGCAAGATCATCGTGGATACCTACGGCGGTGCAGCGCCGCACGGCGGCGGCGCCTTCTCCGGCAAGGATCCGACCAAGGTGGATCGTTCAGCCGCTTACGCCGCGCGCTACCTGGCGAAAAACGTGGTTGGTTCGGGCATGGCCAAGAAGTGCCTGATCCAGTTGTCCTACGCCATCGGGGTGAGCGAGCCACTGTCGATCTATTGCGACACCTACGGCACCGGTGAGGTGGACGACGCGGCGGTCGAACTGGCAATCCGCAAGGTGATGAACCTGACGCCGCGCGGCATCCGTGAGCACCTGCAGCTCAACAAGCCAATCTACCAGCGCACGGCGGCCTACGGCCATTTTGGCCGCGAACCGGATGCGGATGGCGGATTCAGCTGGGAGAAACTGGATCTGGCCGAGGCGCTGGCGGCGGCCGTCTGACATATTCCTAGTTCCTGAGGCGCGCGAAGGGTGACGGTGGTTTGCGTACCGCCCGTTTCGGAAGTGTGTCCGGCGCGGGGGTGACATGGTCCGCTGCGGGCGCGGGGATCATACCCGCACCCTGGTACCGCTCCAGCTCGACCAGGAATTCCCAGAGCGTGATGCAACTGTCCTCAATCCCGTCGAAACGGGCCGTGGCTGGGATGGTCCCACACGCCTCACCCGCACGCAAATCACGGATCTGGCGCATCATCCGGCTGACCATCGGTTTGATGTCCTGGGCGCACTTGGAGGCGAAGTGGACCAGAACCGCCTCCACCTCCGCACGGGCGAAGGTCTCCCTTTCGACCTGAATGCTGAGGTCCGCCTTTTGCAGGGCATTCGTAACCGCCCGGTGAAAGGCGGGGGCAGAGAGGTCATCCTTGCTAAGGTAATCCCGGCAACCCGACGCCAGGGCCGATTGCGCAACGCTGTCCTGTCCCTGTCCCGTGATCATGATCGTTGCCGCATTGTTGTTGCGTGGCGACAGGCGCACCATGTCGAGCGCGTCCAGACCGGTGCCATCGGGCAGGCGGTAATCGACGAGGATAAGCTCAAAATGTTTCCGCTCCAGCGCCGCGGCGAATTCGCGCAGTGTGACGGCGTTGGTTATTTCACAACTGAATTCAAGACTGGAACAGAGGCGCGCCAGCCGGTGCCGGTCAAAGCGTTCGTCGTCCAGGATCAAGACCTGTGTGGCATCTGGCGGGGCTGTCATATCCGCGGACAACATGGATTGCGTTTGAGGCATGAGGGCGCTCCTTTCACATCAGTGGCGGCGGATGGTTCGGGTTGCATAGCCCGCGGAGCTTAATCAAAGATGAAGTGCTGCGGTTGCCTGGCCTGGCCGCTTTGGCTAAAGGCTGGCGCCATGAGCACCCCCACCCGTCCCCACCGCAATTTCTATGGCCGTATCAAGGGCAAATCCCTTAAACCGGCGCAGGAGAGATACCTGGCCGAAGATCTTGCCCGGCTGAGCCCCGGGCCGGTCAGCTGGGAAGTTAACCCCGAACGGCATCCGCTTGATCTAAAGGCCCACTTTGGCGGCAGGCCGGTCTGGCTTGAGATCGGCTTTGGCGGGGGCGAACACATGGTCCACCAGGCGCGCGAATATCCGGGCGTCGGGATCATCGGGTGCGAGCCCTATATCAACGGCGTGGCCATGCTGCTGGGCAAGATCCGCAGGGCCGGAGTGTCAAACCTCGCCGTTCATCCGGGCGATGTGCGCGATCTTTTCGATGTCCTGCCGGAGGCTTCTGTCGACAGGGCCTTCCTGCTCTATCCCGATCCCTGGCCAAAGGCCCGTCACCACCGCCGCCGGTTTGTCACCCCCGAGCATCTGGATCCCCTGGCGCGGGTCCTGCGGCCTGGCGCGATCTTTCGGGTGGCAACGGATATTGAGGATTACGTGCGCCAGACCCTGGAGGAAGTGCCCCGGGCGGGCTTTGAATGGCTGGCCGAAGGGCCCGCCGATTGGCGGGAACCGTGGGACGACTGGCTCTCCACCCGTTACGAACAAAAGGCCCTGCGCGAAGGG
>JABDKA010000247.1 GCA_013002405.1 Sulfitobacter sp. | reverse complement strand
TGACAAGGTTCTACCACTTTGAATCATCCAAATTGGACCTGTGGTTGCTGAGATATCATTGAATTTGCCTGGATTTTATTGGCATTGCCGCCGCCACGTCCGGGACCGATTGCCAGAGCGGGTCTTCCATCAGGGACCAGCCCGGCCTGCGCAGGGATAGAAAAGGCAGTCCCCTCTCCCTGGCCGCAGCAAAACCCGTTTCCGTCATGGCCGCGTCAAAGCCGTGGCTTGCATCGAGAACCGCACCGAAGCCCTTCATCCGGTGCACAAGCGGGCGGAAGTCAGTGAAATCGGTCAGGGTGAAGGGCATGGGCATCGGCACACTGCCCCGTGGCATTTCCGAGACAAGCGCCTCGACCCGGTAGCCCCGGTCCATTAGCCCGCGCGCGATCTGCCGCGCCTCAGCGCTGCCCGCCAGCAGCAGAATGTTCAGTGCCCGTCCCACGGCCGCGACCTTAGGCCGACCCCGGCCAAGCGCAAGGGGTTGCCCCCCTCGCAGCGCAAGCGTAGAGCTTCTTCAAGCTTAAAGGACAGACCGATGATCGACGATACCCGTGCCAAAAGGAATGTGGCCGTACTGGTGGCCGCGCAGGCCTTCCTGGGCAGCCAGATCACCATGATCTTCGTGATCGGGGGGCTGGCGGGGCAGCAGCTGTCGCCCAACGTCTGCCTTGCGACGCTGCCCATCTCAATGATCGTATTCGGCTCCATGACCACGGCACCCTGGCTTTCGACCGTGATGCAGAATTTCGGCCGCCGCGCCGGGTTCCTGGTGGGGGCGCTCGGCGGGCTGGTGGGTGCGGTGATCTGCGCCTACGCCCTGACGGTATCGAACTTCTGGATCTTCCTGCTGGGCTCCTACACGACCGGGATCTACATGTCTTCGCAGGGCTTTTTCCGCTTTGCGGCCGCCGATACAGCCTCGGATGAATTCCGGCCCAAGGCCATCTCCTATGTCATGGCCGGTGGCCTCATCTCCGCCGTGATCGGCCCGCAGCTGGTGGCGAACCTGGCCGATGGGCCTGATGCAACCGTGATGCGTTTCTTCCCGGTCTATCTCGCGGCCATGGTTCTCAACGTGATAGGGATGGCGCTCTTCTTCCTGCTCGACATCCCCAAGCCCCCGAAACCGGCCGAGGACGCACCGCGCGGCCGCACCCGTTGGGAGCTTTTGACCACGCCGCGCATTGCCGTCGCGGTGATTTGCGCCATGGTCTCCTACGCCCTGATGAACCTCGTGATGACCTCCACGCCGCTCGCGGTCGTGGGCTGCGGTTTTGGCGTGGCAGACGCCTCCAACGTGGTGACCAGCCACGTACTGGCCATGTTCGCCCCCTCCTTTTTCACCGGTCACCTGATCGCCCGCTTCGGGGTGGAGCGGATCATGGGGCTGGGCATCCTGATCCTGGGGGCGGCGGGCATCGTGGCCCTACAGGGTGTCGATCTGGGTAACTTCTATGTCGCGCTGGTGCTGCTTGGCTTGGGCTGGAACTTCGGCTTTATCGGGGCCACGACAATGCTCGCAGGGGCCCACGCCCCTCACGAACGCGGGCGGATGCAGGGCCTCAATGACCTGTTGGTCTTCGGTGGCGTGACCTTTGCTTCGCTCGCCTCGGGTGGGCTGATGAACTGCTCGGGCGGTGATGCGGTCGAAGGATGGGCGGCGGTGAATATCGCCATGGTGCCCTTCCTGCTGCTCGCGGGTGGATCGCTCCTGTGGTTGGTGATCCGGCGCAAGCGCGAATTCGCCTGAACCCTACCAGCGTCCGGTAAGCGCCCGGAAGGCCAGACGGCGGCGGTCCGCCTCGATCGGGTCCGGCAGGCGCCCTTCGGCCACCGCCACGGGCTCCTTCACCGCCTGTGCAAGAAGAGCATCCGCCGCACCCACGTGCAGCAAGGCAGGCCGCGCGGCCTTTGAGACGGCGGATCGCCGCGCCCGCGCCCGGCTCAGACGGGTTTGCCCAGCCTGCGCCAAAGCCTTGACGCCCGCGGTCGTCCCATCCAGCAGAGGGATGCGGCCCTTCGCCTCCAGTTCCGGCACGGCAAGCAGCCAGGCGGCGATTCCGGCGCCAGTGGCCGCATCCCGAACGACAGCTTCATCGGCACGCCCCAGCGTCCGGGCCGCGACCCAGGCGAGCGTTCCGGCGGTCTTGTCGAGATAATCTTCGAAATGGCCCTCATCTTCGAAGGCGTCGGTATAGATGTCCCAGCGCCGCGCCGCCACGAGACCATCGAGCAGCTTGGCATCCTCGGCACTCAAAACCTCCGAAAGGGGTGTCGCCACCTCATGCCGTCGCACGGGCCCCGCGCCCGAAATCTCCTCGCAGACGTCGCGCCACCATTGCAGGCGCATCTCAGCGATCATCGGCTCCTTCGTTACCCAGGGCGCGCGGGAAACCTCAACGTTGAAGGCATAGAGCGGGAAGAGCACCCGCCGCGCCGACACCGGGGCGGCCATGACGGCACGGAACCGCAGCTGATCACCCCGCTCCACCAGAGCGGCACAGGCGTTCAGATCAGCGTCGAAACTCATGCAGGACGCGCAACGGTCAGCAGATAGCCAAAGGCTTCGCGGTGATTGCGCCAGACGGCGATTTCCTCCTCGGCATCATCCAGCACTTCCGTCAGTGCCCCATCCGCCCTCTCCCGCAACGTCGCGATCCGTGCCTCGATCGGCGTGAAATAGGCCTCCCACGCCGCATCCTGCAGCCGCCGCTTGCCCAATACCTCGTAGCCCGCCGCCCTGACCTTATCCAGAACACCGGCCTCGTCCGTCATCGTGGGGTTTTCCGCTGCAAAGAAGGTCTCCGCGCGGTCGGGGGGCGTGTCGGTGAACCAGCAGGCCTCGGAAAAGGCGACCACGCCGCCTGGCAGGATCGACTTGCGCCAGCCGCTGAGCGCCTCGGTCACGCCAAGAAAATAGACAGCGCCTGCGCACCAAATCATGTCGTACTGGTTCATGATCCGGGCCATGTCTGCCCGCAGGATCGTCACCCGCCCGTCGTCAGCAAACCGCTGCCGCGCGGCCTCGACGAAATGCGGCGTCTTATCGAGAGCGGTCACATGCCCCTCCGGTGCGACGCTCAAGAGCGACCCGATGTCCGCCCCGGGTCCGCAGCCGACGTCCGCCATCTGCGCATCGCGTCGCGTATCCGCGACGCCAGCCGCCCATTCGATATCCGCAGGCTCCCCCGGCCCCTCGCGCGGCAGGTCGCGGTGCAGTTGGAAGAAGGCGGTCATGTCCAGTCTAGGAAGGGCGTCGCTCATGTTTTCTCACCCCGATTGTCCCGCACCAGCTTCCAGCGGATCGCGTCCAGCAGTGCTTCAAAGGAGGCGTCGACGATGTTGGCGCTGACCCCGACGGTGGACCAGCGGTGTCCATCGCCATCCTCACTGTCGATGATGACACGGGTCACGGCCTCCGTGCCGCCTTGGGTGATACGGACCTTGAAATCGACCAGCCGCATGTCTTCCAGCATGGCCGAATACTGGCCCAGATCCTTGGCCAGAGCCTTGGACAGGGCGTTCACCGGGCCCCGGTCGCTGCCCTGCTCATCCATGGATTCGCTGACTGACAGGCGCTTTTCCCCGTCCACCTTCACCACCACCACGGCCTCTGAGACGCTGACCATGCGGTTGTACTTGTTCTTCCTCCGCTCCACCGTCACGCGGTAGCGCTTGACCTCGAAGAACTCGGGCAGTTGCCCCAGCTCATCCCGCGCCAGCAGTTCAAAGGAGGCCTGCGCGGTGTCATAGGCATAGCCCTCGGCCTCCCGCGCCTTGACCTTCTCCAGGATGCGGCCCAGTGCCGGGTCACCCTTGGGCACCTCAAGTCCCGCCTCGGTCAGGCGTTTGCGCAGGTTCGACTGACCCGCCTGGTTGGACATGGGGATAACCCGCGCATTGCCCACCAGCGCGGGGTCAATGTGTTCGTAGGTCGAGGGGTCCTTCAAGATCGCGCTGGCATGCAGCCCCGCCTTGTGGGCAAAGGCGGAGGAGCCGACAAACCCCGCCTGCTTTTGCGGGATGCGGTTGAGAATTTCGTCCAGCATCCGGCTGGTCCGGGTAAGCCCCGCCAAGGCCTTTTTCGTCACGCCTGTCTCGAACCGGCTGGCGTAAGGTTCCTTCAGCAGCAGGATCGGGATGAGCGCGGTGAGATTGGCATTGCCGCACCGCTCGCCCAGCCCGTTGAGCGTGCCCTGTATCTGCCGCGCGCCCGCGTCCACGGCGGCCAAAGAACAGGCCACGGCGTTTTCCGTATCGTCATGGGTGTGAATGCCCAGATGGTCGCCCGGGATGCCCGCCGCGATCACCTCAGCCGTGATCCGGCCCACTTCCGCAGGCAGGGTGCCGCCGTTGGTGTCACACAGCACGACCCAGCGCGCCCCTGCCTCCAGCACGGTTTTCAGGCACTTAAGGGCGTAGTCGGGGTTGGCCCTGTAGCCGTCAAAGAAGTGTTCGGCGTCAAAGATCGCCTCCCGCCCCTGGGCCACGATGTGGGCGATGCTGTCCCGTAGGAGAGTGAGGTTTTCGTCAAGCGTGATGCCTAGCGCCTTGGTCACGTGAAATTCGTGGGTCTTGCCCACGATGCAGACAGACCCGGTGCCCGCATTCATCACGGCGGCCAGCACATCGTCATTGGCGGCCGACATGCCGGGCCGCTTGGTCATGCCGAAGGCGGTCATGCGCGCCTTCGTCCGGGGGGCAGCGTCGAAAAAGGCATTGTCCGTGGGGTTCGCCCCCGGCCAGCCGCCTTCGATATAGTCCACGCCAAGGGCATCGAGAGCCTGCGCAATCTGCTGCTTTTCCTCGGTGGAGAACTGCACATCCTGCGTCTGCTGCCCGTCGCGAAGCGTGGTGTCGTAGAGGGAGAGGCGTTCGCGTGTCATCGGTTGGCCTCCACCGTGCGGAAGCCAGACCTGCTGCCCAAGCTCATAGGCACACCATCGCGCTGGCCCCGTTCGCGGCCCTGCCGCGAACAGCCCCCGAC
>JABDKA010000230.1 GCA_013002405.1 Sulfitobacter sp. | reverse complement strand
GGGCAGAGCCCTGGTCCGCCCGCACCAGTCGTTCCAATGCTCGGACGATCAGCGCGTAGGGACCGGTGTCTCACCGCGGTAATCGTAGAATCCACGCTGTGATTTGCGGCCCAGCCAGCCTGCCTCGACGTACTTGGTCAGCAGGGGGCAGGGGCGGTATTTGGTATCCGCCAGCCCGTCGTGCAGCACGTTCATGATGGCAAGGCAGGTATCCAGCCCGATGAAATCCGCCAGCTCCAGAGGACCCATGGGATGGTTCGCGCCCAGCTTCATCGAACTGTCGATGGACTGGACCGATCCCACCCCTTCGTAAAGGGTATAGACCGCCTCATTGATCATTGGCATGAGGATACGGTTCACGATGAAGGCGGGGAAATCTTCGGCCGAGGCAGCCGTTTTGCCAAGCCGGTCCACGACCTCTTTGCAGGCGGCAAAGGTCTCCTCGTCCGTGGCGATCCCGCGGATCAGTTCGACCAGTTGCATCACCGGCACCGGGTTCATGAAGTGAAACCCCATGAACTTTTCCGGCCTGTCGGTTCGGCTGGCCAGCCGGGTGATGGAGATGGAGGAGGTGTTGGAGGTCAGGATCGTATCGGGTTTGATCACCGGGAGAAGGTCTTCAAAGATGGCCTGCTTGACGGTCTCGCGCTCCGTCGCGGCCTCGATGATCAGATCGCTCTGGCCCAGATCGGTCAGAGTTTCTGTCGTCTTGATCCGGCCAAGCGCCTTTTCCATGTCAGCTTCGCTGATCTTTCCGCGTCCGGCCTGGCGGGCCAGGTTGCCCTGAATCGTCTCCATCGCGCGCTTCAGCGCGTCGCCGCTCACATCCGTCAGCATCACGTCGTAGCCCGCAAGTGCCATCACATGGGCAATCCCGTTGCCCATTTGACCTGCGCCGACGATGCCGATTGTCTGGATGTTCATGAGCTGCCTTTCCTGAGAGCGTTCGGAGAACAATATGGCGCAGGGCAGGGGGGCCGCAAGGGCAGCATTTGAGGCAAGTTCGCCTAAACCCCTACCATTAAGCGAATCGCAGCACATTCCGCTCCATCTTGGTCCTCGGGTGAGAAAAAGGTGGGTGAAATGAAATATGATCTTTTGGGCCCTGAGGCCCTCGACTATCTTCCGTGCCGCTATGGCACGTCAAAGCTGCTGTTCCGCGGACCGCGGCGCTGTCTGGACGATCCCTTCGTCGCCTTCTTGGGCGGGACGGAAACCTACGGCAAATTTATCGATGTCCCCTTTCCGGCGCGGCTGGAAAAGGAAATCGGGATGACCTGTGTGAACTTCGGTCAGGTCAATGCGGGCATTGATGCCTTCGCACACGACCCCTTTGTCATGGGGGCCGCGGCCAAGGCTGACGTGACGGTGGTCCAGATCGTCGGCGCACAGAACATGACCAACCGTTTCTACGCGGTTCATCCGCGCCGGAACGATCGGTTCATAACAACCTCTGCCCTCTTGCGGACGATCTACCGGGAAGTGGATTTCGCCGATTTCCACTATACCAAGCACATGCTGAACAAGCTCTTGCAGGTGTCACCGGATCGGTTTGAAACGGTCAGGCAGGAACTGCAGCAGGCCTGGCTTGCCCGCATGCGGCTGCTGCTCAAACAGGTTCGCGGCAAGTCGGTGCTTTTCTGGTTTGCGGACCATGCGCCGCAATCCGAACGCAACGTATCGACGGATGAGATCGGCAATGACCCGCTCTTCATCTCGCGTGAAATGATGGATGACATGTCCTCCTACGCGACATCCGTTGTGGAGTGTGTGCCCTCGGCCGAAGCGCTGTCAGAGGGGACCGATGACATGTTTTTCAGTGAGATGGAGAAACCGGCAGCCGAAGAGGTACTTGGCCCGCTCGCGCACGCTGAGGCGGCAGAGGCCTTGGCCACTGAATTCGAGCGCCTGGTCTGAATAATCAAAAGGCCCGCCAAATGGCGGGCCTTTGACTACTTGCTAAAACTTCGGCTTAAAGTTTTTCCATCAGCTCCGGCACGGCCTCGAAGAGGTCTGCCACAAGGCCATAGTCGGCAACCTGAAAAATTGGCGCCTCTTCGTCCTTGTTGATCGCGACGATGATCTTGCTGTCCTTCATCCCGGCGAGGTGCTGGATCGCCCCGGAGATGCCGACGGCAACATAAAGATCAGGGGCCACGACCTTACCGGTCTGACCGACCTGCCAATCATTCGGCGCATAACCGGAGTCGACCGCGGCGCGGGAGGCGCCAACGGCAGCGCCCAATTTGTCCGCCAGCTTTTCCACCAGCCCGAAGTCCTCTTCGGAGCCGACGCCACGGCCACCGGAAACCACGATCCCTGCAGAGGTCAACTCAGGCCGGTCACTTGCGGCGACCTTGTCCTCGACCCAGGTAGAAAGGCCCGGATCGGCAGCCGCACCAATGGTTTCAACTGCAGCCGAACCGCCTTCGCCCGCCGCGTCAAAGGTCGAGGTCCGGAAGGTGATGACCTTCTTCGCGTCCGAGGACTTGACCGTCTGGATGGCGTTACCTGCGTAGATGGGCCGCTCAAATGTGTTGCCATCGACGACACCGGAGGCATCGGAGATGATCATTGCATCAAGCAGGGCCGCCACGCGGGGCATGACGTTTTTTGCATCCGTGGTCGCCGGGGCGACGATATGTTCATAGTCATCGGCCAGCGACACGATCAGGGCGGCGGTTGATTCCGCAAGGCGGTGGCCCAGTGTTGCATCCTCGGCCACCAGCACCTTGGCAACGCCGTCGATCTTGGCGGCAGCCTCACCCGCTGCAGCGGCAGAGCCGCCCGCGCAAAGCACGGTCACATCGCCCAGCTGCTTGGCAGCGGTCACGGCCTTGGCGGTGGCGTCCATCGCCAGTTCACCGTCGGTCACTTCTGCAAGAAGAAGAACAGCCATCACACAACTCCCTTTTCTTTGAGTTTTGCCACCAGCGTATCGACGTCCGGCACGATCTCACCGGCGGCCCGCTCGGCGGGCTCTTCGGTCTTTACAATTTCCAGACGGTTGGCCACATCAACGCCGTAGTCGGCGGGTGTCTTTTCATCCAGCGGCTTCTTTTTTGCCTTCATGATGTTGGGCAGCGAAGCGTAGCGCGGCTCGTTCAGGCGCAGGTCAACGCTGATCACGGTGGGCATCGTGACCTCGATGGTCTGCAAACCGCCATCCACTTCACGCGTGACCTTGGCTTTGCCATCCGCGATTTCAACCTCAGAAGCGAATGTGGCCTGCGACCAACCCATCAGCGCGGCCAGCATCTGGCCAGTGGCGTTCATGTCATTGTCGATGGCCTGCTTGCCGCAAAGCACCAGGTCGGGCTTCTCTTCGTCCACGATGCCCTTGAGGATCTTGGCGACGCTCAGCGGCTCGATGTCGTTGTGCACATCGTCGGTGGCCACAACAAGGATCGCACGGTCCGCACCCATGGCGAGCGCTGTCCGCAGGGTTTCCTGTGCCTGCTTGACGCCGATGGAGACCGCGATGATTTCTTCGGCCTGGCCCGCTTCCTTCAGACGGATGGCCTGTTCGACGGCAATCTCATCAAAGGGGTTCATCGACATTTTTACGTTGGCAAGATCAACACCCGATCCGTCCGCTTTGACGCGCACCTTCACGTTGTAGTCGATCACGCGTTTGACAGGTACAAGCACCTTCATGAGCGTTCCTCTCCTCGTTTTTCGCGCCGGTTCCCCGGCCATTCGTAAGTCCTGCGCGGTGATATAACGTTCGCATGGCTTGAAACAGGGCAAAATCGTCCGAAAAATGTGGTAGAACGTCACGTCCAGGGGCCTGATCTGCCCCAGGCCTCAGATTTTAGACGGAAAAACGGGGGTTAAGTGTGGAGAAGGTTCTGGGATTCGGAGGCTTTTTCTTTCGGGCAAAAGACCCGGAGGCATTGGCCAATTGGTACCGCGATCATCTGGGCATCTCTCCGGTGCCGCAAAGCCCGAAGGAACACCCCTGGAAGGTGATGGGCGGTGACACCGTTTTTGCGCCCTTTGCGGCGGACACCGACTATTTCACTGCCGACAAGGCATTCATGCTGAACTTTCGCGTTAATGACCTTGGGCTGATCCTCGCCCAACTGGAAAATGCAGGGATTGCCACCAAAAGGCTCGGTGATGTGCCCGGCATTGGCCGGTTCGCTCACCTGCACGACCCTGAAGGCAACCCGATTGAGCTTTGGGAGCCGCGAGAGGACTAAGTAACCTAGCGGTTCGCCCCTGGCACCCAGAGGACGTCATCCTTGCCTGCGTTGTTCGCCATGCGGGCAGCCACAAAGAACCAGTCGCTGAGCCGGTTGAGGTATTTCACCGCCGCCGGATTGAGCGGCTCCTGTTCCGCGCACAGCACCGCGAGCCGTTCGGCGCGGCGCGCTACGGTCCGGCAAACGTGCAGATGTGCCGCCAGTTCCGCGCCACCGGGCAGGATGAAGCTTCGCAGCGGTTCAAGCTGATCGTTCATCAGGTCAATCTCGGCCTCCAGCCGTTCTACCTGGGCATCGGCCATCCGGAGGGGCGGATATTCCGCATCCTTGTCTTTTTCCATGTCCGGACGACAGAGGTCCGCGCCCAGATCGAAAAGGTCATTCTGAATGCGCGACAGTGCTGCGTCAGTCTCGTCTTTTGCCTGCAAGCGGGCGACACCGACAAAGCAGTTCAGTTCATCGCAGGTGCCATAGGCTTCGACCCGTGCGGAGTGCTTTGCTACACGGTCCCCGTTGCCCAGAGCCGTTGTGCCCGCATCCCCGGTTCGCGTGTAGATCTTGTTGAGTACCACCATCAGTTTGGCCCTCCCCGCAGCCAGATAAACCCAAGGATCAGCGCGACGGCCACGGCCTGCGCGATGATCCGGTACCGCATCAGCTTGTTCGAGTTCTTTTTGTTGAAGTCCCCACCGGCTGCAAATCCGCCAAGCCCGATCATCAGGATCACGAGCACGACAAAGACGGCGATAACCACGATGGTAAAGAGCGGGTCGTCAAACATTGGCTTTCCTTTCAGTCGGCGAAGACATAGCGGAGAACCGTCGGGCCGCAACCCCGCTCAGCCTCCCAGCAACCTGTCCAATCCCCGTGTGGGAAGCAAACGGCGCATGAGTGCGGCGAAATAGGTGGGCAGTGTGACGTAATATCGCGGCCGGGGTCGAGGGTTCTCAATGGCGTGGATCAACTTGTCCACAACCGCCTCAGGTCCAAGTTCAAACCGCGCCTTCTTGACTGAGTCGTAGAGGCGCGTACGCAACTCCACTTCATATTGCGCGGCGCGGGCAGATCCGCGCCAGTCGATCCAGCGTTCGAACTGTTTGATCGAATTGCGACGGAAATCTGTGGTGATCGGTCCTGGTTCAATCAGGATTACCTTGATTTCGGTTTCCTTCATCTCCATCCGCAAGGTATCGGTCAGCCCCTCCAGCGCGAATTTGCTGGCGTTGTAAGCCCCTCGCCAAGGCATTGTGATCAGACCCAGCACGGAGGAGCATTGAACGATACGTCCGTGACCCTGCCGACGCATCACGGGCAGGACGGCGCGGGTCAGGGCATGCCAGCCAAAGAAGTTTGCCTCAAAGATGGTGCGCAGGGCATTAGTCGGCAGATCCTCGACAGCGCCGGGAATGGCGTAGGCCCCGTTGTTGAAAAGGGCGTCGAGCGTGCCGCCCGTGGCCGCCAGGACTTCTTGCAGGGCCGTCTCGATCGTGGCCTCATCCTCGTAATCCAGGCGCGGGGCCTCAAACCCCTCCTTTCGCAGACGGGCGCAGTCCTCTTCACTCCGACAGGCCGCAAAGACCGACCAGCCACGTTCCCGCAGAATGCGCGCGGCGGCAAGGCCGATGCCGCTGGAACAGCCGGTGATAAGGATGGATCGCATGAAAAAGACCTCCCGTTTGGGAGGCCTACATCGCGCGCGCAGCCTGGATTGGCAATGGGCGCAGCCTAGCCGGAGTTGAGCAGGAAATCGGCCATCCAGCCCTCTTCGCCCGTCTCTATTGAACGCATGCGCACCCAACCGATCCCGTCATCCTCAAGGATTTCAACCTCATCGCCCCGGACGAGTCGACCGACAACGCCAAAGTCCGTCCCGGGACCGCCCCTGACATTCACGCGGTTTCCGGTAACGGTGCGGATATCGAGCGCTTGGGGTGCCGTATCCGGCGCGGATGCAACGGCCTGGACCTCTTGGTTCCCGGTAATCAGACTGGGGATGATCGCCGGTGTGGTACCACTGTCGGTGACGACGGCTACGTTGCGTGGCACGCCGTAAGGGTCTTCTTCATCGCTGGTTTCCGGTTCCGAAGCGGCAGTCGGCGCTGTGTCTTCTTCGCCCCCCAGAATATCATCCAGGGTCGCAAGGTTCAGCGCCACGCGCGTCACCTCGGGGGTGAGGGGGACCAGCGCGGGCGTGGTATCGATGGTCTTCGGCTCGAAGGCCGCGGTCTCTGCCTCATCTGCGGGTGCCTCTGTCTGGGGATTGAGGCGGGCCAGCCTTTCGCTAGCGGGCTCGAATTCGTCCCCGCCGCTCATCTCGTAGAACGCCCAAGCCAAAAATCCGAAGGACAGCAGCACAAATTTATTCATCTTCAAACCCCGTATAAGGACCGAAAACGGCCTTACAAACGCGCATTTGGCGCGGTTCACATAAGATGAACGCACACCCCCACAATTTGGTTGCATTAGCAAAATTTTCCGGCGCGTGGCAGGGGAAATCCCTTTTTTGCCTCCCCGTGGCTCTTGCGCCGCAGTTCGATGCATCTTGATGCAATCCGCCGCTTGTCGGCCCTGCGCCCCTTGGCTACTAAGTCTTGTATGTCCGACCTTACCGATCCACCCCAGGCTGAGCCGCAACCCCTTTCTGAACCGCTGCGCCGCGCGCTGGGGGAACGGTATCTCACCTATGCGCTGTCCACGATCATGCACCGCGCCCTGCCGGATGCCCGTGATGGATTGAAGCCCGTACACCGGCGTATTCTCTATGCGATGCGGGAACTGCGGCTTGCCTCGACGGGTGGTTTCCGCAAATCGGCCAAGATCAGTGGCGACGTTATGGGCAACTATCACCCCCACGGCGATGCCGCGATCTATGACGCGATGGCGCGTCTGGCGCAGGATTTCAACGTGCGCTATCCGCTTGTGGATGGACAGGGCAACTTCGGCAACATAGACGGCGATAACCCCGCCGCCAGCCGCTATACAGAGGCGCGGATGACTTCGGTAGCCGAGGCGCTGCTGGAAGGCCTGAACGAGAATGCCGTCGATTTCCGGGAAAACTACGACGGGACGTTGACGGAACCCGTCGTGCTGCCCGCGCAGTTCCCCAACCTTCTGGCCAACGGGTCTAGCGGTATCGCCGTGGGTATGGCCACCAACATCCCGCCGCACAACATCGCGGAACTGTGTGATGCCTGCATTCACCTGATCAAAACGCCCGACGCGCGCGGCGATACGCTGTTGAACTACGTTCCCGGCCCCGATTTTCCCACCGGAGGCATCATCGTTGAGCCGCCAGAGACCATCGCGCAAGCATACCGCACCGGGCGGGGCGGCTTCCGCCTGCGCTGCCGGTACGAGGTTGAGGACCTGGGCCGCGGTCAGTGGCAGATCGTGGTTACCGAAATCCCTTATCAGGTCCAGAAATCCAAGCTGATCGAGAAGATCGCAGAGGCCATCCAGACCAAGAAGATCCCGATCCTGGCCGACGTGCGCGACGAATCCGCCGAAGACGTCCGCATGATCCTTGAGCCGCGCTCCAAGAACGTGGACCCCGAGGTCTTGATGGGAATGCTCTATCGCCACTCCGATCTTGAAGTGCGCTTTTCGCTCAACATGAACGTGCTGATTGACGGGGTAACACCCAAGGTCTGCTCAATGAAGGAAGTGCTGCGCGCCTTCCTCGACTTCCGCCGCGAGGTCCTGCAGCGCCGGTCACAGCACCGGATGGAAAAGATCGACCATCGGCTTGAGGTGCTGGAAGGATTCATCGTTGCCTTCCTCAACCTGGACCGTGTGATCGACATCATCCGCTATGATGATGATCCCAAGGCCGCGCTTATGCGTGAGGACTGGAGCAAGGACCACAGGCGCGCCACAGATGAGAAGGATTACGTCAGCCCGGCCCCTGGCGAGGGCGAACTGAGCGACGTGCAGGTCGATGCGATCCTGAACATGCGCCTACGGTCTTTGAGGCGTCTGGAAGAGCTTGAGTTGCTGCGCGAACAGTCTGAACTGATGGAGGAACGCGCCAACCTGGAGGATCTGCTGGAAAGCGATGAACTGCAGTGGCAGGCCATCACCGATCAGTTGCGCGCGGCCAGGAAGCAGTTCGGAAAGGACTGGGAGGGCGGTGCACGCCGCACCACCTTCGCAGAAGCCGGTGAAATTGAAGAGGTGCCGCTTGAGGCAATGATCGACCGGGAGCCGATCACCGTGGTCTGTTCGCAGATGGGCTGGATCCGCGCCATGACGGGCCATATCGACCTGAACCGCGAGCTGAAGTTCAAGGACGGCGACGGCCCGCGCTTCATCTTCCACGCAGAGACGACGGACCGTTTGCTGGTCTTCGGCTCCAATGGCCGCTTCTACACCCTGTCGGCCGCCAGTCTGCCCGGCGGGCGCGGAATGGGCGAGCCGCTCCGCCTGATGGTCGATCTGCCAAACGAGGCCCAGATCGTCGCACTCTTCATCCACCAGGCTGACCGCAAGCTGCTGGTCGCTTCCAGCGCAGGGGATGGCTTTGTCGTTGCCGAAAATGATGTGATAGCCCAGACCCGTAGCGGTAAGCAGGTGCTGAACGTCCGGGGCGATGTCTCTGCTCTTGTCTGCAAACCGGTGGCCGGGGACATGGTTGCCACCGTAGGGGAGAATCGCAAGGTGCTGGTCTTCGCCCTGGAGGAGTTGCCCGAAATGGGCCGGGGCAAGGGGGTCCGGCTGCAGAAATACAAAGATGGCGGGCTGTCGGACGCGACGACCTTCTACAGTGCCGAAGGGCTCAGCTGGCATGACCCTGCGGGCCGTACCCGGACGGAAAACGACCTGGTCGAATGGACCGGCAAGCGCGCCAGCGCCGGGCGCATGGCTCCGCGCGGTTTCCCGCGTGACAACAAGTTCACCTGACAGGTGACCCGGGATGACTGACAGCAGTGTCCCGAAAGGGCCTTGGGCCACACCGCCCAAGGCAGCGCCCGCGCCGCCAGAGCCGACCGGCATGCAGATCGATTTCGTGGGCAAACGCGGCGCCCTCTTCTGGCTGGCGCTCAAGACCGGGTTCTTCACCATTCTTACGCTCGGCATCTACCGCTTCTGGATGAAGACCCGGCTGCGCCGCTGGTACTGGTCCGCCATGCGGCCGGGCGGTGACCCGCTGGAATACGTGGGCGACCCGATTGAAAAGCTCCTGGGTTTCTTCATCGCCGTCGTGATCCTGACCTTCTACATCGGTATCGTGAATCTGCTGTTGATGTTCGTCAGCTTTTCGGTCTTCAGCGCGGCCTCGGTCGGCTACATCGCCAGCTTTGCCGGTGTCGTGCCCCTGTGGTTCTACGCGCGTTACCGCGCCAGACGTTACGTTCTGGGCCGCACCCGCTGGCGCGGAGTCCGCTTCGGGTTGGAGAGGGGTGCCTGGGGCTATGCCGCGCGGGCCCTGATGTATTGGGCCATCACCATCCTCACGCTGGGGCTGCTCTGGCCGCGCATGACCTTCGCGCTTGAGAAATACCGCACGGACCGGACCTTCTTCGGCTCCGCCCGCCTGACTCAAGGGGGCCGCTGGCCCATGCTCTATCGCGCCACGCTGCCTTTCGTGGTGAGCCTTCTGCTGCTCGCCACTGCGGTCCTCTGGATGGTCTGGCTCGATCCGGTCTTTGCGGAAGGGACACCGGAACCGCAGGACGTCGCCAAGACGGTGGACCGGATGTTCGAGACGGGCCGCATCTCTTCAGACCTGACCGCGCCCGCGCGGCTTTTCCTCATCCCCATCGGCCTCGCGGGCCTGCTTTTTGGCGCGATCTATTACCGCTGGATGGCCAAGCGCATCATGGCCCAGCACAAGACCGCGCGTGGCATCCGCTTTGCTTCTGCCCTAAGCGGTGTGCGGGTCAGCTTCATCTACGTCTTGGGTAATTTCATCGCCTATCTCTTCCTGGTGATCGGTATCCTGACGCTGGTCTTTCTCGCCCTGGTGACAGTCGGATTCGACGCCGTGATGGCGGATGACCTAGGCCTCTTGGGCGGATATGCGGGTCTGCCGCGCTGGCTCTCTTTCGGCCTGCTCGGTCTTCTCTACCTCGGTGTTTTTCTGCTCTGGGGCGTTCTGCACAATACCTTCGTCACCTTCCCCCTGATGCGCCACATGGCCCGCACAACCTCTTTGCCGCAGGCCGAAGGGCTGCGCCTGATCAGCCAGCGTGAAAGGGACGCCTTCGCGGAGGCCGAAGGCTTTGCCGAGGCACTTGATCTGGGGGCTGCGATATGAGCGTAGGATTCAACGCCCCGGGCGCGCGGTTCTTCGAAGGGGACAGACCCACGCCGGTTGAGATCAGCCTGCACATCGCCTCAGACAGTTTGCAGATCGGACTGGATGAAAGTCGGATCCTGCACTGGCCGCTTGAGGATATCCGGCGCCTGCCTGACATGGCGGGCAAGAGGGGCGCGGTTCTGCGCCTGGCCTCCGACCCGTTGGCGCGGCTCTACATCGAAGATCTCAGCATGCTGGCCCGTCTGCCCCATCCCAACCGCACCTCCCCGCCGAAGGGGCGCGCACGTCTGATGGCCTGGGCCCTTGCGGCCATTGCCGCCGTGGCTCTGCAGATCGGATTTCTTGTGCCCCTCCTGGCGGACAACCTGGCGGGCTTCATACCCGCGCGGGGGGAGCGGGCGCTGGGCGAGACGACCCTTGGCCACATTCGGGAGGCGTTGAGTGAGACGGGTCTGAACCCGCTGGAGGTTTGCGATGGAACCGAGGGCGCTGCGGCCCTGGCGCAGCTGACGGAGAGGCTGGCCGCGGAGCGGGGTTTCAATCAGGACCTGACGGTTTCAGTGCTGGATCACGAGATGATCAATGCCTTCGCCTTGCCGGGGGGCTTTGTCGTTCTGTTCCGTGGCTTGATCGAGGCGGCGGACGATCCCGACCAGGTCGCTGCCGTTCTGGCCCATGAGATTGGCCACGTGATCAGCCGCGACCCGACCCGGCACGCCCTGCGGTCCGCGGGCTCCATCGGTGTGCTGGGGCTTCTTCTGGGCGACTTCGCGGGGGGCGCTGCGGTGCTTTTTCTCACCGAGCGCCTGATTTCGGCGCAATACTCGCAGGCGGCGGAGACGGGAGCGGACCGTTTCGCGCATGCTCTGCTGAAAGAGGCGCAGATCACGCCCGCCGCTCTGGGGGCAATGTTCGACCGGCTGAGGAAAAAGCATGGGGATGCGGCGGGTGTGACAGCCCATTTCCTGACCCACCCCCGCCTTTCCGACCGGATCGACCTGGCCCGCGCGGCGGTTGATCCGGCAGCGCTTTACCGTCCTTCCATGCTGCCCGGTGATTGGGCGGCCCTGCGCGACATCTGCAACTGACGCCCCGATGGGCGAATACTCCGGCAGGGTGCAGCCGCCGCACCCGCTTCCCCGGCATCGGCCGATTGCGCCCGGGCAAGGGCTGGGATACGACTTCGCCCAAGCCAACGGTTTCAAAGGTTTCGCGATGCGCCGCACTTTTCTTCTGCTGATCTCCCTTCTCCTGCTCGCCGCCTGTAACGGGGCGGCTGACCTTGGCAAGGCGCCGACACCGCTTGGCAACTTCAACCTTGTGCACAATATCGCGGTGGCCCCCAAGGTGCAGAAGGGCCCGCTCAGCCGTGAGATGAGCAAAGAGAAGCTGACCAAGGCCCTGACCGACGCGACCGAAGAGCGATTTGGGCGCTACAACGGCGCGCGTGACTATCACTTCGGGATGAGCGTTGAGGGCTATAACCTCGCCCTGCCGGGCATCCCCCTGGTCTTCGCCCCCAAATCGCTTCTGATCATCAACCTCACCGTGTGGGACGATGCGGCGGGCAAGAAGCTCAACGAAAAGCCCCACCAGATCACGGTATTCGAATCCTTTGATCAGGGACCCGTGGTGGGATCGGGCTATACCAAGACAGCCGAGGAGCAGCTCAAGAATCTCGCCCAGAATGCCGCCAAGTCGATTGAGAACTATCTGGTGCGTCAGAACAGGGAAAATGGCTGGTTTGAAGGCCCCGCCGAAACCCCCGTTGTGGCCGAAGAAAGCGAATAGCGCCGCGCGGGCCAGCAAATGCCAAGACCCGCTTGATTTTACCTCTCAGGTCCAATACATCGCGCGCCATATCGCGCTCCCGGCATGACCGTCTGCGCAGTCAACCGCGCGCTCAGGCTCTCGTCTGACGCCAAATCCAGGATCGGGCCCGCGTGGCCCCTCAAGTCAAAAAGGGTGCCAACACCATGGCAAAGGAAAAGTTTGAACGCACGAAGCCGCACGTCAACATTGGCACGATTGGCCACGTTGACCACGGCAAGACGACGCTGACGGCGGCGATCACGAAGTACTTCGGTGACTTCA
>JABDKA010000225.1 GCA_013002405.1 Sulfitobacter sp. | reverse complement strand
ATCAAGCCCGACGTAGGCGATTGGTGGCGCCTTGTTCAGATGTCCCCGGACGGGTTGAGCATGCTGGGACTGAACCGTGAGTTGGAAGATGTCTTTGCGGTCAGGCTAAAGCCTTGAATGCTGCTTACGGGTCCCGCGTGACGGGACCGTGGCCGGGGGTATCGGAACACAGCTAAGGGGGGCCGCTGCTCCTCGGCAGCGCGCACGCTTTCCAGATTTGAAGGTGCGTCCCCAGTGCGCTGGGGTCACCCAGACTGCGAACGCATCCATTCGTCGATCTCTGCACGGGACGCGCCCGAACAGGTGGCTGTCGGGAGCTGTGGCAGATGCTTGTCAGGGTTCTGTATCGGATGGACGTTCGACTGCCCAATCCTGGAATGCCAGACGCAAACGACGCGTCCCAATTCATCCGTCTCCGCGACGTAAAGCGCAGTATCCATCATTCGTCTCAGCCCCCCAAGCCGTGATTTCAAGATAAGCCTGCCACGCCCTTGCTGACTCGCGCAACAGGAACGTTTGGTGACCTTCCGGGTAGGGCGTGTTGGATACCCATGCCCAGAAGTGTCAGAGCGCAAGTCGACGGGATTTCGACTGGGGCCGAATTGTCGGAGGGATAGGATTCGATCTGCTGCGGTTAGAATTCATCAACGGAAATCCGCTGATCAGAAACGTCTTGTACTCTGCATGACAGATCGAAGATCGCTTGATCGGAAGATCATTAAGGGTCTTGCGAATTTCTATACTTCGGATATTCCTGAATTATGGAAGAATTGATTCCCCATCGCCTCGCGATCCTCGGCCATCCGCAGCGGCTGGCCGTCTTCCGGCTTCTGATGCGGCGCTTTCCGGACCGTGTTCCGGCCACTGAAATCGCCAGGGCGCTTGGGCTTAAACCCAATACACTGTCAACCTATGTCAACGCGCTGATGCAGGCGAGGCTCGTCACGCAAGAGCGAAGTGGCACCTCGCTGCTTTATGCCATCGACATCAAGACCGTCCGCGACACCTTTGATTACCTGCTGCTCGATTGTTGCCGGGGCCGACCCGAAGTTTGTGACCCCGGCGCCATCCCATCCCTGCACCGAGGCCCTGCCATGCCGGACCGCAAGTACAATGTTCTCTTCATCTGCACCGGGAATTCCGCCCGCTCGATCTTTGCGGAATCGATCCTCCGCAGTGAAGCGGGGGACCGCTTCGATGTCTATTCGGCCGGAACCAAGCCACGGTCAGAGCTCAATCCCTTCGCCCTGGAGGTACTGAAGCAGAAGGGCTACGACACGTCGATCTTGCGGGCCAAGACCCTTTCGGAGTTCCAGGGTCCCGATGCGCCCGATTTCGACTTTGTCTTTACCGTGTGCAACCAGGCCGCGAACGAGGAGTGTCCGGCCTGGACCGGACAGCCGGTCAGCGCACACTGGGGCATGCCCGACCCGGCCAGTGCCGAAGGCTCGGATGCCGAGAAGAGCCTTGCCTTCCAACATGCCTATGGCGCGCTGCGCAATCGCATCATCGCCTTCGCGGCGCTGCCCTTCTCTTCGCTCGACCGGATTTCCCTGCAGCGGGCAGTGGATGCCATTGGCCAAACCAGAAAGGGAGATCTCACATGACCGTCTACGCGGTGAACGGCCTTGGCCGGATCGGCAAGCTGATGCTGAAACCGCTGCTGGAGCGGGGGGCAGAAATTGCCTGGATCAATGATGCCGTGGGCGACCCGGCAATGCACGCCCATTTGCTGGAATTCGACACCGTGCACGGACGCTGGGAGGCCGAATTCTCGCAGGACATGGAGGCAGTGACGATCAACGGCACGCGTCTGCCCTTTGTCGGCACGCGGAACTTGGCCGATCTGCCCCTTGAGGGCGTAGACGTGGTGATCGACTGCACCGGCGTTTTCAAGAGTGAGGCAAAGCTGGCCCCCTATTTCGAGGCCGGGGTGAGCAAGGTAGTTGTCTCCGCCCCGGTCAAGGACGGCAACGCCGCAAATATTGTGCTTGGCGTGAACGACCATATCTACGACCCGGATCGCCACAGGATCGTGACGGCGGCAAGCTGCACGACTAACTGCTTGGCCCCCGTGGTGAAGGTCATCCACGAGAACCTTGGCATCCGTCACGGCTCCATCACGACGATCCACGACGTCACCAACACCCAGACCATCGTCGACCGCCCGGCCAAGGATCTGCGCCGCGCCCGGTCGGCCCTGAACTCCCTGATCCCCACGACCACCGGCAGCGCCACCGCGATCACGCTGATCTATCCGGAACTCAAAGGGCGGTTGAACGGACACGCCGTCCGGGTGCCGCTGCTGAATGCATCACTTACGGACTGCGTCTTCGAAGTGAAGCGCGAGACGACGGTCGAGGAGGTGAACTCCCTTTTGAAGAACGCGGCCGATGGGCCCTTGAAAGGCATCCTCGGTTACGAAGAACGCCCGCTCGTCTCTGCCGATTATACCAACGATGAACGGTCAAGCATTATCGATGCCCCCTCGACCATGGTGGTCAACGGTACGCAGGTGAAGATCTATGCATGGTACGATAACGAAATGGGCTATGCCCACCGGCTGGTTGACGTTGCATTGATGGTGGGATCATCCCTGTGAAAACAGCATCCGCCCGCCCCGACGGTCTGTCGGCCTATATCGCGGTGACGGCGGCTTATTGGGCCTTCATGCTCACCGACGGGGCCCTGCGGATGCTGGTGCTGCTACATTTTCACACTCTCGGTTTTACGCCGGTGCAGCTGGCCTATCTCTTTGTCCTCTACGAAATCGCAGGTATGGTCACGAACCTGACCGCAGGCTGGATCGCCGCGCGTTTCGGACTGACCTCGACGCTTTACGCTGGCCTGGGCATCCAGGTTCTGGCCTTGCTGGCCCTCGCCCAACTGGACCCGGGCTGGAGCCTCACCCTCTCGGTTGTCTACGTGATGGTCGTTCAGGGGGCGAGCGGGGTGGCCAAGGATCTGGCCAAGATGTCGTCCAAATCCGCCGTCAAGCTTCTGGCCCCGAAGGAACACAGTGGCCTCTTTCGCTGGGTCGCCGTACTGACCGGATCGAAGAACGCGGTAAAGGGGCTCGGTTTCCTGCTGGGTGCGGCTTTGCTGGCGATCCTGGGGTTCGACTGGGCCGTGCTGGCAATGGCGGCGGTTCTGCTTTTCATCCTCGCGGCAATCGTCCTTGCCATGCCGCCGGGCCTGCCGAAGGGGCGCAAGGGCGCGAGGTTCTCTGAGGTCTTCTCCAACTCGGCAAACGTGAACTGGCTGTCTGCGGCGCGCATCTTCCTTTTCGGCGCACGGGATGTCTGGTTCGTCGTGGGGATCCCGATCTACTTCTATGCTGTTTTGTCGGATGGTAGTGCGGCGGGGAACCGGACGGCCTTTTTCATGATCGGCATTTTCATGGCGGCCTGGATCATTCTTTACGGCGCGGTTCAGGCCGCCGCGCCACGGCTCCTGCGCGCCAGCACCCGGAGTGAGGATGACCTGATCGGCGCGGCGCGTGGCTGGGCCTGGGCCCTTGCTGCCGTGCCCGCCATCCTTACCCTTGTGGCGCTGATGGCCAACGGTCCCCAGATTTGGCTCACGCTCACACTGGTTGCGGGGCTCCTGATCTTTGGCGGCATCTTTGCGGTCAATTCATCTCTCCACTCCTACCTGATCCTCGCCTTCACCAGGGCGGAGCGGGTGACGATGGACGTGGGGTTCTACTATATGGCCAATGCGGCGGGCCGCCTAATGGGCACCCTTCTGTCGGGCCTCACTTACCAGCTTGCCGGGCTGCCCCTCATGCTTGGCACAGCGGCTCTCATGGTCGCCGCCTCCGCCTTTGCATCCGGGCGGCTCACACCTCAGCAGCGGGAATTGAGCGATGACTGACGCGATCCCGTGGCTGAAGGCCCCGCGCCGGGGCGGTCAGAGGGGCACGTCGTTGTAGGCCCCGCGCGTGCGATGAGGTCGCCTCGGCCAAACCAAGTCAAAAGGATGCGAGATCTGCCGATCTGGCGGCTAATCAGCATATCAAGATGCCGAAATGAATGCGAAAACTGCCGCCCGCTGAGACTGCCAGCAGGTCGTCCTTCCCATCCTTCTCCCACCAAAGAGAAGAAACCAGCTCTCCCGTTTGATCACGGCTGACCGTTTCATCTGAGGGCCGATATCCAGCCCAACGACGCCTCCGTATCGCCCTGAGGTTTGTATTCTGCGCCCAGGGGGCTATCCCAACCCAGCGCCTCGATGGCCGGCAATACTGTCCTGTAGTCGATCTCACCGTGATCCGGTGCGCCCCGGTTGGGAACGGCGGCAAACTGGATGTGCCCGACGATCGGCTGCAGGTCTTTCAGCCGGGCGATCACGTCGCCCTCGGTTCGGCCAACATGGTAGCAATCGAACATGAGCTTGAGGTTGGGTACCGCCACTTCCTCGATAATGCTGCGCGCCTGGTGTGTGTCCTTCAGGAAATATCCGGGCGCATCGAACCGGTTCAGGGGCTCGATCAAGATCGTGATGCCTTTGGATTCAGACAGGCTGGTCGCGGTTTTCAGGTTACGGACAAATAGATCGTGTGCCTCATGCCCCTCGGCCTTGCCAGCCATCACATGGACAGCCAGTGCGCCGATTGTCTCAGCGTAGTCGATAGCCTCAGAAATCGCTGCCAAAGCCTCCTCCTCACGACCAGGGATGGCGGAAAGCCCGTTGTCTCCCGCCGCCACGTCCCCGCGCCACGTGTTCAAGCCAAGCATTGGAAGGCCCGTTTCATCCAATGCGGCCTTTACCTCGGAGGGTGGCGTTTCATAGGGCCAGTGGCACTCGACTGCGTCGAACCCTGCTGCCTTGGCGGCACGGATGGCATCGGGCAGGGGACGGTCCGCCCAGAGAAAGCCGAGATTTGCTGAGAACTTCGTCAATCGTCCCACTCCAAATCGAACTTCGTGACAACCGCGCGGACCTGTTCTTCGGTCAAGCTCCGCGCCTCGACACCGCGCAGCAGCAGGGCAAGGCGCGCGGTCTCCTCCAGTTCCTCGATGGCGTTGCAGGCGGCTTCCACATCCTTGCCCGCCACGACGGGGCCGTGGTTTGCCAGCATGACAGCGCAGCGTTTCCCGGCAAGCCCACGCACCGCCGCGCCCATGGCCGGATCGCCGGGCAGGAAAAAAGGCAAGAGCTTGACCTTGCCCAATTGCATGATCGCGTAGGGTGTGAGCGGTGGCAGGAAATTGTTTTCGTCCGCGCCAGGTATCATCGACAGGGCGACCGAGTGGCAGGAGTGCAGGTGAACCACAGCGCCCGCCGTGCTGCGGGTCTCGTAAAAGGCGCTGTGCAGGGGCATTTCTTTGGTCGGCTTATCGCCGGAGATGTGATTGCCCTGGGCGTCGAACCGGCTGAGCCGACCCGGATCAAGGCGGCCGAAGCTGGTCCCGGTGGGGGAGACGAGCAGGCCCCCGTCTTCGGTTCGGGCGGAGATGTTGCCGGTGCTGCCGTGGGTCAGCCCGCGGTCGAAGAGAGACTTTGCGAGGAGACAGATCTTTTCACGTGGCCCGGACTCGGTCATGTGACACCTCTCAAAAGGCGGTCGGCCTTCTCAAAGAAATCCTCGGCTCCGAAATTCCCGGATTTCAGGGCGACGACCAGGTCGGGACGGGCGCGCAGGGCGGGGACGCCGGGATCAATTTCTGGCCCTATTTCCAGGCTGCCCAGATCAAGCGCCTCGATGACGGCACCGGAGGTCTCACCCCCGGCCGTGATGATCCGGGTCGCGCCCCCCGTGACCACCAGTCTGGCGATGTGAGCGAAGAAGCGCTCCAATGCTTCGGAGGAAGCCTCCCTGCCATAGGTCTCTTGAACCCTGGCGATCTCTTCGGGGTCGGCGGAACTGTAGGCAAGCGGCAGGCCATCCGCACAGAGCAACCAGTCGGCTAATTCCTGCGGCTTCAGTTGGCCCTCGATGACATCTGTAGCGTCAATCGCCCGGGCCGGGTGACGGGCGACGTGTCGCGCGACCTGGGCGCGCGTGGCGACAGAGCAGGATCCCGAGAGGGCGACCGCCTTTCCCGCCTGACCGACCCAAGGTGCCTCGGAAGCTTTGCAACCGAAGTTCGCCGGAAGACCAAGCGCCACGCCGGACCCGCCCGTGACCAGTGGCAACCCCTCGGCTGCTTTCCCGATCTCCAGCAGATCTGCGTCCCTTATGGCATCGACCACGATGTGACGGTGGCCCTTTTGGTGTTCCTCTTCCAACGCCTGGCTGATCCTTTCCGAACCCGAAAAGACATGTGCCGCGGCCACGTGACCGACGGTGAAGCGCGTTTGCGGGGCCAGCCACCGGCGAATGTCAGCATCTGTCATGGGCGTCAGGGGATGGTTCTGCATTCCGCATTCATTCAGCAGGGTGTCGTTCACAAAAAGGTGCCCCTGATACAGGGACCGCCCGGTGCCGGGGAAGGCGGGGCAGACGATAACCCGGTGCGCATCGAGCGCCTCTGCCAGCGCATCGGCAACCGGCCCGATGTTACCCTGCGGGGTGGAATCGAAGGTGGAGCAATATTTGAAAAAGAACTGCTCACACCCCTGCGCGCGCAGCCAGTCGAGCGCGGCGAGCGATTGTCTGACGGCCTCGGCCGGATCGATGGAGCGGGACTTCAGCGCGACGACCCCGGCCTGGACATCATCGCGCGCGGGGGCATCCGGGATGCCGGTATATTGCACCGTCCGCATGCCGCCTTTCGCCAGGGTGTTGGCCAAATCGCTCGACCCGGTGAAGTCATCCCCGATACATCCCAGAAGCATCAGCCCTCTCCCGGCAGGGTGAGGCCCGCGTTGCGGGCATAGACCTTGGCCACCGCCGCATCATCCTCCCGACCCAGGCCCATACCGGCAGCGGCGAGGTATTGTTGCATGGCGGCCGCTGTGATGGGGGCGCTGAAGGACTCGGACTTCGCGATATCGAGGACGATCCCGAGATCCTTGGGCCAGATGTTGACCTGGCTGTGCGGCGTGTAATCCCCGGCGGCGATGTGCGGCGCGCGGTTCTCCAGCATCCAGCTTGTGCCCGCGCACTGGCTGATCACTTCGACAAATTTGTCGGGAGAGACGCCCTGGGTCATGCCGAAGGTGAGGGCCTCAGCCATGGCGGCGATGTGGACCCCGGCCAGCAATTGATTGACGGCCTTCATCGCCGATCCTGCACCGGCGGCATCACCAAGCTCAAAAACTTTCTCGGCCGTGGCTTCAAGCACCGGGCGGGCCGCGGCGAAGGCCTCTGGTGTGCCCGAGGCCATGACCGAAAGCTGACCGTTGGCTGCCTTGACCGATCCGCCGGAAATGGGCGCGTCGAGATAGTGGATACCAGAGGCGTTGCAACGCGCCTCCATCTCCTTGGCAAAGCTGGGCGGAACGGTCGCGCAGGCGATTATGACAGCCCCCTTCCGCATTCCCGGCAGCAGTCCGTCGTCACCGAAAATAACCTCTTCGGTCTGGGCCGCATTGAGAACCACGATCATGGCGGCGTCCAACGACCCGGCGATGTCCGCAAGCGTTCCTTCGGCACCGCCTTCGGCGCGGAAACGTTCCATCTGCGCAGGGACAACGTCAAATCCGTGGGTTACGTGACCGCCCCGCAGAAGGGACTGCGCCATGCCGTATCCCATGGATCCCAATCCGACGACGGCGGCTGTTATGGCTTCGGGCATTGGGCGGCTCCTGACAGGAAAGCAATGGAAAGGGCAGTTCTGGCTACCATCTGTCAATTTCCCTGCCAACACTAGGGCCATTCACCAAAGCTGCGATGATGGCGAAAGGGACACCGTCTTCTACGCACAATTGTGACGCGCCTGACCCGAAAAAGCCTTTGCCGGAGCAGTTGTTTGAGCGTACCAAGTTCCGGGTTTCAGGGGGAATTTCAGATGACCGCACCAGCGCCAGGTGATCCAGCAACGACCGTTGTCAGCGTCGAGACACAGCTCTTCGATGTCCCCCTCGCGGAGGTTCTGACTGATGCAAAGCACGGGGATCACACGCATTTCGAGCTTGTCACCGCAACAGTCCGGCTGGCGGACGGGTCCGAAGGGACCGGCTATACCTACACGGGCGGCAAGGGTGGGCGCGCGATCCTTGCAATGATCGAACATGATCTGGCGCCTTTTCTGAAAGGTCAGGACGGAGCCGCTGTCGAGGCGCTTTACGAGGCGATGCAATGGCACGTGCACTATGTGGCTCGCGGCGGGATTGCCTCCTTCGCGATTTCGGCGGTCGATATCGCCCTTTGGGATGCGCGGGGCAAGCGCAGGGGCCAGCCCCTCTGGCAGATGGCCGGCGGTGCCGCCAGGACCTGCGGGGCCTACTGTGGCGGAATTGATCTGAACTTCTCACTGCCCAAGCTGATCAGGCAGACGGAAGGCTATCTCGCCCGTGGCTTCGATGGGGTGAAGATAAAGATCGGTCAGCCCGATCTGGCCGACGATGTGGCCCGGATCAAGGCCATCCGCGAGGTTCTTGGCCCGGACCGCGACTTCATGGTCGATGCCAACTATTCGATGACCGTTCCGCAGGCCATCGAAGCGGCACGTGCCTTTGAACCCTTTGACCTGCTCTGGTTCGAAGAGCCGACGATCCCCGATGATTACAAGGGCTATGGCGAAATTGCCCGGGCGACGGGGATGCCGCTGGCAATGGGAGAAAACCTGCACACAATACATGAGTTCGAGTATGCCTGCGCGGATGCCGGTCTGTCCTACCTGCAGCCCGATGCCTCGAACTGCGGAGGCATTACCGGATGGCTGGAGGTCGCAGCCTTGTGCCGTACGCACGGTTTGCCGGTCTGTAGCCACGGGATGCAGGAACTGCACGTGAGCCTTGTTTCTGCCCAGCCCAATGCGGGGCTGATCGAGGTCCACTCCTTCCCGATCGACGCATACACCACGCGACCGCTGGTCGTCGAGAATGCCCGCGCGGTTGCACCGGACACGCCGGGGATCGGGGTGACATTCGATTGGGAGAAGCTGCGCGCGGCGCATGCCTCGATGCATTGAGCCGACGACGCCGGTCAGGCTGAGGCGGCCATGATACCGCGTAGCTCTGCCAGACCCCGCATGCGGCCAATCAGGGGATAGCCCGGTGTGCTGTGCCCGCCCAAATCCCTCAACAACTCCTGCCCGTGATCGGGCCGCATCGGGATCTGCCAATCGTTCCGACCTTCCGATTTGCGGCGGATTTGTTCGGCGATCAGCGCCCGCACCGTGCCGATCATGTCGGTATCCCCCTCCAGATGGGCGGCTTCGAAAAAGCTGGGCATCTTTGGATCGGATCCCGCGATGCGTGTTGTATTGCGCAGATGTGCAAAGTGAATGCGGGATCCGTGCCGCCGGACGAAAGCCGGCCCGTCGAAATCAGATGCGACCCCGAGCGAGCCCGTGCAAAGCGTTGCACCGTTAGCGGGCAGGTCGACCGTATCGAGAACGGCGGCGTAGTCTGCCGCATTCGACATAACGCGCGGCAGACCCAGAAGCGAGAAAGGCGGATCATCTGGGTGACAGCAGATCCTCAGTCCCAGATCCTGCGCGACGGGTGCGACCTCTGCCAGAAAGTCGATCAGATGGGCGCGCAGCCGGTGTGCAGTGATGCCATCATAGGTTTCCAGCAAGGCGCGCACCTCTTCGACGGACCATTGATCGTTGGCTCCGGGCAGTCCTGCGGTGACGTTTCGCTGAAGGGTCTGCTTTTGCGCATCTGTCATTTGCCCGAAGCGGGCGGTCGCCGCTTCATGCACCTCCTCCGGATAGCTTTCAGAAGCGCCGCGACGGCCGAGGATATGCAGGTCGAAGACGGCGAAATCCGTCAGATCGAAAAGCATGGCAACCCCGCCGTGCGACTGGGGCGCGCGCAGTTCGGTGCGTGTCCAGTCGAGGACAGGCATGAAGTTGTAGCAGACGGTCTTGATCCCGCAGGCTGCAATGGCACGCAGACTGGCCTTGTAGGCGTCGATATGATCGTTTATCCCGGCGCTCTGGGTCTTGATCGTTTCCGAGACGGGGAGGCTTTCGACTACATCCCATTCGAAACCCGCGTTTCTAAGCAATGATTGCCGCGCGGCGATGGTCTCTTCGTCCCATGGCGCGCCCGGCGGGATATGGTGCAGGGCCGTGACGATCCCCTCCACACCAACCTGGTGCAACTGCGACAGGGTGATCGGATCCTGCGGACCGAACCAGCGCCAGCATTGCTTCATCATCACCTTTCTCCCGTGCCGACCCATCTGCCGTGCAATCACGCCATGACAGGTGGCTTTAGTCTGGAGCTTTGCGCAGTCTGGTTGCAAGCTGCAATGAAGGTCTGGGGGAGCGGGGGCATGACGGGTCATCTGAAAGGCGAGGCACAGAGCCTGTATGAGGGGATCAGAGATCTGCCCATCATCTCACCGCACGGCCATTGTGATCCTGCCTGGTTCGCGCGCAACGAGGCCTTTGCCAATCCGGCAGAGCTTTTGGTCATTCCCGATCACTATGTGTTCCGGATGCTCTATTCGCAGAGCATTCCCCTGGAGGACCTTGGTATCGGCCCGGCCGGGCAAGCGGCCGATCCACGCGCGGTCTTTCGCACTTTCGCCGCTAATTGGCATCTTTTCCTGGGCACCCCATCGCGCATCTGGATGGAGTACGTGCTGGGCAAGACGCTGGGTGTTGAGACAGCACTTTCGGCCGATACCGCGGATCAGATCTATGACCGGATCGCGGAGCGGCTGGCGCAGCCGGAGTTCCGGCCCCGCGCCCTATTCGAGCGTTTCAACATCGCTGTGCTGGCGACAACCGACGGGGCGCTCGACGATCTGGCCCACCACGCCGCGATCCATCAGAGCGGCTGGGACGGGCGGGTAATACCGACCTTCCGCCCCGACGGCGTGCTTGATGCTAGCGATCCCGACTTCGTTGCCAACCTCACGGCGCTTGAGACGCTCACGGGCTGCGATTTGGGCACCTACGCAGGATACCTTGAGGCCCTGCGCCAGCGGCGGGTGTTCTTCAAGGCGATGGGAGCCACCGCGACCGACCACGCCATTGAGGTCATACATACGGAGTGGCTGGAAGATCCCGATGCCATTTACCACGGCCTGCGCAAAGGGACCGCGGGGCCAGATGAAAGGCGGCGCTTCTACGGCCACATGCTGATCAAGATGGCACAGATGTCGGTGGAGGACGGGCTGACCATGCAGTTGCACGGCGGCAGCAGGCGCAACACCAACGCGCGGGTGATGCAGGCCTTTGGTCGGGACAAGGGAGCGGATATTCCGATCGCGGTGGACTGGGTGCGCGGGCTGGAGGCGCTGCTGAACCGGGTGGGCAACAGCCCTGACTTTCGCCTGATACTCTTTACGCTGGACGAAACGACCTACGCCCGCGAACTGGCCCCGATGGCGGGCCACTGGCCCTGCCTGCGGATCGGACCGCCCTGGTGGTTTCACGACAGTCCCGCGGGAATTGCGCGCTATTTCGACCGGGTGGTCGAA
Source organism: Sulfitobacter sp. (assembly GCA_013002405.1). Lineage (GTDB taxonomy): Bacteria > Pseudomonadota > Alphaproteobacteria > Rhodobacterales > Rhodobacteraceae > Sulfitobacter. The sequence continues at coordinate 37,804 of JABDKA010000225.1, read as the reverse complement.
ACCGCAGGGTATTACAATCTGGCCGGGTTCAACGATGATACGCGCGCCTTTCTTTCCATTCCCGCCCGCCATGACCTGTGGCGGCGCGCGGTTGCCCTGCACCTTGCCGCGCAAATGAAGAAGGGTTTCTTTGGGCGCGCCGATGCAGAAAGCCTGGCGCAGGCCCTGGCCGTCGACCTGGCCCGCGATGCCTACGGGCTGGGCAGGTAAGATGGGGCTGATCCTTCATTTCGGACTGGGAAATTTCGCGCGTGCGCATCTGCTGGACTACACCGCCGATGCAGGTGGCTGGGAAGTGATTGCCGTCAGCCTGCGCTCGGCCGCCGTGCGGGACGGGCTGGCCGCGCAGGGCTTTGCCTACGACCTTTGCGTTCAGGGCGTGGGTGTGAAACGCATCGAAGTGCTGCGCGACGTTCTGGTGGCACCAAAGGATCCCGGTGCTGTCCTGGCGGCCATGGAGCGGGCCGACATCCTTTCGCTCACCGTGACGGAGAAGGGGTATCATCTGGGTGCGGAGGATCAGCTTGATCTTAATGATCCTGCCATCGCGGCCGATCTGAGCGGACCGGCACCCGCCACCGTGATCGGGTTTCTGGCTCGGGGTCTTGCCAAGCGGCGTCGTCCGGTCACGATCCTGAGCTGTGACAACCGCGTCGCCAATGGGGCAACCCTGCGGGCCGCCGTGGCCCGGTTCGCAAAGGTGGCGGGGCTGGAGATTGCCTGGGACATCGTCCGCTTTCCCAACACGATGGTGGATCGGATCACGCCGACCACAACTGATGCCGTCCGGGCAATCAGCGGCGATCCGATGGCCGTCCCGACGGAGGCCTTTCGCGAGTGGGTGATCGAGGATGATTTCGCAAGCCCGCGCCCCGACTGGCCCGGTGTGCAACTTGTGGCGGATGTGGCCCCGCATGAGCTGCGCAAGCTGCGGATGCTGAACGGGGCTCATTCGCTCCTGGCCTACGCGGGGCTCGCGCGGGGCTATTGCTTTGTGCACGAGGCGGTGCGCGATCCGCAACTGCGGGCCCTTGTCACCCAACTGATGACAGAGGCGGGTGCGACTCTGCCAAAGGAGGCACAGCCGCAGGTCCCGCAGTACGCGGAGGCGCTGTTGGCCCGGTTCGAAAACCCTGAACTGGCGCACCGGCTGGATCAGATCGCCATGGATGGCAGTCAAAAGGTCCCCTACCGTTTTGTCGCAACGCTGAGGGCTGCCCGGGCACCCGCCGTGGCGGCGGGGCTACGCGCTTGGGTCGGCTTTTGCATTTCCGAGGCGGCGCGGGGGCACCCTTTGAATGATCCGAAAGCGCAGCAAATTACCGAGGCAGCGCGTGGCGATGACCCGGTGACGAACCTTCTGCGCCTCGTCGGGGCGGCGGACCTGCGCTCGCTTATCCCGGAATGATGGCACCGCGGTGCTGCACCACGGCAGAAGCCAGCTGATGGCCCGCCATCAGCGCCTCCGCCTGGGAGGCCCCTGACAGGAGCGCGCCGAGGTAGCCGCCATTGAAGCTGTCACCCGCGGCGGTCGTGTCAATCACTTTGGGGGCAGTGGGGTAGGACTGGTGGACAACCTCACCCAATGAGATCGGCCCCCTCTCTCCGCGTTTCAGCGCGCCGGCGCCCGCACGCTTGGCAAAGCGGGCTGTCACTTCCGTCTCCGTCTCATTGAACAGCGCCATCTCATCGTCGATGGAAGGCAGGGCAATGTCGGCGCGATCCCAATAGGCGGCGGTGATCTGGCGGGCGATGGCCATGTCTTCCCACAATCTGGGCCGGTAGTTGCTGTCATAAATCATCCGCACGGGCGCCTTCTTCAGCCACTCCAACAGGCCCAGTCGGACGGTCTGAGGCAGGATGGCCAGCGATATTCCCGACAGGCTGACGGCGTCGTAATCCGCCAGCACATCAAAGTTCCCATCCCCAAAAAGCTGCCGCGCGGCAGAGGCGCTGCGCCAGTAGGTAAAGTCGCGTTCTCCCTTGGGTGAGGTGGTGATGGCGTAAAGACCGGGCGATGCACCGGGGATTTGCCGGATGGCCTGCGTGCCGATCCCCTGATCTTCGATAAAGGTGCGGATCCGGTCCGAGAAGGGATCGTCACCCGTGCAGGTGAGATAGTCGATCTGCAGATCGGGCGCAGTGCGGTGCATGTAGATGGCCGCATTCAGAGTATCGCCCGCGACACCGACCTTTGCCTCATCGCCCGCGATCGACAGTTCGATCATCGCCTCACCGACAAAGGCAATCCGCGTCATTGCTGCTCTCGCTTCCAGATGATCAGCCCGGCCCCCATGATCACCATGGCCCCCAAGAGCGTACCGCTGTCCGGGACGGTTCCGAATATGAAGAAGCCCAGTATCGCCACGTAAATGAGGAAGGAATAGGTGAAAGGCATCAACTGATTGGCCGTCCCGAAGCGGTGCGCGTTGGTCAGGAGTTGATGGCCTGCCCAGCCCAGCACTCCAAGACTGACCAACACGGTCATGCCCCATGAGGTTTCAGGCTGTACCCAGCTCCAGACGGCAAAGGGCAGCAGAACCGCCGTGCCGACAAGGCCCATGTAGAACTGCATCGTGTCCACGGCGACGATGCCCGACAATCTGCGCGTCATGATGGAATAGAGCGCAAGCGCTGTCGCATTATAGATGATAAGGAGCATGGCAGGGTGAAAGACCGCGCCGAAGGGCCGGACCACGATCAGCACTCCGATGAACCCCAAAAGGATCGCGCCCCATCGCCAGGGGCCAACTCTTTCCTTGAGGACTGACACTGACAGGAAGCAAACGATCACCGGACTTGAGAACATGATCGCCGAGACAACGGTCAGGGGCAGGAACTTCAATGCATAGAAGTTCGAAAGGGTCGCCGACATTAGCAGTATCGCGCGGCTGACCACCTGCCAGAGGTGATCCGTCTTGAAACGGTCGGCGGTAAGGCCGCCCTTCGCAATCACGCCGATGGAGATCACGAAGTGACCGGCGTAGCGCATGAAAGCGAGTTGAAAGGCTGGAATGCCCGCCACGGCAAGCCATTTCGCCCCCGTATCCACCACCGAAAACAGAAACCAGGCTGCCAGCATCAGCAAGATGCCAAGCTTTGGCAGGTCTGCGGTGGCGGAGGCGGTGACGGCCACGGATCAGCCTTTGAACCGTTTGGCGTAGAAATCCACCATCTGGCTGACCATCTCATCGGCCTGGCCACTGTCGCGTGCCTCGGTCAGGGCCTTGAGCGTGCCCTTGGACATGAGGCTGTCCACGCCCGCTTCTTCCGCCATGCGGGCGTAGTATCCCACATCCTTGGCGGCGTTCTTGATGGCGAAGGCCAGCATGCTGGGGTCCCCGTCCACGCCGTAGGCCTTCACGAAATCCATCATGCCGGAATGCAGCGGGCCTGCGGACATGACATCGTAGAGCTGTGCACGGTCCACCCCCGCCACGTCGGCCATGGCGAATGCCTCGGCCATGGCGTTGGCAACGGTCATGCCGAAGAAGTTGTTGATCAGCTTGATCGTGTGCCCCGATCCGGTGGCCCCGAGGTGGAAGACGTTCTCACCAAGGTCCTTGAGCACCGGCTCGACCTTGTCGAAGGCCGCCCTGTCGCCCGAGGCCATGATGTTCAAAAGGCCATCCTTGGCATGTGCGGGTGTCCGGCCCAAAGGCGCGTCCAGAAAGCTGGCACCGACCGCGGCGACTTCCTTGGCCAGCGCCCGGCTGCTTGCGGGGAGGGAAGTGCCAAAGTCGATCACCACCGCCCCCTCGCGCAGACCCGCAATCACGCCATCCTTTCCGCGCATCCTCCCCTCCACGTGGTCAGAGGTGCCCATGCAAAGCATGACGATGTCACTTGCTTCGGCCACGGCCTTGGCATTGGGCGCCTCTGTCGCACCACGTGCGATGGCAGCATCAAGGTGGGTGCGGTCCCGGTTTCCCAGAACGCTCAGCTCATACCCAAGGTCCTGAAGGCGGCACACCATGCTGCCGCCCATCAGGCCCAGGCCAATAAATCCGATCTTTGGTTTGCTCATCTCTATATCCTTTCGGAGATCAATTGCGTCTGTCGAAGCCGTGCCTTTTGGCGCAGCCATATGTGATCTGCTCCGGTCCCGGACGCTCAGGCATGGCGCAGGTTCCGATCCTTTTGTTCTGCGGCAGAAAGCTGCCCTTCGATGTCCAGCGCCACTTCCAGGGTGCGGGTGGCATCGGCGACGTCGATCAGGGGCGGGGCACCTTCCATCACCGCGATGAAGTGGTCGAGCTGCTCTTGCAGCGGTGTCTGACGGTTCTCAGCCTTTTCAAGGCGAATGGTCCGTGCAGCGGTTGACCACTTCTCGCCCCGCCAGAGGGTCATGGAGGGGAAACTGATGGCCCCGCTGGTGCCGGTGATCCACATCATGTCCTGATGGGTCGTGCCAATATTGGGGTTTTCGCCTGTGCCGGCCTCGAACCCCCAGGGCGATGGCGCACTGTCGGCGAAGCTGATGGTCCCCGTTGTCCCGTTCTCAAAGGCCATGGCAACCGCCCCGCTTTCGATCCGGTCCGCGTCGCGAAGGCGCGCTCCGCCAAGGGCGACCACCTCGCTGATCTCTCCGATGCAGAAGCGCAGAAGGTCGATGTCGTGGACGAGATTGATCATGACCGGGCTGCCGCCCGCCGTACGCCAATTGCCATCGAAGTAGGCGTCAGGTTTGCGCATGGCCCAGATGAGCGAGACGGTGACAGTCCTACCGATCAGCCCCTCGTGCAGGAGGTTGCGCAATTGCTGAACGGGAGCGTGATAGCGCCGGTGATGGCCGACAAGGGATCTGGTGGATGAGGTGCGCAAAGCACGTTCAAGCGATTGCGCATCCCGCAGCGTGCCTGCCACAGGCTTTTCGATCAGGACATGCCAGCCGCGTGCGGCGGCCTCTGTCGCATGGGCCGCGTGCATGTGGGTTGGCGTGGCGATAATCACGCCGTCGACGGGCTCCGCCACCTCGCTCAGGGCCGAAAAGCGCGGCACGTCTGTCTGGATTGCCGGGTCAGGATCGACCAATCCCACCAGCCTGCAAGAGGGGTGCGCCTGGACCGCCTGTAAATGGCGCATCCCGATCAGACCGCCGCCCATGACCAGAAGGTTCTTCACATCACCGCCCCGATTTGCCAGGGCACGAATTCGTAGTCGCCCAGTCCCTGCGCCTCTGACTTGGTCATCTCGCCCGATGCGACCCGCAGGAAAACCTCATAAATCTCGCGGCCCTTTTCCTCGACGCTGACGCCCTTGGAAAGAATTTCGCCTGCGTCGATGTCCATGTCCTCTGACATGCGGCGTGCTATTTCGGAGTTGGTCGCCACCTTGATCGTGGGTGCAGGTTTGGAGCCGAAGGCGGAGCCGCGCCCGGTGGTGAAGCAGACAAGGGTGCACCCGCCCGCGATCTGTCCGGTAACCGAAGCGGGATCGTAGCCGGGGCTGTCCATGAAGGTGAAGCCCGAGGCCCGCACGGGTTCTGCATACCTGTAAACGCCATTGAGTGGGGAGGTGCCGCCCTTGGCCGCCGCCCCGAGCGACTTTTCGAGGATCGTGGTCAGCCCGCCTTTCTTGTTGCCGGGAGAGGGGTTATTGTCCATCGAGCCGCCATTGCGGGCGGTGTAGTCCTCCCACCATTTGATCAGTCCCACCAGCTTCTCGCCCGTCGCTCGGTCCTTTGCCCGGCGGGTAAGCAGGTGTTCGGCGCCGTAGATCTCGGGCGTTTCGGCCAGAACGCCGGTGGCCCCCTGGGCGGCCAGGAGATCACAGGCGTATCCCAGCGCGGGGTTGGCGGTCACGCCCGACCAGGCGTCCGATCCGCCGCACTGGAGGGCGACCATCAGTTCGGAGGCGGGGCATTCGGTGCGCTCCGCCTCGTTTGCGATGGGCAACATGGCCTCGACCTTGGCGATGCCCAGTTCAACCGTGCGGCGCAGGCCTGCGACATTCTGGATGTTCATGGTCTGGAAGGTATCGCTCTGTTTCAGGCCGTAGGCCTCAAGCAGCCAGTCGATCTGGTTCATCTCGCATCCGAGGCCGACCATCAAAACCCCGCCGTGATTGGGGTGTTTGGCGTAGCCCCACATGACCCGCTGCAGCGCCTCGAACCCATCGCCGTCCCCAGCCATGCCGCAGCCCGTACCATGGACGAAAGCCACGACACCGTCGACATTGGGATAGGCGGCAAGTCTGTCGGGCGTGAAGTGGTCCGCGATCCGGCGCGCCGCGGTGGCCGAACAGTTCACCGAGGTGATGATGGCGATGTAGTTTCGGGTGCCAACGCGGCCGCTCTCCCGGCGGTAGCCCATAAAGGTGTCCGGGGTCTTCGTCGGCTTGACCGGGCGCAGGTCGGTCGAGAATTCGTAGTGGCCTTCGGTATTGCGGAATTCAACGTTCTGGGTGTGAACATGGTCGCCCGGGGCGATGTCGACAGAGGCGTATCCGATAAGCTGGGCGTATTTGCGGACCGGCGCCCCACTGGCAATCGCCGCAGTGGCGATCTTGTGCCCGGAAGGGATCAAAGCGGTGGTCGCGACACCTTCGACCGCCGTGCCGACCTCAAGCGCGCGGGTTGCGGTCACAACGTTGTCGGCTTTATCCAGACGAACGAAATCCATGGTCGTTTTCTCTTTTTGCGGGCTCAGGCGCAGTGGGGCGCGTCCGATGTCCAACGGTGAATCTCAATGTGCGGGGCACCCGCCAGCCGGGTGCGGGCCTCCTCCCACATCCTTTTCCAAGCGCGCCAGTCGCGCAGCTCTGACGCGGGGTTGGCGCGGGATCGGGCAACGAAGGATGGGAAATGCGCGCGGCCTGTGGGCTGGCCGGTCTTGTTGAAACGGATGTCGAAGGACCAGCGGAAGCCGTCCGTGGTGTTGGGCAGGGACGCGTGCGGTGTCAGCGGATCGAAAAGGATCACGCCGCCAGACCTCACCGGTAGGGGCAGACCCGCGCTTTCGTCGATGAATCCTTCTGCGATGCCCGTTTGGGTGCGCGGGCAGTGGGGCAGCATCTGCTGATCCTGTGCCTGGGCCTGGACTTGCAGGCACCCGTTCTGCGGTGTGGCGTCGGTCATCGCGATCCAGACGGTGATCATCTCCGTCTGATCCGCCTCCGCATGCGTGACGCCGCGGTCTTGATGCCAGTCGGTGAAGGTGATGTGTGAACGTGTTTCGTCCTCTGCCAGCGCAGTGGCCGGGGGCTTGATGCGCACATGCTGGATCGGGTTGCTGGTCAACTCCGGCCCAATCAGCTGTTCAACGACATCCAGAAGGGGCTCGGTCGTGAGCAGGTCAAAAACCGCAGGGCCGAAATGAAAGGGCGTGTCCACTTTGATCTGATTCCCCGGAAGTGAGATATCCATCGGTTGGAAGTAGTCGCATCCGGCCCTGTAGACGGTAAGGAGTTTGTCCCAGAAATTGAGCGCCTCAGGCGCGACCGTGACCGCGCCCGCCGCGAACCAGCCTTGGTAGAGCTCATCGAGCAGGGCCTCATACTCGGCGCGCACCGCCTCCATCACCTCCATCGGGATCAGGTCTGGGACCACAAGATATCCTTGTGTCTCGAACTGGTGGATTTGCGAAGGCGTCAGCATCAGAGCAACAGAGCGATGATGTTGGGCCAGATCAGCAGGACCGAGAGGGCAAGAATCTGAATGCCGATAAAGGGCAGGAAGCCCTTGAAGATGTCGGTCAGGCTGATGTGCGGCGGGGCCACGGATTTGAGATAGAAGGCTGCCGGGCCGAAGGGCGGTGAGAGGAAGCTGACCTGCATGTTCATACAGAAGACCACGCCGAACCATATCGCCACGTGACTTGGCTCAAGCTGGCCGATAAACCCGATCTCTTCGATGGGCAGGCGCAGCACGATGGGCAGAAAAACCGGGATGATCAGCAGGACGATTCCGACCCAATCCATAAAGGCTCCCATGAAGAGCAGGATCAGCATCATCGTGAGGATCACCAGCATGGTCGGCAGATCCTTCCCCACAATAAGGTCCGCTACGTACTGCGGCCCGCCCGCGATCGTGTAGGCCCCGGCAAGAGAGGCCGCACCGATGGTTACCCAGATGATCGTCCCGGTGGAACGCAGGGTACGCATGAGGCTGTCCCAGACCAATTCAAACGATCCTTCACCGCGCAGGATGGCGATGATCAGAACGGCGAAGGCCCCCATGCCTGCGGCTTCGGTAATGCCGGTGATGCCCCCGTAGATGGAGCCGAGCACGACGCCGATGACAACGATGGGGGCGACCAGGCCCTTGCCCATCTGCCAACCCGTCTTTGAGCGTTCCTTGCCGAACACGAAGAAGATCAGCACCAGGCAAACGGCCGTGATGATCGCGAAGATGGGCAGATATTCTGCCGTGCCCAGGCGGGCTGGCTCCCCTTCGTTCGCCGCGTTCGAGCCGGAGAACTCAAAGAAGGCCGCGCGCAGGAACAGCGCTGTGGAGAAGCCCGCAACCACGATGGACATGAAGGCCGCAAAGAGCATCCCCTTTTCGCCGCTGGGCGGATCGTTCGGGTCTGGCTCGGGCAGGGGGGCGTCTTCGGGTTTCAACCGGGTGCGGACGATGATGTAGAGAATGATCAGCGAGGCGAGCATAAAACCGGGGATGAAGGAGGCGGTGAAGAGCGCCTTGATCGAGGTTTCTGTGATCAGCCCGTAGATGATCAGCACAATCGACGGTGGGATCATCGTGCCAAGAGAGCCGGAGGCGCAGATCACGCCGATGGCGAGGTTCTGGTTGTATCCCAGCCGCAGCATCTGCGGCAGGGCGATCAGGCCCAGCAGCACCACCTCGCCACCGATGATGCCCGACATGGCCGCCATGATCACCGCCATGATCGAGGTGACGATGGCAATGCCGCCGCGCGTACGCGACAGCCAGACATTGAGCGACGAGTACATGTCCTTGGCGATGCCGGAGCGTTCCAGCAGGGAGGCCATGAAGATGAAGAGCGGAATGGATATGAGGACGTAGTCCGTCAAAAGCCCGTATATCTTCTGCGCCAGGATATAGAGCGGTCCCGTACCCGGCCTTCCCGTCAGAATGCCATCGCCAAAGCTGAAAGGGTTGAGCAGGAGTGCAGGCTCGAACTTCATCACCAGCACGAGGACGGCGAGTGAGGCCGAAGCAAGGCCAAGGGGCATCCCGATGGCCAGCAGCACGATCAGCGCCAGCATCAGGACAAGGGAGATCGTGCCGATGTCCATCAGTCTTCTCCTACCGCGCGTTTGATCATTTCAATCTCTTCTTCGTCCGGTTCATCCGTGTGGTACTCGGGCTCCTTGTTCCAGTCCGCGAACAGGTTCAGCACGGCCTGAATGGCCACCAGCGTGATCACGATCAGGACCATGGGCTGCAGCGTGGCCGGAATGGGCGGATTGAAGGCGGAGCCATAAAGCTCCCATTTGTAGAGCTTGTTCACGAAGACCTGCTTGTAGCTGCCGTAGACAAGGAAAAAGGCAAAGACCACGACCAGCAGGGTCGAGATGCAGTCGAAAACCCGTTGCAGCCAGCGCGGCACCATATCGTAGAGCAGGAAGATGCGGATATGACAGCGTTGCTGCATGGCATAAAGGCCCGCCGTCAGGAAGGTGAAGCTGGCGAACCAGAGGGTCATCTCATTGGCCCATTCGGTGGGCTTTTCGACAACGTAGCGGACGAAGACCTCGTAGAGCATGACGATGGTCATGATGGCGATCATCATCATCGTGGCGCGCCCGATGAAGAGTGCGATGCGGTCTATGGATGTCGCATCGTCATATTCGATGCCTGCCGGTTGCACCGTGCGCGCACCAATGAAGCCGATGATCGGGATCGCGATAAGGGCAAGAAGGTCAATGATGTCGACATACCCCCCAAAGATTCCACCAAGGTTCGGGGTTACGTCCGATCTCAGATAGATTGCTTCGACCTGGCCGCGCAGGGAATCGGATTCGTAAGGCAGCCAGTCCAGCAGGAAGGCGGGCAGGTGCCAGACCACCCAGCTCGATACGGCAACGAAGGCCAGCGGGACCAGCCATTCCGTCAACTCGCCGTGTGACTTGTTCATCTCCAGCCCCCTATGCGTCCACTGCATAATGTTTGATAAAATCGCGGTCCGGCTCGACCCCGATGCCGGGCCCCGTTGGAATGCCCACCCGGCCTCCGTTGGCCGCAACCTGTCTCTGGATGCCCAAGGGCTCTGCCAGCAGATCGTCGCGGAACTTGTTGTCTGTCGTGTCGAACTCCAGCATGGGCTCCCAGGGGTGCAGGCCCCCGGGCAGGGGCGGCATGGCTGCGAGCAATTGCAGGTTCGTCGCCACCGCAATGGCGCTGCCCCAGACGTGGTTGATCACCGGCGTGAAATGGGCGTGGCACAGGGCCAGCACCCGCAGATATTCACTGATACCGCCAAGCGCGCAGACCTCGGGCTGGGCAATGTCGAGGCCGCGGTTTTCAAGGATCGCCCGCCAGCCCCAACGGCTGAATTCCGCCTCGCCACCGGAGATGTTGACGCGCAGGCCGGCGCGCAGCTCCCGGTATCCGTCGTGGTCTTCAGGTGCGACCGGTTCTTCGAACCAGTAGGCCCCCAGCTCTTCCAGCGCGCGGCCCACGTAGAAGGCATCGGAGGTAGTGTAGCAGTGATTGGCGTCGACCATGAACCTGAACTCATCGCCCACGCCCCGGCGCACGGCCTCGCATAGCTGAACATCTGGCTTGGGCCCGAAACCCACCTTCATCTTGGTGGCGGCAAAGCCCATGTCCCTGATTTCGGCCGCTTCCTCTTCGAACCGCGCGGCAAGGTCATTCACCGGCTCATCGCGCAGCATCATGCCGTAGCCGTAGCAGGGCACATCCGTGCGATGCGCGCCGCCGATCATCTTGTGCAGCGGCAGGTCGGCCACCTTGCCCGCAATGTCCCACAGTGCGATGTCCACACCGGAAAGGGCCTGCATCGGCATGCCCTTTTGGCCATGGTCCCGCAAAAGGTTGTAGACCTTGTGCCAGATCACATCGCGGTCCATCGGGTCCATGCCCAGAACCAGCGGTTGGATCACCTTCTCGACGATCCCCTTGTTCGCAATCGCCACGTTCCCGGGACCAAAGCATTCGCCCCAGCCGATCACACCTTCGTCTGTCTCCACCTCGACCAGGTGGGCCGAGCGCCTGGCGTAATACTGCTGCGAATAGCCCAGAACCTCGGGCATGTCGTACTGCAGTAGGTGACTGGTGATGCGGGTGATTTTCATCGCGAAGCGGTGTCCTGAGGCGAAAACGGCAAGGCCATCGTGAAACAGCCTTGCCGCGTGGGTCGTCCGATTTTTGCGTCGGACTTTTACTTCATTGCGCCCATGTTCTGCAGGAAGCTGATGTGGCTTGCCAGCAGGGCCTTGGCTTCGGGCGTTGTGGCAAACTCGGTCCAGCCCTTCTGCACGGCGTCACGGTACTTTTGCAGATCCTCAGCGGTCCACTCGTAAAGTGTCACGCCCTTGGCGCGAAGGTCCTTGGCGGTCTGTGCATTCTGCACTTCGTTGATTGTCGCGTTGTGAAGCGCGAGGCTGTCCATCGCCACTTCCATGATCTTGCGGTGATGCGCTGGCATCGCCTCCCAGACGTCCTTGCGGCAGGCCAGGTGGTCCGCGGGCATGGAGTGGAAACCGGGGAAGTTGGTGTGCGTGGCGATATCATAGAGACCCAGACCGACGTTGTTGGTCAGGTTGGCCGCATCCGCACCGTCGATGATGCCCGTCTCGAGCGCGGTGAAGATTTCGTTGAAATCCATCACGATCGGTGAGGCGCCCATGGCCGCAAAGACCTTGGTCGCGAGACCCGGAGGGGAGCGGAATTTCCAGTCCTTGAAGTCATCTGCATTGCGGATCGGCTTGGTCGAGGCCAGGGATTCAGGGCCGGGGATCCACCATCCGACGAACTCCATATCATAGCCGTTGTAGAGTTCGTTCAGGGCCGCGCGGCCATCACCGTGCAGCAGCCATGACATTTGCTGATAGGGGTTCTGGTAGCCGCCCATCAGGTCACCCGCGAACTGGAAGGCAGGGTTCTTGCCGGTCTGGTAGGCACCGCCGGTCATGTCGCAATCAAGGATACCCGTCGCCGCGGCGTCAAAAGTTTCGACCGATTTCACCACGGACGAGGAATAGAACATCTCAACCGCGATCTCGCCGTTGGACATGGTCTGAATATCGTCGATGTATTTCGCGGCCAGCTTGCCCGACAGCGTTTCGGGCGAGAAGTGCGTCTGAATTCGCAACTTCGTCGTCGCGTGGCCATCTGCCATCGCCGTGGTCGCGGCCATAGCCGCAGCGACGGCCACGGTGGCCGCAGTTTTCATTAGTTTCATGTTGTCCTCCCAGACGTTGAGCGTGTCTTTCCGAGGGTCGTACCGCCCCCGCTCGTGTAACGCTGGCAGGAGGGTAAGCTGACGAATCATATCCAACAAGGAAAAAGTGAAATTTCTTGAAATTTTGAGATTTTGCTATTTTTTCGAAAGCCGCTCTTCTATCCTCCTCATGGAAAAGGGATTGGACGGCCGCTGCCATGCCAGATGACAATGATATTTATCAGTCGCTCAGGATGCGCCTGATCTCCAACGGATTTGCTCATGGTGCAAAACTGCGGGCCGAGGTCCTGCGTGAGGATTATGACTGTTCCGCCAGCACCGTGCGTGAGGTTCTCTTTCGTCTTTCCACCGTGGGACTGGTGAAGTTTCAGGAACAGCGCGGCTTTCGCGTCCCCGACAAGTCGCCCGAAAAGCTGATTGAGTTGACGCACATGCGTGTCCTGCTGGAGGGGGAGGGGGCGGCCCTTTCGATCCGCAACGGGGGCGTCGCATGGGAGGCACGCCTTGCGGCAGCCCATCACAAACTCAGCCACATCGAAAAGCGCATTCACGCACAGGAGGATCCCAGTGATCTGATCGAGATCTGGTTCAGTTCCGAGAACGAATTCCACCAGACCCTGATTTCGGCCTGCGGCACCGACACGCTCAAAGAGATGCACGCCCGCATCTACGACCAGTTCCGCCAGCAGCTGATGGTGGCCGATACGAAGTTCGACTTCATTTCCGAGAACATCCAGCACCACGCCAGCATCCTCGACGCAGCCCTTTCAGGGGATGAGGGCCTGACCCGGCAACGGATCCACGAACATCTTGAGCGGCACATGACGGGCACCACGCTGGATGGCTAAGGGGTCAGATCGTCCTCGATATAGACGGCGATGATCTCATCGAAATCCTTCTCGGCCTCGAACCCCAGCGCGATCGCCCGTTCTGGCGCAAAATCGCGTGGCCAGCCGTCGACGATCCCCATGATCGTCTCGTCCGGCTCATGGCGGATCAGGTCTACCGCCTTCTGCCCCGCGGCACGGCGCAGAGCTTCGATCTGTTCGGCCACGGTACAGCTGAAGCCCGGCAGGTTCAGCGCCCGCCGCCCTTTGACCAGATCGGTGTCAAGCTGGGCTGCGTGGGTCAGAAACCCCGCTGCGGCGCGGGGGCTGGCGTGCCAGTGCCGGACGCTGTCGGAAACCGGCAGGATCGCCTCTTTGTTGTTCAGCGGCTCACGGATGATGCCGGAAAAGAAGGAGGAGGCGGCGGCGTTGGCCTTGCCCGGCCGCACGCAGATGGTGGGCAGGCGCAGGGAAAGACCGTCGATAAAGCCCTTGCGGCTGAAGTCCGTCACCATCAATTCGCAGGCCGCCTTCTGCGCGCCGTAGCTGGTCTGCGGTGCCGAAAGGAATTCATCACCGATCTTGTCCGGGAAGGGCCCGCCAAAGACCGCAATCGACGAGGTGAAGACAAGCCGGGGGCGGTAGGTGCCACCCGAGACCTCATGCTCAGCCTTCAGGGCGTTCAGCAGGTGCCACATGGCCATCATGTTGACGTCCCAGCCAAGGTCAAAGTCGGCCTCGGCCTGACCCGACACGATGGCGGCAAGATGAAAGATCACGTCTGGACGCTCCGCCGCGAGCTGCCTCGCGGTTTCAGGATCGCTCACATCACCCGTCACCTGCCTGGCCTCAACGCCGTTCGGCGGAAAATGTCTGTCGAAAAGCGTCAGTTCCTGACCGGGAAAGAGGTCCTGCGCGATGATCCGACGGGCCAGCTTCTGGCCAATCATGCCACCGCCGCCGAGGATGAGATTACCGTTCATGCCAGACCATTCCTGTGTTTGAGTTCAAGATAGAGCCCGGAGTGATCCAGATCGGCCCCGCCCAATTCCTCGCAGAAATAGGCAAATCGGTCGCGCACGGCCTGCGTCGCAGGAAGTTGGAGCCCAAGGGCATCGGCTTCGGCCAAGGTGTTGTCCAGATCCTTGACCTGGAACCTGGACAGTCCGCCGGGCTCGAAGTTCCCTTCGGACATCCGCGCGCCGTGCTGCTGCAGGATGACGCTGTCCGCAAAACCGCCCTTGAGGGCGGCGCGAAAGGCAGCGGGGTCCGCACCGCCCTTCTCGGCCAGCAGGGTTGCTTCTGCCACGGCAGAGATGGTGACCGCGACGATGGTCTGGTTCGCCAGTTTGCACAGCTGCCCCGCGCCGGAGGGGCCGACATGCACCGGTCGCCCCATGGCCTCAAGTACCGGCCTCATCGCATCGATTACATCCGCGGGGCCACCTGCCATAATCGCAAGAGTGCCTGCCTCGGCCCCCTTGGTGCCGCCCGAGACCGGCGCATCAAGATGCGCAACCCCCATCCCGGCAAGGTCCTTCGACTGGGCGCGCGCATGTTCCGGCTTGGCGCTTGACATGTCGATCCAGGTCATGCCGGGCTGGAGAGCATCGCGGAAATCCTTATCCGCCAGCAGCGCCTCTGTTGCAAATCCATCGGAAAGCATGGTGATGATGATCTCAGCCCCCGCGATAGCCTCGGCGGCGGTGGGCGCCGTTTTCGCGCCCTCCTCAACCAGGGGCGCGGCACGGTGCACGCTACGGTTCCACACAGTCAGATCATGCCCCGCCGCCATCAGTTTGCGCGACATCGGGGTGCCCATCAGGCCAGTCCCGATCAGGGTGATCTTGCGCTTCTGGCTCATCTAAGGGGTCCTTTCATGGGCCGCTCTGCCCCGGGGTTATGGTCAAACGTAAATCTCTGTCATACGCTAACGCATCCATCCAGAAGCGCCAGCCGATGGGGTGGTCGGAACGGGGAATGGTGCGGGCGGTCCGGGGCCGAAAGCGGCAATTAGGCAGCCTGACAAGCAATGGATAGAGATAAATCAAGTGACAGGTCAAAGACTTAGCGGAAAGCGCGCGTTGGTCACCGCGGCTGGTCAGGGGATCGGCCGGGCCTCTGCTGTTGCCATGGCACGGGAAGGGGCAAGGGTCTTTGCCACTGATGTGAACATGGCGGCACTCTCCACGATTCGGGAGGAGGATCTCGAAAATATTGAAATTTTTGAAATGGACGCGCTGGATGATCAGTCCGTGTCCGAAGGGGTTGCGCGGGCCAATCCGGACGTCCTGTTCAACTGCGCGGGCTTTGTGCACCACGGCACCGTCCTGGACGCAACCGACGATGAGATGGACTTTGCGTTCGATCTCAATGTCCGCTCCATGCTGCGCACGATCCGTGCTGCCTTGCCCGGGATGCTGGAGCGGGGCGGCGGCTCCATCGTCAACATGTCCTCGGCGGCGGGTTCGGTCATCGGGGCGCCGAACCGCTGCGTCTATGGGATCACCAAGGCCGCCGTCGTGGGTCTCACCAAATCCGTGGCCGTGGATTACGTCAGGAATGGCATCCGCTGTAATTGCATTTGCCCCGGCACGGTGGAAAGCCCTTCCTGGCATGATCGGGTCAAGGCGCTGGGCGAGGAACTGGGCAGCTACGATGAGGCCCTGGCGCAGTTCGTCGCCCGCCAGCCCATGGGCCGCGTCGCCAGTCCCGAGGAAATCGCGGCTCTGGTCGTTTACCTCGCCAGCGACGAAAGTGCCTTTACCACGGGCCACGCGCACATCATCGACGGAGGCTGGTCAGGCCAATGACAAGGAAAATCGACAAGGACGCGCTGCGCTCCCGCCAATGGTTCATGAACCCCGACAATCTCGAAATGACGGCCCTCTATACGGAGCGCTATCTCAACTACGGGCTGACCCGCGAGGAACTGCAGTCCGGCAAGCCGATCATCGCCATCGCCCAGACGGGTAGCGATCTGAGCCCCTGCAACCGCCATCATCTGGAGCTGACCAAGCGGGTACGGGACGGGATCATCGCGGCGGGCGGCACTTGTATCGAGGTGCCGGTGCACCCCATCCAGGAAACCGGCAAACGCCCCACTGCGTCGCTTGACCGGAACCTGGCCTATCTGTCGCTGGTCGAAACACTCTTCGGCTATCCGCTCGACGGTGTTGTGCTGAACATCGGTTGCGACAAGACCACACCGGCGCTGCTGATGGCCGCCGCGACGGTCAACATCCCCGCCATCGCCCTGTCGGTCGGCCCGATGCTGAACGGCTGGTGGAAGGGGGAGCGGGCGGGTTCCGGCACCGTCATCTGGAAGGCGCGCGAGGAGCTGGCCGCGGGTGAGATCGATACCGATGAGTTCATGGAGATCGCCGCCGCTTCGGCCCCTTCGGTGGGCTATTGCAACACCATGGGTACGGCGACCACGATGAATTCTCTGGCCGAAGCGCTGGGCATGCAACTGCCTGGCGCGGCGGCCATTCCTGCGCCTTACCGCGAGCGGGGTCAGATCAGTTATGAGACCGGCAAGCGGATCGTTGAGATGGTCTGGGAAGACCTGCGCCCCTCTGACGTCATGACCCGGGAGGCCTTCGAGAATGCCATCGTTATCAACTCGGCCATTGGAGGGTCGACCAACGCGCCCATCCACCTCAACGCCATTGCGCGGCATCTGGGTGTGCCGCTGGACAACGACGATTGGCAGCGCATCGGCCATCATATCCCGCTTCTGGTGAACATGCAGCCCGCCGGCAAATACCTGGGCGAGGATTACCAGCGCGCGGGGGGCGTGCCCGCGGTTGTCGGGGAGCTGATTGATGGGGGGCTCTTGCCGCACCCGGACGCGATCACTGTCAACGGCGCCACCGTGGGGCGCAACTGCGAACTTCTGCGCAGCCGCAACCGCGATGTGATCAAGCCCGTGAGCGATCCGATGGTGGAGGAGGCGGGCTTCCTCAACCTCTCGGGCAACCTTTTTGAGAGCGCCATCATGAAGACCTCCGTCATCTCACCGGATTTCCGCGCGCGGTATCTTTCCAACCCCGATGATCCCGAAGCGTTTGAGGGCCGCGCAGTGGTCTTTGACGGGCCCGAGGACTTTCACCACCGGATCGACGATCCGGCGGAGAATATCGACGAGAATTGCATTCTCTTCATGCGCGGCGCAGGACCGAAGGGGTATCCGGGCGCGGCGGAGGTCGTGAACATGCGGCCGCCCTCCTATATGATCAAGAAGGGGATCGAGGCGCTGCCCTGTATCGGCGACGGGCGCCAGTCCGGTACCTCCGGCTCCCCTTCGATCCTCAATGCTTCCCCCGAGGCGGCGGACGGCGGTGGCCTTGCGTTGCTGCAAACCGGCGACCGGGTGCGCATCGATCTTGGCAAGGGGAGCGCGGACATGCTGGTGCCACTGGAGGAGCTGAACGAACGCGCCCGTGCGCTGGCCGCGTCGGGCGGCTACGACATGCCCCCGAGCCAGTCCCCCTGGCAGGAGATCTTTCGCGAAAAAGCGGGTCGCCTGGACCAGGGTATGACCCTGCAGGGGGCCGACAAATACCAAGACATCGCGCGCAAGCATTTGCCGCGGGACAATCACTAAGGATCTATGGATGAAACTTCTCCGTTACGGTGCGCCGGGCACCGAAAAACCCGGCCTTTTGGATGATGCGGGCCTGCTGCGGGACCTGTCGGGGCAATTAACCGACATCGACGGTTCGATGCTTGGGGACGAAAGCCTGGAACGTTTGCGCGCGCTGGATCCCGCGAGCCTGCCTATCGTGGAAGGGGAACAGCGTATCGGTGCTTGTGTCGGGAATATCGGTAAATTTCTGTGCATCGGGTTGAACTACTCGGACCATGCGGCCGAGACCGGGGCAGCGATCCCGGAACATCCGATTCTTTTCTTCAAGGCAAATTCCGCCATTGTCGGCGCCTACGATGACGTTGTAATGCCCCGCGGTTCAACCCATTCGGATTGGGAATGCGAACTCGGCGTGGTGATCGGCAAGACCGCCAAATACGTCTCCAAAGAGGCCGCACTCGATCACGTGGCGGGCTACTGCATTGTGAACGACGTTTCCGAAAGGCACTTCCAGAACCACTTGACGGGCCAATGGACCAAGGGGAAAAGCTGCGACACCTACGGGCCAACCGGCCCCTGGCTGGTCACCCGGGACGAAATCCCGGACCCGCAGAAGCTCGACATGGCGCTCGATGTGAACGGAGAGCGGATGCAGACCGGCAATACCGCCACGATGATATTTTCGGTGGCCGAGATCATCGAACACCTCAGCCACCTCTTCACCCTGCACCCCGGTGACGTGATCTCAACCGGGACACCGCCGGGTGTCGGGACGGCGATGAAACCGGAACCGCGCTACCTCAAGAAAGGTGACACGATGGAGCTGACGATCGACGGGCTGGGCCAGCAACGGCAAAGGGTGGACATGGATGCCTGATCTTCTGCAAATCGGCGGCATCACCGACGCAATGCGCGCGCGGCTGGAAGCCGCCTTTACCATTCACCAGTTGGAGGATTTCGATCCCGCAACCATCGACTATGTCATCACCAATGGACACGACGGGGTGAGGCCCGATCTGCTGGCCTCCCTCACGAATGTGAAGGTGATCAGCGGCTATGGCGTAGGCTATGACGCGATCGATGCAAATGAAGCCGCGCGGCGTGGGATTATTGTCACCCATACGCCCAATGTGCTCAACCAGGAAGTCGCGACGACGGCTGTCCTTCTGATGCTGGCCTGTTACCGCGCGCTTTTGCGCGACGATGCCTACGTGCGCTCGGGCGACTGGGCGCAGAAGGGCAACGCTCCCCTGACACGGTCGGCGGATAACCAGACCGTCGGCATCCTGGGTCTGGGTCGCATCGGTCAGGCGATCGCGGACAAGCTGGCGCCCTGGAACCCGACAATCCTTTATCATTCGCGCAGTTCGAAGGATGTCCCCTACACCTACTGCGACAGCCTGGTCGATATGGCGCGGCAGAGTGATGTGCTGATCTGCATCACGCCCGGCGGCCCCTCGACCCACCAAATCGTCAACGCCGAGGTGCTTGAGGCGCTAGGCCCGCAAGGGACGCTCATCAACGTCAGCCGCGGGTCGGTTGTGGATGAGGCGGCGCTGATCGAAGCGCTGCAAAGCGGCAAGCTTGGCTGGGCCGGGCTGGATGTGTTCGAGGCCGAACCGAAGGTGCCGCAGGCCCTGCGCGACCTGCCCAACACAGTGCTTTTGCCACACGTGGGCAGCGCCACGGTTGAAACCCGTGCGGCGATGGGGGCCCTAACGGTCGACAACCTTTTGCAGCACCTCAAGGACGGAACGGTGATCAGCGCGGTTCCCGAATGCGCGCATCTTTGACGCTGGGCGGTGACGCATGATTGAATTCGTCATCGCCGTCTTCTTTCTGCTGATCACGCCCGGGCCCGGCGTCCTGACCACGGCAGGCATCGGGGCGGCCTTTGGCTATCGCGCGGGTCTTGGATTCCTGGCGGGCCTGTGCCTGGGCGGGTTCATCAATATGATGCTTGTCATCTCCGGACTGGCAGCGGTGGTGCTGGCCATCCCGTCGCTGCGGCTGGTGCTGCTCATCGCCTCGGTCAGCTACTTGACCTACCTCGCATTCCGCATCGCCAGTGCAGGGGCCAAGATCGGGTTCCAACCCGCGACCAAGCCCCTCGGATTCGTCAACGGTCTGGCGCTCCAGTTCATCAATCCCAAGGCCTACGTTGTCGCCACCACGCTCTTTTCGGGCTTCGCTTTTATGTCCGCGACGCCTGTTCTTGAGGTTTTTGTCAAGCTCGTGCTCTTCAACGCCATCTGGGTGCCAGTGCACCTGATCTGGCTCTGGGCTGGGACCAAACTGGGCTCCCTTGATCTGCACCATGTCACACAGAGGGTGATCAACGTCGGCATGGCCGTCTCACTGCTGGTCGTTGTCGGGGTGGCGCTTCTGGCCTCTGTCTGACGTTTCTCCCCGCCTAAAGCGACGCGGTGATCCCGCCATCCACATAGAGGATATGCCCATTCACGAAGGTCGATGCGGCGGAGGAAAGAAAGATTGCCGCGCCCACCAGTTCATCCACCTCGCCCCAGCGACCGGCAGGGGTCCGCTTGGCCAGCCAGGCACTGAAGTCCGGGTCCGCGACAAGGGCCGCATTGAGGGGCGTATCGAAGTAGCCCGGCGCAATGGCATTGCAGTTCAATCCGTACTGCGCCCAGTCCGTCGCCATGCCCTTTGTCAGGTTGCCGACCGCGCCCTTGGTCGCCGTGTAGGGCGCGATACCGGGCCGGGCCAGCGCCGTCTGGACCGATGCAATGTTTATGATCTTGCCGCGCCTCCGGTCGATCATGTGCCGTGCAACGGCTTGGCCCACGTGAAAGACCGACGCCACGTTGGTCTGCAAGAGCCGCTCAAAAGCCTCGGCAGGGAAATTGTGCAGCTCCGTCCGGTGTTGCATGCCTGCGTTGTTGATCAGGATGTCGATGGTGCCCGTGCCAGCCTCAAAGTCATCGACAGCCTGGCGCACAGCGTCATGGTCCGTGGCATCGAAGGGCAGCTGGTGGACGGTCGCGCAGTCTGCCTCCAGCTTCCTGGCGGCCTCAGCCAACTTGCCCGTATCGCGACCGTTCAAGACGATCTCTGCGCCCGCATCCGCCAGCCCGCGCGCCAGCGCGAAACCGATGCCCTGGCTGGATCCGGTGATCAGGGCGCGCTGTCCGGTCAGGTCGAACATCTTGAGGGTCATGGCAAATATCCTTTGGTGGTTGGCGGCAACTATCCCTATCCTGTCCGCACCTGTACAGCGGAGAAATCGCCCATGGCCGCCCTGAACCCATCCGTCGTGATCCACGCGGCCCGCGATCTGCGCATAGAAAACCGGGAAACGCCCGCGCCCGGTCCCGGCGAAGTCCTGATCGAAATGGGGGTGGGCGGCATCTGTGGATCGGACCTGCATTACTACAACCACGGCGGTTTTGGCCCGATCACGCTGAAGGAACCGATGGTACTGGGCCACGAGATTTCGGGCACTGTCGGGGCATTGGGCAAGGGGGTCGAGAGCCTCAAGCTCGACCAGCTTGTTGCTGTCTCCCCTTCGAGGCCCTGCCAGTCCTGCATCTATTGTCTGCGCGGGCTGCAGAACCATTGTCTGAACATGCGTTTCTACGGCAGCGCGATGCCCTTTCCACATATCCAGGGCGCCTTTCAAAGCCGACTGGTCACCCTGGCCAGTCAATGCGTCCCGGCGGATGGTCTGACGGCCGGTCAGGCAGCGATGGCCGAACCTTTGGCCGTCTGCCTGCACGCCCTGCGGCAGGCCGGTGACATGGTGGGCAAGACGGTCCTTGTGACAGGCTGCGGGCCAATCGGCTGCCTTGCCATCCTGGCCGCCCGTCGGGCGGGCGCGGGGCAGATTATCGCGACGGATCTGTCTGATTATACGCTTGGCATCGCACGAACCTGCGGGGCTGACCAGGCGCTCAACACCGGGTCTGACCCCGACGCGCTGAAGCCCTTTGAGGCCGACAAGGGGCAGGTCGATTTGCACCTGGAATGCTCTGGCGCTGCGGTGGCGCTGGCCGCTGGCGTTGCTTGCCTGTGCCCCGGGGGCACCATCGTACAGCTTGGTCTGGGGGGCGATATGACTGTGCCGATGCAGGCCATGACAGCCAAGGAGATCACCCTGCGCGGCTCTTTTCGCTTCCACCCGGAATTCGCCACCGCCGTGGGGATGATGCAGAGGGGGTTGATCAAGATCGACCCCCTCATCACCCACAGTTTTGAAATGACCGATGCGGTCGCGGCCTTCACGATGGCCAGCGACCGCAGACGCGCCATGAAGGTGCAGCTTGCTTTCTGAAAGGGATGGCCCGTGTTCGAAACAACTTCCGAATGCGCCGAGCGCTATGAGATTGACGGCTTTGTCGCGCCCCTCGACATTCTGAGCGAGGAACAAGCCTTTGAACTGCGCCGGGATTTTGAGGCCGCCGAAGCGGAGCTTGCAGCGGATCAGGAGCGCACCAAGTTGCTCATGGCCTATCCTGACAGGCTCTTGCCCAACTTCGATGCGGTGATCCGCCACCCCAACCTGATCCGTGCCGCTTCCATCGCCCTCGGTCCCGACCTGATGGTTTGGAGTGGCGCGCTCTTCATCAAGGAACCGCGCTCGCCCAAGATTGTTTCTTGGCACCAGGATCTGACCTATTGGGGGCTCAACGACGCGGAAGAGGTCACCTGCTGGCTTGCGCTATCGGCGGCATCCGAGGCCAGCGGCTGCATGTCATTCGTGCCGGGCAGCCACAAAAGCCGGATCGTGCCCCACGTGGACACCTTCAGCGCCAATAACCTGCTGTCACGTGGTCAGGAGATCGCGGTTGACGTCAATGAGGACGAGTCCGTTCCCGCGCCATTGAAGGCGGGGCAAGCCTCCATGCATCACGGGCATCTGTTCCACGCCTCCGGCCCCAACGTGACCGATGATCGGCGTATTGGGATGGCCATCCGCTATATCAAACCGTCGATGAAGCAACAGAACGGGACCAAATCTCTCGTTGCACTGGTGGCAGGTCAGGACGATTACGGCCATTTTGATATCGCGTCGGTGCCCAAAGGGCGTCTTCATCCCGATGATTTCGAGATCTGCCGCAAGGACGCGGCAAGACGGCGGGCCATTCTCTTTGAAGGTGTGGATTAGGGGCCAATTCGCGTTGGGATACAAGTTACCGAGGGTCAGAATGCCGGTCACCTCGGCAAACGGTGATTGGTTCGCGTTTGACGCCGCTGAAACCCGCATTTTCACGGGGCATCGGATTCAGTCGATTGCGACCGGTAGTTTTGTGATCCGAACTCCGCTGCTGAAAGTGAGCTTGCCGGGCAGCTTGATCTTGCCGATGTTCCTTTTGATGAAGGGCAGTCCTTTGTAGGCCGCCTTGAACTCCCCCCGGAATTCCGTCCCTGTCGCCTCCCAGATACGACCATCGCGAACGAGGAGCTTTGTACTGGTAATGTGGAGTGTCAGGGTGACGTCGAACGATACCGTTCCGACACGCTTGCCGTTCAATAGAACCTCGATCTTGGGTTGATGGGTCGATGAGAGTTTGTGTTTTCCGAAGCTGACCCAGGAGGACTCCTCTGGCGGGTGTTTCTCAGGATCAAGATAGGCCTGAAGGCTGAGTGAACTGCTCCAGGCGGATTTGAGAATGTCTGCCAGGGGGACCTCAAGCGCCTTGTTCAGGGCAAGCAGAACCCCCGCAGTGCTGAAAACCTGGGCCAGTCCCGCACCGAATGCCGCAATATCGTCGCGCAGGGCCTCGCGGGTTTCCTCTGGCACCTCTGCCGTATCCGGCTCCTGATGTGGATCAGTCACCAGATCAGCGAGTGTCCGGGGGGTGCTCGCAACAGGTGTTTCAACCATCACACTTCCTCCTCAATCATTTCTTGGTGTCCGGGGTCGGCCAAAGCGCGCAAGGAAAGCTCGATGATGATGAGCCCGCTGTCATCTTCTGGGTCAATCTGCTGGAAACCTGGGTCTGGTCGGGAAACATAGGCGAGGAGCACCTGAGGCGCAGAGGCTTGCCCTTCGTCAGAGGTCTCTCGCGGGGGATCGCGGCGTTTCGGGCGGGCGCGCACAAGCGGGAACAGCATCGACAGGATCAGTATGCTGACCGTGGCAACGGCACCCCAGATCAGTGCCGGAAAAGGCAGGATGACAGTGCGGACCGTTTGATTGTTATTTTCGTTGGTTTCCGGGACGCGGTTATCGGGGTCGACCGCGGCCAGAAGCTGCATCGGGCCGCCTGCGGGCCGGAATTTGGGGACCACCGTTTGATCTGTGGTCCAACGGCCGCCGGGGCGCAGGGACGGAACGGACACTTTCGCGGTTTCGCCGCCCGGTTCACCGCGCAGGATCAGCAAGGTTGAGGGGCTAACCGCTGCATTGCGGTTCACGACCGCGACAGTCACCATTACGGAGCGCCCATTTTTCTGAACCTCCGCCCGGGGAATGCTCACTTCCAGATCGACCAGCACCTGCTCCGGCGGGATGGGGATCTCCAGTATCTCACTCTCGTTGTTGCGTTCATTGGATTCGGGAACTTGCGCCAGGACATCTGCAATGGCCGCAATGGCAAGCGTCTGACCAGGAATTCCTGACGGAAGACGGACTTCTTGAACAAGATCGACACTTTGCCCCGCCCGCAGGGGCCCGATGGGGAGCCTGGCCAGACGTTCACGCTCTCCACCCGTCAGGCTGAGGATGTCGACCCACTGCGCGGCAGAGGGGCCCTGGCCGATGTTTCGAAGGGTGAATCTGACAGTGAGTTGCCTGGCTTCCGGATCAAATTGATGACCTTGCCACTGCAAGATCAGATCCGGCAGGCGCTCCGGTTCTGGTGGTGGAGGGGCGGGCAGTTCGAAAGCGACAACCTCAGACAGGTTGTTGCGTACGTTTAGTTCAGGCACCGTATTCCTGGGATCCACCGATGTCTGCAACTGCAAGATCTTTCCAAGTGCGCTTTCGGGAACGGTCAGCTCAATCTCGGCAACGGTTCTGCGTCCTGGGCCAAGGATTGGAACCGCCGTATCCGGAAGCCTGAGCGTTCTGCCGCGATCAAGGAATGCGACGGTGCTTTTTGGAGCCCCACCGCGGCCCACATTCTCAATCGGCACCCGTACTCTGAGACGACGTGAGAAGGGATCGAAACGGGCCTCCGGCCGCCCGGCGATCAGATCTGGCAGAGGGGTCAGTTCAACGACAGGGGGTGTGCGGCGCGAAGTTGTCAGGAAGAGGTAGGGGATTTCAATGGTGGTTCGCCCCGTATTGTACCGCGTGCGGGCGATTGCGGCGTCGCGGTCCTGGGGGGCGACGAACTGAATGCTGGTTTCCAGTCCGATCCTTGAGAAGGCTCTGGCCACAAGAGGCGCCAGCCGGGCCGTGGATCGGTCATGAAAGATCAGAACCGGCGTCGGAAGGCCGTCGCGATAACCCGCTGAGGCCATAAGTTCGCGTGCCTTGCCAACCGCTTGGGGCGTCTCTTCGTACCAGTCTTCGTCGTCCGCATGGCGCACCACCACATACCGAAGGGTCAGGCCGAACTGCCGGGAGAGTCCTTGCCAATCGGCAACGGCAAATGCCGCCTGCCTGACGGGCTGTTGTTCGAATGGACCCAGGGCAAACTCGATCTCCAGCGTTTGTGCAAAGGCCGCTCCCCCAAATCCAAGCCATAAAAGCAATAGCCCGAGACAACGGTACATTCGCACCCGCTGCGGTTTGACCCCTGTTGCGACCTCGCTGTAAGCCATGCAGAGCCTCATTTGCCGAAATCTCAATCACAGATTGTATTCTGCTGAATGAAGGCAGACCTTCCCTTGATCTTTGTCAATCGGGCCGTTGCGCGATCAGAAACCGGGCAAGCTTCCGTGATGGAAAGGGATTGAACGGTTCGACAACCGCGAGGGCGACGCGTCATTGAAGAATACACGTTATCCGGTAGTGACAGGCGGATGTTCGCTTATTACTTGATTTTTCTCAATTCGCAGCGGCCAAGTTCGCCCACCCTCATATGACCTGAAAAAAAGCGCATAGGAGGAACTCGGAATGTTTATCAATAGACGATATTACTCACGGCATACTTCACGGGCCAGGCCGTACTTGGCAGCGGCCTTCGGAGGGCTCTTGCTTATCGCGGCCGGGTTTCCCGGTAGCGCGGTTGCACAGGACGATCCCTGCAGTGGTCTGCTGTTTTCCACATCGGAAGACTTCCTCACACGCGGCCCTGAACCCGCCGACGGCAATCCCATCATCTCTGACGGCGATCTTCTGGCCTGGCACGTTTCAGCCGGGGCGCGGATATGCCGACGGAATGCGGATCTGATCCGCCAGTTCGACATCTCGCGCGTGGATCTGGGCCTGGATGCCGTGGCTTCGGTTGACGAAAAGCGCAGATTGATCGCTTTTTCAACCGAACTGGACAGCCCCAATGGCGACCAGTTCACCGCCGGTGATCTGCTTTTCACCAACGGTGGGATCATTCCCAACGCAGCGCTGCTGACGCTCTTCGATCTACCCCGCTCACTCGATCTGGGTCTGGATGCCGTCACCCTTATCGGGGAGGAAGAGCGGCTGAGGCGCCTGGCTGAACTGGCGCGAAGTGGCAGGTTAAGGGATAATCCGGACCGCCTGATCGGTTTTCTCAAGGAGCTGGATGTCGACATCTGGTTCTCAACCGAAGGGACACCGCCGGAGATTGGCAAGCCGATCTTTCTGGATGGCGATCTGCTGTCCGCGCGTGACGGTGTGATCGTCCGGTCGAACGCGTCGCTTTTGCCAGCACTTCCTGCAGGCATTCCGGTGCGCGGCGCCGATTTCGGCCTTGATGCCTTTACGCCCGCTTTGGACCCAATCGAAAATGTGCCGGTTGAATTGCTGTCGACCGAAATCGTTGGCTTCGGCCCGACACCCTTCACGGATGGGGATGTTCTGCAACCGGGGCCCTCAATCTGGCTGAAAGCGGGAGATCTGCTGAAAACGCTGGAACCGGCGACCCGCGATTTGGGTCTTGATGCCTTGCACGAGAACGTCGGTGACGTGGTGCAGTGCGCGCCGCCTTCGATTACCTTCATCAGCAATGTCGAAGTCGGCATGATTGATCCGACAACCGGGTTGGCGAATTGGGGCGGTGTCACGCAAAGACCCTTCGCCCGAAACATTCGCATCCAGGGGTCAATGCCCGAGCTGGTGAATTGCCCGGACCTGGCGAACTACGAATACCGTGTTGAGGTCGATCAGGGCGCTGGGTTCCCAACGTTTGCCGATCCCGGTGTGGTTCATCCGGCCAGCGAAAACTGGCGGCGAATGGTGCGCCCGACACCCGCATCGCCTTGCCCCATTTCGCGCAACGACACCTATGACAGCGATGCCCTGGGGTGGTTCTCGGTTACGGATTACCGCCGGTTCGACGGCTGTGGCGACCCGCCAAGCCTTGCAGTCTGGGACTCGACCAGTGGCGCAAGTGACGCCCTGGTCCGGGTGCGGCTGGTGATGCGTGAGATCGGCGCGACCACACCTACCTATGTCAGCGGATCCGTGCGCGTTCAGATCGATAATGACCTCATCAGTCTGCCCGACAATTTGTTGCAGACTTCTTCGGGGACGGGCGACATGTGGTTCGATATCTACCGCGCGTCCGAAACTTCTCCTTTGGGGGATCAGTGCAAGGTCGAAGGGGACGGTGCGGATGTCGTCCTGGACATGAAGGGGCGGATCAACGACGATCATTTCTGGAAATATGATCTGCGCTGGTCCGGTGGCTTTGTTGTCGGCGCCCACATGATCACGACGGCAGCGGATCAGACCGACTTTGACGATGGACGGGCCGATCTGGATGACGAAGGCACACAGCCGCCGACGTCAATCCTTGTGCCGCTCAAGGATGGATTTGATCTGAGTGCAGCCTACGCAACCGTTGCGGCCGCACAGAGCGTTCCGACGGAACTCCCGGATGTTTGTGGCTTCACGGTGCACTTCCGGGCCTGGGATCGGGCGATTGATCTGAACTTCGTCCGCAGCAGCAATTACTTCAGCAACCGCAGTCGGCATACGACAATGTGGCGGTCGTTCTGCGTTTCGCGCTGAGGCGATATTTCATGCTCTTGGCACCGGCCCGTGGAAATCGGGCCGGTGCCCTTTTGTGTCACTCTTTCTTTCTTGGGAAGGAGCAGGGATGTACCCGGCCTAATAGCCCGCCAGATACCGGGCAATCGCCTCCGAAATCGGCTGTCCGGTGTTTGCTTCGTAGTAGGAATAGGCAGGACTTGGATTTACCTCAAAACACACCCATTCACCTGTCGGCGTTTCTCGAAGATCGATCCCGGCCAAAGGCAGGTTCAGCGATTGTGCCAGTCTTACTGCCCGCGCGGCGATGTCCGGCGGCAATGTGAAAGGCTCAAGAACCGTCGAGCCGCCATCATCGCGGCTGGCATAGCGGTAATCGACACCTGTCGTGGTGATGCGGGTCGCAAAGACCTGCTCATCCACCACGTGCACGCGCACGTCCCGGCCTTCGACGCGTTCCTGAAACTGCACCGGGCAGATGCGCAACCGGTCCAGCCGGGCCAGATCGTCTGCCGTCACCGCGCGCACGATTGAGCGGACGGCGCTCGCTGACTTGAAGATAACTTCCTGACCGCGCGCTTCGGCGTCCCTCACAAACTTCCTTGCGCGTCCGGGCACGTTGGTGATCAAGGTGCGGGGTATGGCGAAGCCCGCGCGGGCGATAATTTGTGCCTGGAAGGGTTTGGAATTGTTTGTGCCCATACCGGGCGTCCGGTTTAGCACTCTTCCGCTGCACAAATCCGAAAAGGCCGTGAAAAGCGTCACGAACCGCCCAAAACGCAGCCGTGCCGGATCATCCTGGGGCAGGTTGCACAGCTCGGGAAAGCTCTCATCTGAGTGCAGCCGTTGGTAAAGCCCGGTGACCTCTTCGAGCGCTATGTCCTCTACTTCGGGGGATTTCAAACGGCCCTGCGGAATGCCGTGATCCCCTGCCGGATCAAGCGACAGGTGCAGATTGACGTGCTGGCGTTGGTCTATTGTGCGATAGGGGAGGCCGAGTTCGTCCAGCGCGGAAGCGACGCGCGCAAGGGGCGGTTCGTTCGGCAACCCAGCCAGCAAAATCATGTCTGACAATCCCTGAAAATCTCCGCGACCTGGGCAATCAGATTGGCATTCGCCTGACTCAGATCCGGGATTGGCGAGGCGTGGGAGAAGACCGTGCCACCGGGCCCGGACCCGAAGAGAAGCTCCACCATGTCAAGCCCGGCATAGGCGGCCAGCTCACAGCAGGCGGCGAATAACTCCCGAGGCAGTGTTGGACTGTAACACACCCCCTGACAGACAATCGCGGAGTGGACCGGGGCAGGCGTTTGCGGGTCGGGCAAGTCCGCGTCATAGATGACCTGCGCCACTGGTAACCCTACCGCTGCGGCGTAGTGGTGCCAGATGGCGGGATGATAGACCGGTCCGGCTATGGAAATCGCCGTGGGGCGGTTGAGTACCGGACAGGGCAGGGCGCTGATCCAACTGGACCATATCGCCAGCAATTCCTGCTGAATATAGGTGCGGTCAGCGGCGTTGACATTTGCCAGATGGGCGTCCGGGAGAAAATCCACCCGATTGACCAAACCCGTGATCGACGCGTTTTCGAGCGTGCCGTGCGTCTTGAGCGTTACGGCACTGTAGGTCTCTGCCTCGCCAAGCAGGTGCTGCATGTCGGGGGCATATACCAGTTCCTGCGGGGTAATGATCTGTGCGGCAAGGCGGTGACGGCGGCGAAGCTCCGCGACGAACGGACCTGCCATCACGTCGCCGGGATTGCACAGGAATACGAGCATTCAAATGACTTTCGAGAAAGGGTAGTGGCCCCGCCAGTAGAACGGCGGGACCATCCGTTGATCAGAAGCCTTCGACGTCTTTTTCGTCTTTTTCATCCTTGGCCATTTGGGCCGCGGCCTCGGGGTCATCGTAATCCTCGGCATAGTCCTGCGCGCCCTGAGCAAGGTCCGGTCGCAATTCCGACGCAATGAAATGTGTCAGCTCGCCGACCATCGCCTCAAGCGAGGCGAGGCGGTTCTCCAGCTCATCTTCCTGAGGCGTCAGGCCACCTTCACGTTGTTTTTCGGCCTGCTTCTCGAACTGTTTTTCACGCTGCTTGTCGAAACGCTTTTCAAGCGCCTTCTCGTAACGGTCCTTGTCCTTCTCCTTGAACTCCTTAACTTCCTTTTCCTTGAATTCCTTACGTTCCTTCTCCTTGAACTCCTTGCGGTCTTTTTCCTTCATCTCCTTGATGAATTCTTTGCGCTCTTTGGTCTTTTCGATCTCCTTGACCGTCTCCTTGATGAATTCCTTGCGCTTGAGAACCGGGCCAAAGGCGCAGCGATGCAGTGCCCTGAGATCTGGCCGGTTGCCGATACGCTGTGTGCGCGGGCGACCCGGTGCATCGGTTTGCGCGGCACCCGTACTGCGCAGGCACTGGCGGACCTTGGCGGGGCTCAGAACTGCTGTGCCGCGGGCGCGGGCCATACCCTGCAACGACCCGATGGCACCCACGACGATGGGCGAGGCAGATGAGGTCCCCGAGAAGGTATCGGTATACCAGACATCCTCATGGCCACCCTGCAGTCCGCCATAGCCGCAGGTTGTGACCTCGCGGCCCCAGCCCTGTGCATCAACCAGCGCCCCGTAGTTCGAGAAATCCAGCCGCGATCTGTCTGGGCCGTGGTTGCGTCCGTGCGTGCCGGGCGGCGGCGCACCGGCTCCGACAACAATTGCCCCGGAATCGCGGTTCGATCTGCGGAAGGGGTTCGTCCAGCTGGTCGGGAAACCGCTGGGACGGGTCTGGTACAGGTTGTCGTCAAGGTTTTCGGCACCGTTACCCGCGGCTTCGACGACGATGATCCCACGGCGGGACGCGGCCAGGATAGCGGCGAAATCGTCCTCCCACCATTCGATCGCGATGTAACCTTTCTGGTCCGACCGCGACTGGAAGTTATGGCGTGGCCCCGGACGGTGCAGTTCGAGCAACATGATGTCACCGCGTCGCAGCCGCGCCGTGGCATGACGGATGGCCCCCGCGGATCCCATGCCGCCAAAGATCGACACTGCAGAGGCTCTGGCCTGGTCGCAGATGCCCGATACTCCGAAAGTGTTGTGATCGCCCGAATACTCACCCAAGACTGCCGTGCCATGGTTGCGCCAGGCGATGTTGGTGGATTGGGTGCCCCCGACAACGCCGCCCTGCAATTGCCGCAGATCTTCGTGGGTGAACCGCCAGGCCCCTTCGATGTCGATGATGCGGACGTTCTGGCCACGCCCGCCGCCGCGCGCCCAGGCCCAGCGTGCATCGACGCCCGTGGGGCTTGGATCGAGATAGCCCTGCCGCGAGACGAAATTCGGCGTCACGGGCGGCTCGTCCTGTGTGGGCGCATCCTCTTCGTCGAGCATCACGGGGGGCTCTGCGCCGGGCTTGACGTAAGCCGCCTCGACCTGCCCCAACTCCGCCATTGCCTCTGCGGCTTCCTCGGCCTTGTCGTCCTCTACCTCCAATTTGTAGAACCGGGACAGCTCGGGCATGGGTGCCTCGCCTTCCGCGGACTCCTCCATCATCTCCAATTCGATCCGCTCTTCGGTGGTCCCAAAGAGCGGGGCCATGTTCGCTTTGTACTTCTTCAGAACTTTCTCAAGGTCGGTGACCGGCTCATCCGTGGTGGTTTCAAATCTTCCGGCCGATGCGCGCAATCCTGCGTCCTGCTGCATGACGACAATCGTCTCGCGCGGTGATGCAGGGGCTCTGTTTCCATTGTCCTCTGTCATGTCTCAAGCTCCTTTTTTAAGTTGTAATACTTAGGGAAGGGCGTCCGCTGGCTTTCTGTAACTTGTGTCAACAAACGCCTTGGTCTGCAGATCTGCGATCAGCAGGTCGGCCTGTGCCTCGTCAGAAGCCAGGACAACTGCAAACCGCAGTGTCTCGGGGTCGTCATCGACAGGGGGTTGAACGGTCACATTCTGTGTGGCCGCCCAATCCAATAGCATCGCAAAGGCCTGAGCCATGGTGCCCGCTCCGCAAGCGTCCGGCAGAGGTTTCAAAATCACTGTGACTAATACGGGCTCAGGCACTTGAAGTGCTCCTATCCAACGCGGGGCAAACGCATGCGGACGAGCCTCTACTCTACCCCGAATCCTTGACAAAAATCAATCACAGGTAGAACTTGTTAACGTATTCAGTGACAGACCTGCCTGCAAAGAGGCCGACCAAGTGCCGCCTGTTCGCCACGAGGCGGAGCTTATGATCTACTGATAACGGTGTTTTTCGGGTAAGGTTTATTTACCGACGGTCACGTACCTGCTTGTTTTTTAGTATGAATTTACTTGTGACGACCGGCTCCACATCATTGAGAAAGGTGCCTCATGCCAAAGCAAATCACACTCACTGAACTGAAGGCGAAAATCCGCGACATTGACACCTCGGATGAAGAAATAGCCGCCTTTCTGGAGGCAGCCCCCGACGCATCCGGCGCATTTGCACCGCAGGTGCGGATCAATCCGGAATTGGTCGATGACGAAGGCATGGAAGCCGAAGTCACCATGCGGTTCTTCAATACCATGTCCAAGCGGCGACGCCAAAAGAGGTACCGCCGGAAGATGAAAGACGGCTGGACCGGGCTGCGCATTGTGTCGGAGGGCGACAGTTGGTTCCAATATCCATTCCTGTTGCGCGACGTGATCGACCATCTGTTCAATGACTACGCGATCTACAGTCTGGGCGCGGCTGGCGATCTGGTCCAGGACATGCTCGACCAGGATGAGATCCTTCAGGCGGTGCGAGACCATAAACCGCATGTCTTCATGATGAGCGGAGGCGGGAATGATCTGCTGGGAGACGGCATGCTGAAGACCGCGCTCCACCCCTTCAAGGCCGGAAGAGCGGCAAAGGACTACCCGAATGCCACTTTCGCCAATCGTCTCAATGACATCATCAACGTTTACCGAGGCATATTCTCATCGCTCTTAGCTGAGGATCCCAACCTGAAGATCCTGTGCCACGGCTACGACTATGCTCAGCCGAAGAACGCCCGCTGGCTGGGCAAACCGATGGCTGGCCTGGGTATCAAGGACAAAAAACTGCAGGCCCAGATCGTCGTTGAGCTGATTGACCGCTTCAATACCGCCCTGGTCGGGCTGGCGGGTGAATTCCCAGGATCCGTCGTGCGGGTCAGCTGTCTGAATTCGGTGGGCGAAAACTGGCATGATGAGCTGCACCCCAACAATGCCGGTTATGCGGAAGCCGCCAATAAGTTCCGTGCTGTCATTGCCTCGATGTTTGGATCCATCCGTAGTTTCGAAGAG
The DNA here is from genome assembly GCA_013002405.1 of Sulfitobacter sp. GTDB lineage: Bacteria > Pseudomonadota > Alphaproteobacteria > Rhodobacterales > Rhodobacteraceae > Sulfitobacter. The sequence goes on along the minus strand of JABDKA010000225.1, from coordinate 4,702 downwards.
ACAGCCCGGCTGTCTCCCGGCAAGGACGCGATGATCGATGCGGAGGACCTGGAACCGCAGGCCTTCCGCGAGCTGGTCGACCATCGGGGTCGCAAACTGTTGGATACACCGCTGCCTCCTACAGACGATGAAAGCCGCCGCAGAGAGATCGAGCAAGACATCTCCCTGCATTTCGAGAAGATCTCGGGCGGGGCGGATTTCCTGCCAGCCAGCTTTCTCTACCACGGCGCGGATGCCGCGGCCTCTGTCTGCCGCATAAATCTGCCCGGCGGCTCCGGCACCGGCTTTCTGATCGCCACAAGTAACTTCATCATGACCAACAACCACGTCATCGCCGACAAGGAAGAGGCGCGCGATGCTCTGGCCGAATTCCGTTTTGAGGAGGGGGGCGACAGCCTGATGGTCAGCCTTGATCCGGATCGGTTCTTTCTGACCTCAAAGGAGTTGGATTTCACGATCGTCGGTTGTGACGAGCCGGCTCTGGATGAATTCGAGCCCATACCCCTGCTGCGCAACCCATCCACCGTGACGCGCGGTGAAAAGGTCAACATCGTCCAACACCCGCGCGGCCGACCCAAGGAGGTCGCCCTTCACAATAACGAAGTGTTGCGCATCAAGGACAAGGTCGTCTGGTACGAGACCGATACCGAGCCGGGATCGTCCGGCAGCCCGGTGTTCAACAACACGTGGGATCTGGTCGCTCTTCACCACGCAGGCTGGATCGAAAACGGTGTCACCACGAACGAGGGTGTGCGCATAGCCGCAATCGTGTCGCATCTGGTGGCCCGTCAGCAAACCGAGGCCAGCGGATCCACGTCTCTGATGGAGCTGCTATCGACCATCCCCGACAGCTCTCCGCATTTGGGTTTTTTCGATGTCGCGGGGATCACCGGTTCCCACCCCCAAGAAGTCGAGGTGCCCGAATACAAGGGATCACTTGAATTCGCCGATGTTGGGTTCTGGAACATTGAGCATTTCAATAATGCGATCTCCGATGCGCGCGTGGACAAGGTTGCCGACGTGCTTGGCCATCTGTCACTCGACGCCATGGGACTGGTCGAGGTTCAGAAGGACGCGATGGAGCGCGTGGTTGCATCGCTTCAGGCCCTCGGCCAGAGCTATGACTACAAGTACCTCGACGTCAAAGGCAGGCAGGATCTGGCCGTCCTCTACGATAGCAAGACTACTGAGGTGAACATTTCGAAGAAATTGCTGGACCGCCACAAGTCGGCCTGGGCTGCAACGACGGAATCCGGCCGCACGGCCTTTCCGCGCCGTCCGCTCATCGCCAACATCAAGGTCGCGCCGAACACCAAGCGCGGCGATCCGGTTGAGTTCATCATGGTCCTGCTGCATCTCAAGGCCTTTGGCGATCCGCAGAGCAAGGCGCGCCGCCGTCTTGCCGCCGAGATACTGAGTGAAGTCATTGCCGACATTCGCGAAACCGAGAAACTACCGGTGGTCCTGGGCGGTGACCTGAACGAAACGCTGAACAATGACGTTCTCAGTCCTCTGACGGACGCGCCGGATCTGTTCACCCTGACCACCGATGACGCCGCCGAAGATGCGCTTTCCTACGTAGGTGCCAGGCATCGGTCACTGATTGACCACATCGTTGTCAGTAGCGACGTCCGGATGTCCCCCATCAGTGGTGATGACGCGGCCATCGTGCGGCTCGACAAATCGGTGAAGGATTTTACCGAACAGGTGTCCGACCATGTACCCCTCGTGATCCGAATGGTCAGCCGCGATGCACCGATGCAAATCGGCATCGGCGGCAAAAAGTGACGCGGGAGAGGTAGGTAGAGCTGAATGGACGTGTTGTTAACGAACCGTGTCGCGGACCCTTCAAATACCGGGCAAGCAGCCACAGTTCTGGAGCCGTCATTTTGAAAATGTACTTATCCCTTCTTTTGGGCGGTCTCCCTAGGCTTGTTGGAGGGGGTTATCATCAACACCAGCAAACGACATTGGAGACCTCTCCGGACCTCCCGGGACATGGCAGTCGCCTTAGCAGATGCAGAAGGCAAAGCTCCTCATGGGACGCTGAGGGTCTAACGTGTGGGGGTGTTGGTTCTTGACGGAGAGGGGGGCGGGAACTGGACCTTTGTTGCAGCACGCAGCCATGTACAAATCAAGCCCGATATTGCCGTATCGACAGACGGCAACAACCGGCGCGATGGACAGGATGCGCAAGTGAGGTCCAGGCGCAGATCATGCTTGCCATGTTGGAAAACGCAGACGACCAATGAGGCCTCGTTGAGCTGATCGAAAACCATCGCACCCGCATTTCTCTGAGCTTCGACAAATGCAGGAGCAACAAGCCACTATTCAACTGGGCCCCGTTTGGCTAAGACTTGAGACTGAGCGTCGATGAGCTCAAAGCTGCGCCGTAGGTCCAATTATTCGTTATTTATCTCGGTAAATCATAGCCTGACGCATTTAGGTGAGCATGGACGACAAAAGACCAGACCCTTCAGATTTGACGTCCAGTCTTGTGATGAACAGTGACGAGATCCGCAGGCTTGGATACCGCATCGTTGACATGATCGCGGATGAGCTGGAAGACCCTGGGCGGCGTGGGGTTTATCCTCCTCCGCAGTCCCCGGCAGACATGGAGCGTGAACTGGGCGGCCCATTGCCAGAAGGCCCAATGGACCCCGACGCCATTCTGGACATCATTCGGGACAAACTGATACCGGCAACGGTCAACTACAATCATCCGCGCATGATGTCTTATGTGTCATCTGCTTCGCTGACGCTGCCCGGTCTTGTGGAGGGGTTGGTGGCATCGCTGAAGATCTTTCCCTATTCCTGGGCGCTCACGCCCGGTTCGACGCAGATCGAAGTGACGGTGGGGCGCTGGCTGGGTGCAGCCGTGGGTTTTAGCGACAATGCTGCCAGCTATATGACCACGGGCGGAACCGGGGCCAATCTGATGGCGCTTCTTGCAGCACGGGTCGCCAGGACCGATTGGGATGTAAGAAGGGACGGTGTGACCGGGCATGCACCGCTGACAGCCTATGCGTCCGATCAGACCCACAAATGCCTCGATCAAAGCTTTGCGATGATGGGACTGGGCACATCCGCACTTCGCAAGATTGAGACTGATGCGGGCTTTCGCGTGCGCGTCGATCTTTTGGAAGCTGCCATTGCGAAAGACATTGCAGAGGGCCTGCAGCCTTTCTGCATTATCGGCACAGCTGGGACAACGAATACCGGTGCTGTGGATGACCTTGAGGCGCTTGCGGATCTGGCGGAGCGTTACGATCTTTGGTTCCATGTCGATGGGGCATATGGGGCGCTCGCCGCGCTCAGCCCGCGAGTGCGGCCGCTTTTCGCAGGCATGGATCGGGCCGATTCCCTGGTCGTTGATCCACACAAGTGGCTGAATGTGCCCTATGAGGCCGGATGCCTGCTTGTGAAAACCTGGGGCGCGCTTTCAGAGACTTTTTCTTTGGTGCACGAATACATGCGAAATATCGACACCGATGATGCGCATGATCACTGGCACCACGGTTGGGAACTGACCCGGGGCGATCGCGCGCTCAAGGTATGGGTGGCACTCAAGCAGTATGGCGCATCCGGTTTTCGCAGGATGATCGACCAACACCTCGATATGTCAGCACGCTTGGCTGCAATGGTCGAACAAGCTGAAGATCTGGAACTGCTGACCCGGCCATCTCTGAGCATCTTCTGCTTTCGTTACGTGCCGCCAGATCTGCACGGTGACCCCTCCAAAGGGCAATACCTGGACCGCCTGAATGAAGCGATTGAAACACAGATACAGCGTAGCGGTGACGGTCTGATCACCGGAACTGACCTTGCGGGCAAACGGTGTTTTCGCCCATGCTTTGTGAACTATCGGCTCACGCAGGAAGGCATCGACACGGTCATCGCTCAATTGCGCGAGATCGCGCGCGGTGTTGATGCGCGGATGCGTGGCAGCGACGCTTAGCTTTTCTATTTCGATCCAATTCGTCAATTTGGGGGACCATGACAATGAGAAAATCAGCTGACACATTGGATCGCACCGCGATCAGTCCTTACGACAATTTTTGCGATGGATATTCAAGGCCCGGGTCCAGCGGAAACGGCTACGTCTCTGTCCTCAAGGTTATGACCGGTGAGGTTGAAAAGACCGACGATTTCCTGCTCGACGGGATCGTCGCCTATGACCGGGCTGAGGCTAACGGCGCCTATATCGGGCAAGTCAACATGGAAACGGCGTCCTCCTTCTGCGGCATTGCGGGCAATGTCTGGGGTTACGATCTGGCGCGGAGCGAAGCGTTGGACATGGACAAACCGCTTTTTGAAGTGACCCAGTATGACGGGTCAAAGCTGCCGGTCTATGATGCCGCCCCCCTCGTCGCTGCCGGACAGACTCTGTTTGGCACAGAGACGGCGCGGCGCTTTCCGCCCGCGCCGGGTGCCCATGTCATCTGCGCCAACAAAAGCACGACAAATGGTCGTCCGGCGACAGGCGAGCCTGACCCTGCGAAGGGAGAGGCTTACGGTGTCTGGTGTTACATCGCCATCTCGATCACACGTGACCGCAACAGTGCCGCGGACCTCTTTATCGAAGATGCGGGTACCTGGACGAAGAACGACAGCGAAAGTGATCTGGCCGCCTTTCTTAAAGAACATCAGCGAAGCGTGGCCTGGAGCATCATTGCCTGCGGGAAGGATCAGAGTGTCTTGT